>CAVVZG010000166.1:0-7939 GCA_963752205.1 Bryobacterales bacterium | reverse complement strand
GCAGCCAGCGTCCACGCCAATCCCCAAGTGAAGATCAGGCCGAAGTGTCCCCAAGGCCGCAAATTCCGCATCACCACAATCCAGCGCAGCCGCTTATGCAGCAGTTCGCGAAACGACGCGTAATCGGCAACGGTTTCGATCGTGTACGGCAGCAGCACCACCTCGTAACCCTGGTCCGCAATCAGCCGCCCCACCAACAAATCGTCCGCCGGACGATTCTCAATCGCCGCATAACCGCCAAACCCCGCCAGCCGCGTGCGCGTCGTAGCGATCGTCGGACCCAGCGCGAACTTGATCCCGTCCAACTGCCAAGCCACCAAAATCCCCGGATAAAAATCCGACATCATCCCGATATTCTGCAGGCGGTCCGTGAAGGTTTTCTCTTCCGTCGGAACATAGAAACAAGTAACCGCCCCCACGTCCGCCCGCGCCAGCGGAGCTGTGACCTGCCGCAAGTAATCCGGCCGCACCCGCACGTCACTATCGCTGATCACTACCACTTCGTGCCGCGCCTCGCCCACCATGCGCTCCAGCTTGGCGACTTTGTCGTTGGTAGCAACGCGCCCCGAACCGTACAACACCCGAATCTCCTGCTCCGGAAAGTCACGCCGCAGCTTCTCCACAAGAGGCATCACCGCCCGGTCATCCGCATCGACGCATAACAGAATCTCGAACTCCGGATAATCCTGCCGGCAAAAACTAGCGAAGTTCTCGTAAGCCCCCAGATCCTCCCCGCGCATGGGTTTCAAAATACTCACCGGCGGAGTGAACTTCTCAACCTGCGCCACCGGCCGCCGCGCGGCACGAAAATACCGCCAGGAACTGACAATCACGATCAGGTAATAAATAAAAGGGATCGCCGCCACCCCGAGAAACCAATGAGCAAACATGGTTGAGACTATCTTAATGCACCGGATGATTGGTAAGCAGCATTTTGCCGCCGCTGTCCGCCACAGTGATCAAGTGCTCCCCGCCCACCAGCTTTTCAAAACGCGGCCGCTCGGGATCGTTCGCCACAATGTAATAGCGCTGCTCCGCCCAACCAGCGCTGCTTCCACTGCTGATCGTCAATGAACACGTCAGGAGCATCCGGCGCATACGACCCGTAAATCAAATTGTTCGTCCGCCCATTCAGCAAGAGTGCAGTCCGGTTCGTATAAAAAAAGATGGACGAGAACGTGTAGTAATGATGATCGATCACCAACTGCCCCACCGGCGCCTGCAACAAAGCCCGCGCCAGCGGCCGCGACGACATATAAGGATCGAACACCACCAGCGCCAGTCGAGCCGCGTGCAAAAACAGACACCGCCATGAAAGCCGCCGCCAAGAAGGCCCGCTGCCCCGTCGCCTTCACCGTTCCCACCGCACCCACCAGAAACGCTACCCCCGCCACGAACAACGGCACCCGCAAATACGCAAACGACGGAATCGTGAGATCCCCGATATGCCCCATCGATAGCTTGTAGGCGGCCGGATTCTGCACCAGCGCCGTAGAAATATCACCCGGCGACGGCAGTCCCCTCACCACGAACAGCAGCGCAAAACACGCGATAGCCGCCAACGCCAGAATCACCGAAAGCACCCGCGTACCCCAGCGGACCCAATTGCCCCCCGCCGCCATAGCCGACCCTAGCAGCAGCGCCAGCGCCGGATAACACGGCATCGAATAATATTCCTGCGTAGTCGAAAATGAAAAAAACACCAACAAAAAACCAGTCCAGCAGAGCGCCAGCAGCCGCGTTTTCCCCGCGCGATCCACCGGCTTAAAAGAAAGCTTCGCCACCGCCGGAAAGTAAACGCTCCACGGAAACAGCCACACCAGATGCAGCAGCCAGAACCACGCCCGCGGAACCGTATCGTAATCGCGCGGAAAGCGCAGATTCAAAAACCGCAGCACCTGCTCGTTCATGAAGAAGAACCACAGAAACCCGTGATACTCCCCCGGAACGCTACGGAACGTCAGATCGAAATACGGAGGATTCCGCAGCGTAGCCAGAATATGCCAAGGCGCCGCAATCGCCAAAATAATGAGCACGCCCGCTCACCGGCCGCAGCCTCTTCCACACGCCCGCCACCAGCAACTGCCGCGTGAACAACAAATAGAGCAGGGCAGCCCCCGCCGGAAACACCAGCCCGATCAGACTCTTCAGCAGCAAGCTGATCCCGATGCTCACCGCCAGCAAAAATGCCCACAGCCGCGGCCTCCGCTCCTCCTCATCAATCGCCCGCAAAAACGCCCACATCGTGAGCGTCATGGTGGCTGTAATGGTCACGTCCGGAATCAGAATCCGCGTGAACAAAAAGAGCCCGATGCAAGTGGAGATGCACAGCCCCGCGTAAAACCCCGCGCGCCGCCCGAAAGCCCAGATGCCGAAAGCCGCCGTCAGCCAAGCCAGCGCCATCGCGGAAAGCGCAATCGGAATCCGCGCCGCCCAATCGGACGCGCCGAAGATTTTATAGGACGCAGCGATCGCCCAGTAAATCAGCGGAGCTTTTTCAAGATACGCAACCCCGTCCAGCCGCGCCGTCACCCAGTCGCCTGAAGACACCATGTTGCGCGCAATCTGCGCCTGCACGGCATCCACATCGTCCATCAAGGAGGGAGGGGAAATAATACATCCGAGGTACACCGCGCCCGAAATCAACAGCACCGCCAAATAAACGAAACGGCGTTGTCGAGCGCTGGCGTTCCCCGGATCAGCGTTCAAACGTTACCTTGGCCCCAGGAGACAGCGGCCATCGCGCCCTGCCGCTGCTTTCGTTCATTGCGCGGATTCCGCCATTCCACTTGCGGCAGGAAGAGCGATGAATCAATGCGGTCACTATATTTAACGGCAATGTTCATAAGTGAATCGAGCAATGAATCCGAAAGATAATGCGGCTCCAGCCCCAGATCGATCAGCTTCGAGTGCTTGGCGTTGTAGTAATGGGACTCGGCTTCGACGCGCGGCGGCGGCAGGAAGTCGATCTCCACCGGCAAGCCCATTTTGCGCGCCGCGGCCTGCACCATCTTGGCCAGTTCCAGCACGGAAAACTGTTCGGTGAACTGATTGTAGACGCGGCATTCGCCGCGAGCCGCAGGATTCATACACGCAATCTCAATGCACCGCACGGTGTCCCGAAGATCCAGAAAACCGCGGGTCTGCCCACCCCTTCCGTAAACCGTGAGCGGATGTCCCACGGCCGCTTGGGCACAGAAGCGATTCAGTACCGTGCCGAATACTTCATCATAATCGAAACGGTTAATCAGCGCCTCGTCCAGTTCCACCTCGTCCGTCAAGGTTCCGTAAACCACGCCTTGATTCAAATCGGTGGCCCGCAAATTCCAAATCTTGCACGCGAAAAGAATATTGTGGCTGTCGTGCACCTTCGACAAGTGATAGAACGAAGGCGGCTGCTTCGGAAAAGGCAGCGTGTCTTTGCGCCCATTGTGCTCGATATTGATGTAGCCTTCTTCAATATCGATATTGGGAGTCCCGTACTCGCCCATCGTCCCCAGTTTGACCAGGTGGCAATCCGGCCGTAGTTCGCGGATCGCGAACAGCAGGTTCAGCGTGCCCACCACATTATTCACCTGCGTCGAAACCGCGTGCTTGCGGTCGATCATCGAATACGGCGCGGACCGCTGCTCCGCGAAGTGAATCACCGCATCGGGCTCGGTCGTTTCAATCGCCGAAGCCAGAAAATCATAGTCCGTAACATCCCCCACCAGTGACTCGATATGATTTCCCGTCACATCGTGCCAGGTCTTGAGACGCTCCGCCAAAGGACGGATTGGCGTCAGCGTCTGCACCCCTAATTCGTGGTCCCATTGCCGCCGCGCGAAATTATCTACAGTGGATACTTTATGCCCTTTGGCAGATAAATAGAGAGCTGTTGCCCAACCACAGTAGCCGTCTCCGCCCAGCACTAAAATATTCATGTAAAAATTCCTATCCTCCTAAATTACAAGAACTTACTGATAGTAGCCACGTAGTTAGAATTCCAGCAATCAAGCCGGAACGGTATTTTTCTAAGACGCTTTTTGAGGTATGCGGATTACAGGTAAATGTCGGAAGCGTTAATTTTTTTTTAGGATTGCGCGCTGCGGCTGCGCAACTTTAGCTTACCGGTCCGCGACCGGAGAAACGTCCACCGAAACACTGATCACGTGCTCGCCGCCGCCCAGCGCCACGCCCTTCACCGGAGTCACATCCGAATAATCGCGGCCCCACGCCAAGGTAACGTGGCGTCCGCCCGGCATGGTGTTGTTGGTGGGATCGAACCCCTGCCAGCCCAGCACCGGGCACCACACCGAAACCCACGCGTGCGATGCTTCCGCGCCAGTCAGATTCGCGTCGTTGCGCAAATATCCACTGATATATCGGACCGGAAGTTCCAGAGACCGCAAACAGGCGATCATCAAATGCGCGAAATCCTGGCACACCCCATGCCGCGTTTCCAGCACCTCGTCGATCGGCGTCGAAATAGTAGTTGCGCGCTTGTCATATTGGAATTCTTCATAGATCCGCCGTGAAAGATCATTAGCCGCGTCGAGCAGGGGCCGCCCCGCCTCGAAAGAAGGCGCTGCATAAGCCGCAAAGGACTTCCCCAGCGTCACCAGCGGCGATTCGAACACGAACTGCGAGGCTTCGAAATCGTCTCCCAACACTCGCTTTCGCGCCTGCTCGCGCACTTCTTCCCAGGGAGGGGAAAGCTGCAATTTGGGCGTGCCCGCCGGCGTCAGATCCACCGTGCAGCGCGACGTGATGGTCAACTCCCGGTGCGGCTGGCTGATCGAGAACATCGTCACCGGATTGCCAAAATAATCGTCGCGGTCGGCCGAAAAATCCGGTTCCGGGTCGATGCTAAGCTGATGATCGAGCACCGTCTGGCCCAGGCAAGCGCGCGGCGTCAGATGCGCCTCCGAGTGGCACGTCGATACAACATCGCTATACAGGTAACGGGTAGTGTGAGTGGCTTGAAGCTTCATCGCATTCTCAAGGAGCCGACAACTGCCGCGATTGCGGGGAATGACTGAAATACGCGCGCGTCAACGTTTCCGAAAGCTGGTTCAGTTCTTTGATGAGTCGCGCACACAACGCTTCGAGCGCCACCGATGGCCCCGCCGCCCCGTCCCGCACCAGTTCCCTGACATCGGTCAGTTGCACCGCCGTGAGCAGCGAGAGCGCCACCCGCGCCTCCGTCGGCCGCCGGATCGCTGTGTGGCTCGCCGGCAGCTGATCCACGTCCTCCTGCAGCCGAGCCAGTTGAAACGCAATCGACCGCGGATTGGCTTCGTCCGCCAGCAGCAAATCCAGCACCAGGTCGTTCTGCAGCGAAGTCAGATAACGCGAGCGGTAAGTGATCGAGCTATCGGCGATCTCCAGCACCGCTTCAAGCACGCCCACGTCCGCCGGCGAATCCTCCGCCAGGCTATTGCGCAGTAATTCCGCCATCTGCAGCGCCCGCTCCAGGCGCCGTCCGATGTCCAAAAACCGCCAGCCATCGCCGCGCGTCATGCCTTCCATTACCAACCCCGCGAAAGCCGACAGCGTGATGATCGCGCGATCCAGCCGGTCCTGCGCCGCCCCCATCTGCAGCATCTCCGCCGGAGCCGCCGTCGAAAACTGCTGATCGAGCTGATTCAAAATCAACCACGCATCCACCGATATGCGATCCCGCAACAGCCCCGCCACGCGCCGCACCTGGTGAACATTAGAAGCCAGCCAGCTTGCCGGATCGTACATCATCTCCAGCAGCTCACGTTCCGGCGTGCCCGTGCCCGTGCGCTCCGGCAAATATCCCAGAGCCTGCAAAACATGCAGGCCAAGATTGAGGCCCGCGGTGCGTGTGACATCGCCTTCCTGAAACACCCGTCCCAGAATCGCGCGTGAAATTCGCACGACTGCCTCGACGCGCTCCGTATACCGCCCCAGCCAAAACAAATTGTCAGCCACGCGGCTCGGTAAGTCGAAGGTCGCGCGGCTCACTTCCAGCGGATGCGTTGGGGGCCGCAGCAAACTGAACTCCGGAGCCGGCCCATCGCCCAGCACCCAAGTATCCTTGCTGCCGCCGCCGCGCTGCATCGAAACCACCATGTTGCTCAACGACGCCGAAATCCGGCTCAGCCCTCCCGGCATCACCGAGTAACTTGATCCCGTACTCACCGCGAAAACGCGCATCACCAGATGCCGCGGCTGCAGCGCGCGCCCCTCCCACACCGGTACCGTCGACAGCGCCACCTGCTCTTGCGCCACATAACGCCCTGGGTTCGCACGCATCTTGGCGATCAACGCTTCGCGCTCCGCCCCGCTCAGTTCCGCTCCGAAAATCGGGTCCTCGCCCGTCCCCGGAAACGTGGGCTTGATCACCAGGTCTTCCAGATGGTCCGCCGCATAAGCCAGCGGCTTCTCCTGCCCGCACCACCACGTCGCCACCGTCGGCATTTTCAAATCTTCGCCTAACAGTTCCTTGCACAGCCCCGGCAAAAATGCCGCGTAAGCCGGCGATTCCGCCAGCCCCGACCCCAGCGCATTCGCCACCGAAACCGTTCCTGACCGCACTGCCTGCACCAACCCCGGAACCCCCAGCATCGAATGACTGTTCAGTTCCAGTGGATCGCAGAAATGATCGTCCTGCCGGCGCACGATCACATCCACCGGCAGCAGCCCGCCCAGCGTCTTCAGGAACACGTGGTTCTCGCGCACCGTGAGATCGCCGCCCTCGACCAACGTGTATCCCAAGTAGCGTGCCAGAAACGCATGCTCGAAATAAGTCTCGTTATAAGGACCCGGCGTGAGCACCACAATGCGCGGATTCTCCCGCCGCACCGGCACCATCCGCTGCAGCGCATTGCGGTAAGCCTGAAAGAAATTCGCCACCCGCCGCACATGCGATGCGCGAAATACTTCGGGCATCACGCGCGTGCTTACCAGCCGGTTTTCAAGCGCGTAGCCCGCCCCCGACGGCGCCTGCGTGCGATCCGCCAACACCCACCACTGCCCGTCCGGAGACCGCGCCAGATCCGCCGAATACATGTGTAAATGGACCCCGCCCTGCGGCCGCCAGCGGGCCGATTTCCCCACCAGCCGCCAGGCGGTCTCGATCAGGGCCCACCGCAAGAGCCGCGAGCCTTCCTTGCTGATGTGCAGCTGTTTTTCTTTTCCAGCACTCTCCCGGAAGCAGGGATCCATCCCCGCGTAGGCGACCACCCGCTTGGCATGCGGAACCGCCGCACGTCTCCCGTTTCGCTGAGCACGACGTCGATCGTGACCGGTCCCACTTCGGGCATGGTGTCCAGCACCTCGCGGGCTTCGCGTTCGGCGGCAGGGGCCGTCTGGGCAAACGCCTTGAGTTCCTTGTCAGCCGCGGCCAGTTGCTTGTGCAACAGGGACAACTGTTCCCACAGCGCCAGTCGCACTCGAAGCGATCCGCGTAACTCATGGCCAGCTTGGCCAGGTGCTCCTCGGCCCCGCGCCGTCGAACAAGCTGGCGATATCCGCGTTGTAAAAGGCCAGCTTGTGACGCAGCTTGCACTTGATCCGCGTGATGCCCCGCTGCACGGCGTGGCGATGCCGCACCAGCACCCGGTACTGCCGGAGCCGCGGGCCTGGCCGATGGGCTTTCCGGGATCATGTCCAGAAGCAGAAACTCAGCCAGCACCTTCGCGTCGATTTTGTCCGATTTTTGCGTGCTCTCCGCGATCACCCGCAGCTTCTTGGGGTGCCGCAGCACGCAGCGGTCGGCCAGATCCTCGATCAACAAGAACAGCCATTCGTAGCTGCTGGTGGCTTCCACGACCATGCGGAACGACCCGAGCCGCTCGAAAAAGCAACGTATCAATTCGGTGTCGCCGCAACGCAAGCTGCGACGCTGTTCGACCACCCGCTTTTCCTCCGCTTTCACCATCACGCACACGCTGATAGTCTGCTTGTGGAGATCGACAGCAATACATTG
>CAVVZG010000165.1:0-17563 GCA_963752205.1 Bryobacterales bacterium | reverse complement strand
AAGGCTGGGTAGTGCGGCGTATGTTTGCCGATATTGACGCCGACTATTACGTCTTGGTGGACGGCGATGGCACCTATGATGCCGCGATCGCCCCGCAGATGGTCCGAATGGCGCGAACGCAACATCTCGCCATGGTTGTGGGACGCCGAGAGCATCAATCAACGGAAGCTTATCGTCCGGGACATGTGTTAGGCAACAAGGTCTTCACGCAATCGGTAGCTTTCTTGTTCGGTACTAGTTTCACGGATATCCTTTCTGGATACCGGGTGTTCTCGCGGCCGTTTGCGAAATCGTTTCCCGTCTTTGCTGGTGGCTTTGAGATCGAAACGGAGTTGACCGTGCATGCTTTGACGCTCGGGTTACCGGTAGCGGAGATTGTATCGGTCTACAAAGAACGCCCATTGGGTTCGGCCAGCAAGCTGAGTACCTACCGCGACGGCATCCGGATTTTGTGGATGATCGTAAAACTGTTTAAGAATGAGAAACCACTGCTGTTTTTCTCGATACTTGGGTTGCTCGCCTTATTCGCCGCGTTAGTTCTGGCCTATCCGGTGGTGATCACATTTATCGAAACCGGTCTAGTGCCGCGATTCCCCACTGCGATTTTGGCAACGGGTTTAGCTGTGTACGCGTTGATCCTGTTTGCATGCGGGCTCATTCTGGACACGGTTACAAAGGGTCGGCAAGAGACCAAACTTTTGGCGTACCTCAATGCGGAGAAGCGAGGAACCGAGTAAGTGTTTCCAGGCCAAAAGTAGGTCTCAATTATCTTTCCGCAGTGAGTCGTCCAAGCCAACGGTCCGGAAATGTATGCCCAAGTGAGAGGGGCCAGAATGCTTCGCGGATTGGAGATCAGGAACTTTGTGCGGCACCTTGCCGTTTGTGATCGTGAACCGAAGCAAGCCCTCCCCTGCGCGGCTTATGTGCGATGGCGGTTATCCGTCGGCTAAGCTCCTCTCCCAACCACAACCCGGTGCGCAGCATTATCGACACTGACACTCGTTCAAACGTCGCCATGCCTTTCGGCGTGGCTCGATCGCTTGATTTCAGTCAGGCACGGGCTCTCGGCGGCCTTATTGGATCTCCTGATTGGCCGTTTCGTAGCTGGAAATGGGATGATTGAATCAAGTCGCAAAATCAAGGTGGACGAGCATGGTGGGCGCACAGCGAACAAGCTTATGGTGGGGAAGGTCAGCATTGTTGACGCTGGTCGTTCTGGTGTCGGCGAATTTGGCATGGACCGCTGATCTGGACCGCAGGGTGGCTGACGCCGCCAGAAAAAACGATACCGCTGCCGTTCGCACTTATATTAAAGATCACGCGAACCGGCCGTGAACCTATTACTTAACGTTGCCGAGATGGCGGACGTGCCGCTGGATAAGTTTGGTCCAAGTACCGGCAAGCTGGATCTATAACGCCTCCTCCTTTGTTGGCCTGCGACTGGCTGCGCCGTCGGCGTTCGGGCCTGTTCAAGAGGCCCAGAACCCTTTTTTGATCGGCTAAACTTAGCTCTAACACTCAGATGCCGCTATACGGACTGCTGTCAAGTGAACTGCCTTCATCGCGCGTTTACTCCTTTCACGATTCGGCCCCAACACTAAAAACACCTCTCTCCGGAACCTGCGCTTAAAGCCCGGAGAGAGGTTTGCCTTAGGAGAACCATTATCGGGCGGCGGTAATGTGGGCCCGCCGGTTCTTCTGCCAGCAAGCTTCGGTTTGATCCGTGCAGATCGGGTGGTCCTTACCGTAACTGATCACTGTCAGTTGCACATCAGGAATACCCATGGTGGTCAGAAATTCCTCGGCCGCCCGTGCCCGCTTGTCGCCCAGCGCGACGTTGTATTCCTCCGAGCCACGCTCATCGGCGTGACCCTCGATCACCAGTTTTTGGCTGGGATAACTGGCCAGGATGCCGCGGATGACGCCAACGTCGTCCTTGAGTACCGTGGTCGCGTCGGACCGGATGGTAGCTTTGTCGTAGTCAAACAGCGCGTCCTCCAACCGGGCTAGGCTGTCATTGAGCGTCGCGCGCTCCTTTGGGGTCATGGTTGCCGGGCGTATCGTTTGCGCCGTCTGGCTAGGCGTCACACTCACAGGCGCCGGTCTGGGCGTAGCCCTAGGAGCTGGCGCCGGCGCGGCCGCTACCACCGGGGTTGGCGGAGTTGGCCGGGAAGCCACTGGAACGGCCTTATGGCAAGCCGCGATGGATAGAATCCCCACCAAGCCGAAGGCTATCAGAATTTGCTGCCTCATCATGTTAGTAAGCTCCTCTCAAACCTGGTTGCCAGGGGATTCACGCCTGATCTCGGTTCAATCGCAGCAACCCAAGCTATTTGTCTATATCCATCAAACATGAATGGATGCGTTTGTACCATCCCGTAAAGGCACTAGAGATGTTAAATAAGTGTCTCGATGCTCATGGGACGCCAAGGGGCGACGAGTTTGCAAATATGCTCAGTCTCTGCCTCCTGCCGGGTCATGAGTCCACCCCATAGGCCAGCTCGAAGCCGCAGATCTTCAAAAAATTGCAGCATTTCTAGCCCCGTGGCCGCGACGACTTCATCGCAGGTAAAGCCGGCCTCTCGCAGCGCACTTTCAGCTCCTTTCGCCGAATCGAAGGAAGAAAGACTCGCGAGAATGAACCTATCCGGATAGAAGATTCCAAAGGAAGTTTCTGAATCGTTGAAGAACTTTCGGAGAAGCGGGCTCGGTTGTCAAAGAAGCGAGAATTTGAAAGCTGAGCCCCGCCCGGCTCAATCGGTTTTTATTCCTCGCTTTCTTGCGAAGCAGTGATTACCGAGGCTACTACCTGTTCCTTTCCACACACCGCACCAACACACGGGCCAATTCCGCGCCATACACATCCGACAGGCAATCATCATGCCTTCCCGGCACTTGGTGCAATTCCACTCCCAGTACAGCAACCAGATCCCAACCCATTCGGGTATCTCGGGTGCGAAAGAGAGTTGGCACTTTCGCTCTCAAGAGGACAACTTTTCCTTCGTACGGTCCCGGACTATAAGTGAGCATCGCCCGATACATACGGTTGAGTAAGGCTTGATAAGCGGGATGAACGCTCGCCCTACCCGCGTAGATTCGGGGATCCACCTCCTGTGCTGCAGGCCGCCCGCGGACCGATCTCCCGATTCTCGCCAAGTGTCCCTGCACGCCTAAAAGAAATTTGCGCGGTTGCAGATGTGCCGCCTCGTGAGCCGCCCATACCGGAAGGTTGCGGAGGGCGTCGACAACCTGCCGCCAAAACCCTGAGGGAGCGGCTCCGGGCGCGTTCGTAAGCGGCGTGTCAAGGACGACTAACAACGGATCATGCCTAGCGCTCCTGCGAAGTTGCCTGGCGACTTCAAATGCCACCAGGCCACCGGAGCTGTAGCCCACGATAACCACTCGTTGCCCACTCGGAACCACCCTGTTGACCTCAGCTACATACTCCATCGCAGTCGACTCAATAGAGAGTCCAGAGCCCGCCGCCGAACTCAAGCGTGGACTAAAACCGTAAGAGGGATGGTAGGGCGCAATTCTGTCAGCGATGTGGGCGTAGACCGAAGCGGAGCCGCCGAGGTAGGGCACGAAGAAAAAGGGCGCGCCCGCGCCACCCTCGTGAAAGACCATCGAGGAACCGTCGGACTCTTCGCCCGCATCCAGTTTCGCCGCCAACCTCGCGAGGGTGGACGTCTGGAACAGGGCGGCCAGCGAAAGCTGAACATTGAACTCTTCTTGAATGCGGAGCAGCAGGATCGTGGCGCTCAAGCTATCCCCGCCAAGCAGGAAGAAGTCGTCCAGGAGGTTTACTTCCTGCACTCCCAGCGCTTCGCGCCAAAGCGTGGCCAGGAGCAACTCGCTTGGCGTCGATGGCGGAAAGTCCATCGAAGCCACTTGGGCCGAGCTCTCACAGGGCGGCAGCGCCCGGCGATCGATCTTGCCGCTTGGCGTAAGCGGCAACCGATCCAGCTTCATCCACACGGCCGGAATCATGTATTCGGGCAGCAGACGCGCAAGGTGCAGGTGAAGTTCATGCTTCGAAGCGCCACCCACGACATAGGCCCCCAGGCGTTGCCTGTCGCTGTCATCCGTCGCCACCACAGCACACTGTTTCACTGCCGGGTGCCGCGCCAGAGCTTCCTCGATCTCGTCCAACTCTACCCGGTAGCCTCGCACCTTCACCTGTCGATCCAGACGACCTGCGAACACGAGATTGCCGTCAGGCAGTGCAAAAGCGCGATCGCCCGTGCGGTACAGGCGGCTGCCCTCCCGGAAGGGATCATCCACGAATCGCATTGCGGTTAGTTCGGGAGCTGCCAGGTAGCCACGCGCAATGCCGGCGCCCCCTACATACAACTCACCGGCCACTCCGGGAGGAAGCAGCTCTCCTTCACGGCCCAAGACATAAGCCGTCGTGTTGGCGATAGGCTTGCCGATAGGGAGTAGCTCGGAACATTCCCAGCGCGACGTTTTGGCCTCATAGATCGTAGACGTTGGGCTGTTCTCAGCTGGCCCGTAAGCATTAAACCAACGCAGCCGATGGCCGCTCGCTTGCCGCCACTTATGGAACGCGGCTGGGTCGGCGCGCTCCATGCCGACCACAACGGCGCGTAGTGACGGAGGCAAATGGACGGAGCCCGCTGAGAGACCCGATACCCAAACATTCCACCACGAACCAGGCACGGCAGTTATGGTGATTCGCTGCTCAGCAAGGACGCGATGGAACTCCTGCAGCGAGGACCTGCGCGCTTCCGGGCAAATGACGATCGTCGCGCCCGCGGTGAGGTAGTTGAAGACTTCGGCCACGAAAACATCTGAGGCCAGCGAGGCAAATTGCAGGCGCCGATCCGATGGCGTGATCCCATAAACGGGAACCACGGCCAAGGTGTGATTCACCAGGGCGCGGTGGGAGACGACAATCGCTTTCGGCTTACCGGTCGACCCGGAAGTGAATATGGCATATGCGGCGTTGCGGGCCTCTGCTGACGGCGGCAGGTCGCCGTCCGGTTGTTCGAGCAGTTCTGCTCGATCGGTCTGTTCGTCGACCGTGAATTTCGGGCGGGCATCGGCCAAGATCGCGGCGCGCCGTTCCTCTGGAGCAGCGGGATCGACGGGAAGGAATGCGCCACCCGCCTTGAGGATGCCAAGTACGGCGACGATCGTGTCGCGCACGTTCGAGAGGTTCACCGCGACAAGATCCTCCGGACCCACACCCCGCTTCCGCAGCAGAGAGGCGAGCCGGTTGGCGCGCCGATTCAGTTCGTCGTAAGTAATGACCTCATCGTCCGCTTCGAGCGCAGCGTGTGCCGGCGTCCGGCGTACTTGAGATTCAAAGAGTTCATGGACACAAGAGCTGGAGTCGATGTCCACCGTGCGGGGGGCCAGGAAACTCTCTTTCTCGGAATCCGTGAGCATGCCGATGTCTGAGAGTTGGCCGTTGGGACGAGAGCACATGCTTGCCAAGATCGTTCGAAGATGTCCCATCATGGCTACTACCGTATCCTCGCAATAGAGGTTTGTGTCGTAGCCGATGTTGAGCGACAAAACAGGTTCACCGTAGCTACCCAGCACCAGAGAAAGATCGGTTCCCTGAAATCGGCGGAGCGTGCGTTGAGACCAGTTGGCGCCGAGACGCCTTAAGGCTTCTTGGGGAGGCTCGTGATCGTAAACCACCACGCTGTCAAACGGCGCCGTACCGGCGGGAAGCCCGCTCCACTTGATGGCATCCTCCACGCCGGTGGCCTGATGTTCACGCAAGGCCAGGGCGTCGCGACGGATTTGACCGAGCCACGTAGACAGCATTGCTCCGGGGTCCACCTGAATTCGCACGGGCAGCGTGTTTATGAATAGCCCGACTGCCTCATTCTGACTCGCGCCGCGGCCGGAGAGAGTCACGCCGAACACAACATCCCTGCGCCCACTGTAACGGCTGAGCAAGATAGCCCAAGCGGCGTTGACCAGGGTGGCGAGACCCACGCCATTCGCCCGCGCGAGTTCACGCAACTGGGACGTAGCTGACACTTCCAGAAAGCAGCCATACTGCACGTATCGCCGCGAAACCGGAGGGGCCGCTGGCTTCAGGCGGTCCGTGACAAAGCCTGTCGTGCTTTCAAGCCCGGCCAGGTAAGTCTGCCAAAAGCGTTCGGCCCGTTCGGCCGGCTCTCCTGGGAGTTCCACCGGTGGCGCCACGTCGAGCAGGGCTGGCCCACGGCCCTCGGCCAAAGCTTCGTATGTGCCGAACCACTCCTTCCATACCGCAAGCAACGAGCGGCCGTCGAGCAGAGCGTGGTGAGCGGTCAATACAAGAGTATGGCTGCCGAGAGCCGTACGGATCAGAGTAAACCGCAACGGAACGCCGAACTTGAACTCGAAGCCGTCGCGCCGGTCGTTCTCGAGAAGCTTGGCAAGCTGACTTTTGTTCTCCTCCGGCGCTGATTGGCTCCATTCTAGTTCATGAAAAATGTATTCGGGAGCGACCTCGATATTCGAAAAGATTTGTCTTGCGGCGTTGACAACGACTGAGGTACGCAGAGCGACGTGCCGACTAGCAATTTGATTCCAAGCTTTCCGCAGCAGGGTCACGTCGATCTTGTCGGGACAGACGCAGACGTCCTGGAGAATGTAGACGCCGGAATGCGGCTCACGCACGGAAGCGAGAACCATACTCTGAGCTAGCGGCTTCAAGGAAGATTGACGCGTCTGCGTCGCAGGAATCACCCCCGCGCTCCGACGTGGGGCCGTAGGATTAAGATTGGGCAGTGCCCGCCTAGCGGGTACGGCGGCGTGATCACGCCGACCTCATCGAAATGTTCGTGCAGCAAGCAGCGGAACTCGGCTAGTGTCGGGAACGTATGCACTGTGGAACTGCCGCGGAAGGCCTCGATGGTCTCGATCTCCGGACGAGGCCAATGGGTTAGGTCGGCGAGGCGCCCAGGGTCGACCGCATACGACGCCCAAAGACGGTAGAGATCGTCCACGGCCAGCCCACTTCGAAGGTCCTGGGGCATGGCTAAGAAGAGCCGGAACTTGAATTGCGTGAACGTTGGAATAGCGCCGCGGAACATTTCATCAAAGATATATTCGGGCTTCTCCGGCTCCTCCGGCCTCACATAACAGCGCAGTATCAGGAGACCATCGTCAGTGAGTACGCTACGCAGGGATAGGCAGACGGCATTGGCGACTTCAGGGTGGCGCACGCAATTCAAGGAACCGTCGCCGATGGCAATGTGGACACTGGACGAAGGAAGAGGTAGGTGTAGCCAGTTCGCACGGACTCCAAATCTGGTTGCGGCGCGATCGCCGGGCCACGCGGATCGCATCATGTGGAACGACTCGTCGGCGCCGAGCAGGATACTGCCGGCGGGCCACCGCATGAGCGCGATGGCCGGCGTGGCGCCGAGCGAGAGAGCGCGGATATGGTTGACAGAATGAGAAGCAAACCAATCGTCTACGGCGCCTTCGAATATGCTGATATCCTCGGGCGCGGGACGCAGCGGCGGCCCCAGGAGTTCGTACGTGGCGGCTAAACGTTGCCAGTGGGAGTTTTTCTGGACGGAAGCCAACATTAACCGCAGATTATAGCAGAGGCTTGGGGATTGCCAGGCCGTTGCCGGGGCCCTGTTTTGCTGATCAGTGAGGTTCCGAAGCCATTCGCGCTTTGACATTTACGGGCAAACCGTGCAAAAGTCACGCAAATCCATTTGGCTGTGGTGTTTGAATGTTAAGTCAGAGGAGGAGCGCATGGTGTACAAAAAGGCTGAACTCAACGGGAACGTTGATTGAGAGAACAACCATGGAGGCTCCTCACGAGACATCGAAGTGACCCGGTCCACCGGTCGGTTGACGTATCACGCGCTAGTCGTTGAAGCAGTAGTCGTTGTCCCGAAGTCCCATCGTTCAATTTCATCTGAGAGGCGAGTCTCGACAGGCCAATGTTTTGGAATGAACCCGAATGAAATGGAGTCTCTCACTGACTGTAAGTGATTGAAATTGTGGGGGCCAGGGACGGACTTGAACCACCGACGCCAGCCTTTTCAGGGCTGCTTACCGACTAAGATAAGTGGTTCAAAATCAGGGCAGATACACGTTGGAGAAAGAGTTAAATGCAATGTAGTTTAGGATTGCGTGGGATGATTTGGGCCGTTTTCGCTCCGTCGATGTTCCCGTATTGTTCCCACCTTTGCTGAAGCCGTTTTGCGGGGGTTTGAATCGGTTGCCGAAGGCTTGAACATGCTCCGCTCACGGCTTGGTTCCGTTGACGGGAATGAGATGATTTGATCCAAGGTCACCACGGCATAATGACAGAACCAGATCGATGCGGCGCGTGCCCGCGAAGCGGCACGTAAGGCTCGCGATCTAACGCGGCGCAAAGGCGCTCTAAGGACCCTCGAATATATTTCGCGGCGGAGCGAATATTGCCGGCTTGGATTCGAACCGGATTGGCTCTAATGGGGTTCGGGTTCGTCGTGGCGCGCTTTGGCTTTTTTTCGCGAGAGATCGCCGCCGCGTCGGCGGGCACACCGGCTCGCCCCTCGGGATTTTCGGTTTGGACCGGAACCGCCTTGGTTCTGGCAGGCGCGATTGTTAACGCAATGTCCACGGCGCAATATCTCCGTATCATCCGCGATCTGAATCAGGGTCGAGATGTAACAAATCGGCCTTCCATTCCTCGCTGCCGCTATGGCTGTCCTCCTCTCCATAGTTGGAGTGGCTATGGCGGTCTACTTACTAGTCATGCGGTAACGGTTCATTCAGCGGCTACCTCGAAGATCTCGGGAAACTACCCGAAAGTTGGTATGGGCCATTTCCTAAGACTTCCCTATCTTGGGATGTGTGCACCGGATGTCCGTGAACACTGCCGCCGCTGCTGTCAGTCTTCTGGCTGTATTGCTGAGTGCCTGCGCAAGTCCCGAGCGTAAGGCTGAAGGACGGGATGGCGTTCCAGAAAAGACGCAGACCGTAGCGGCTGCGAAAGCCGCTTTTCAGGATCTTTCGCGCAACGTCGTTCTTACAGCTGAGTTCATCCCATTCCAGGAAGTGGAAGTGATGGCCAAGGTTTCCGGTTACGTAAGAGAAATGCGGGTCGATGTTGGCGATCACGTCCGCTTGGGTCAGACGCTGGCGACCATCGAGATCCCTGAGATGCAGGATGACATCGCTAGAGCGCAGGCGACCATCGAGCAAGCTGAGGCCGAAGTTACGGGAGCGCGCGACGAAATCCACCGCGCTGAATCCTCCCATGACATCGCTCATCTTTCGTATCAGCGTCTCGCTGACGTGGTCAAGGAGCGTCCAGGTCTGGTGGCGCAGCAGGAAATCGACGATGCACACAGCCGCGATCTGGTGGCGGAGGCTCAGTTGGCTGGCGCTAATTCGAAACTTGCAGCCGCTTTGCAGAAAGTCAGCGTTACCCGAGCAGAGTTGGCGCGAGTCAAAACGATGTTGGCCTACACTCAGGTAACCGCACCCTTCGCGGGTGTGATTACCAAACGCTACGCCAACACCGGGTCTATGATCCAGGCAGGAACCGCCTCGCAGACGCAGGCGATGCCGGTAGTGCGCCTTTCCGAAAATAGTTTGCTGCGGTTAATTCTGCCCGTGCCCGAGTCCGACGTGAGCTTGGTGCACGTTGGTCAGGGACTCACGGTAAGGGTGCCGACGTTGAATCGCACCTTCCCCGGCAAGGTGGCGCGGTTTTCAGATCGAGTGCAACTTTCCACCCGCACCATGGATACCGAAGTGGACGTGGCAAATTCGGGTTTCACGCTCATTCCGGGAATGTATGCGGAAGTCGATTTCACCACGGAAATCCGTAACCACGCTTTGACAGTCCCGGTCTCGGCTGTCGACGTCAGCGCGGAAAATGAAACTACCGGCAAGGTTCTCACGATTTCATCCGGCGGCGTTTTGGAAGCGCGCAATGTTTCACTGGGACTTCAAACCGCGGAGAGCTTTGAAGTTCGCTCCGGCCTTCAACCCGGCGAACTGGTGGTGACCGGGAATCGCGCGAGTCTTCGGCCAGGTTTGCATGTAAGGCCCAAGATGAATGACATCAGCGTTGCTAATCCCTAACCTCTATGTCCCGTTTCGCGATTCGAACGCCATATTTCATCGTCGTAGTGGCGCTGATCATTGCCGTGGTCGGTGGCACTGCCCTGTTGCGAATGCCGGTAGATATGTTTCCGAATATCAACATTCCGGTAGTAGTCGTCGCGACGTTCTACAACGGAATGCCTCCGGAGCAGATCGAGACCGATATCACCAGCCGCTTTGAGCGGCAATTCACGCTGGCGAGCGGCATTGAGCACATCGAATCGCGGTCTCTTCCCGGCACCAGTATCATTCGAGTTTATTTCCAGCCGGGGTCGAACGCGGACTCCGCTGTCGCCACTATTTCGAATCTAGCGATGGCGCAGTTGCGGCGTCTGCCGCCTGGTACGCTTCCGCCGGTGGTTCTGAAATTCGACGCCTCCAGTCTTCCCGTGTGTCTGGTTACGGTGGACGGCGAAGGGTTTAACGAAACGCAATTGCGGGATCTGGCGCAGTTCTCGGTGCGCAACCAGATGGCAAGCGTGCCCGGCGCGAGTGTACCGACGCCCTTCGGCGGCGGCTATCGCCAGATCATGGTGTACGCCAACCCCTACAAATTGGAAGCGCACCAGCTCAGCTTGATGGACGTGGTCCGTACTGTGAATCGCTCGAACCTGATTCTCCCAGCCGGTGACGTGCCAATCGGGCCGCTCGACTACAGCATCTACACCAACAGCCAGCTCCCCGACATGCAGTCGATCGATGACCTTCCCCTGAAAACGATCGACGGATCTGTAGTGCGCGTGAGTGATATTGGATACGCCAAAGACTCGCGCCAGATTCAAACTAACGTAGTGCGCGTCGACGGCAAGCGCGCCGTGTACACTCCGGTGCTGAAACAGGGCGGCGACACCAACACCATTGCTGTGGTGGATGGCATCCGTAATGTGATCCGGCACCTGGTGGACGTGCCGCGGAATTTGGTCACGACGGTTCTGTTCGATCAATCCCGCTTTGTTAAGACTGCGATCCGCACCCTGCTCGATGAGGGTGCCATCGGTCTGGTTTTGACTTCCATTATGATTTTGATTTTTCTCGGCAGCCTGCGTGCCACGGTGGCGGTGTTCTTCTCCATCCCCCTTTCAGTGCTGGTAACGTTCATAGCGCTCTCGCTCGGGGGCGGGACGGTCAACAGCATGGTGTTGGGCGGACTGGCGCTGGCCTTATCGCGGCTGATTGACAACTCGGTGGTGGTCCTTGAAAACATATACCGGCATCTGGAGCTGGGCGAAGATCCGGCGACCGCCGCTGAGAACGGTGGTCGCGAGGTGGCGCTTCCGGTCCTCGCCGCTACGCTCACAACGGCGGTAGTGTTCTTCCCGGTAACCTTCCTCTACGGCGTGAGCCAGTTCTTGTTTTCGGCGCTGGCGCTTTCGGTGGTTCTCGCACTGCTGGCGTCCTACACCGTGGCGATGACCGTCGTGCCGTTATTCTGCGCCCGCTTTCTGAAGGCCGAGCATCGCGGGACGCCTTCCGCAGAAGCGCCGGTCGAAGTCGAGATCAAGGGCACAGACAATCAGTGGCGGCTGGGAGAACGGTTCAATATCTGGTTCAATGACCGCTTTGAGATTTTCTTGCGAGGCTACGACCGCGCGGTGGGGAGGGCTCTAAACCATCCTTGGCGCACGGTTGCGATTTGCGGCATAGCCATCGCTGCGAGCCTGGCGATCATTCCGCGGATTGGTTTATCATTTTTCCCACGCACGGATTCGGGCATGTTCATCATCGACGTCAAGGCTCCCTCGGGCTCGCGTATTTCGGTCACCGAAAACGAAATCGCGAAGGTCGAGGCATTGATCCGCGGCGTGATCCCGGAGAGCGATCTAGGAATGATTCTGTCGAATATCGGCGCGACGCCCGATTTCTCGGCCATCTACACCACAAATTCGGCGCAGCACACGGCCTTTGTGCAGGTGCGATTGAAAGACGATCACGCGGTGGGCAGCTATGAATACATGGCCAGACTGAAGCGCCGCATCGCCGAAGACATGCCGGAACTGAACACCTACTTTCAATCCGGTGGCATGGTTGACGCGGTGTTGAACCTGGGGCTTCCCGCGCCAATCGACGTGCAGGTGGGTGGGTCTAATTTGCAGCTTTCCCATCAGACAGCACAGAATCTGGCCCAGGAAATTCAGCGCATTCCCGGGGTAGCGGACGTGTATATCCCGCAGGATATCGATTATCCGGCACTGGAGCTGGATGTGGATCGCACCCACGCGAGCGAACTGGGTCTGGACGAAGAAGAAGTAGTTGGGAACGTAATCACCGCGCTGAGCAGCAACCAGATGATCGCTCCCAGTTTTTGGGTGGACCCCAAATCCGGCCAGGACTACATGCTGACGGTGCAGTATCCGGAAGACCAGGTAAGGTCACTGGGCGACTTGCGAGCTATTTCGCTCAGGGCGACACATAGCTTACTGCCCGCGCGACTAGATTCGATCAGCTCTTTGAAGCGCGTGCAAGCACCGACTGAAGTGGATCACTATCAAATCCGCCGCGTCACCGATATTTATGTCCGGCCGCTCGGAGAGGAAATCGGCGGCATCGCGGATCGAATCGATAGAATCATCGCGCACACTAAAGTTCCCGAGGGGCTTACGGTCACGCTTCGCGGGATGGTGCAAGGCATGCGCACCTCCTTTCGTAGCTTCTCGTTCGGATTGGTCCTGTCGGTGGTTTTGCTGTACCTGATCCTGGTGGCGCAATTCAAAAGTTTCCTCGATCCTTTTATCATTTTGTTCGCCGTGCCTCCGGGGTTGACCGGGGTACTGCTCACGCTGTGGATCACCGGAACTACTTTAAACGTGATGTCCCTGATGGGCGTAGTGATGCTGGTAGGCATTTCGGCCTCCGATAGCATTTTGATCGTGGAGTTCACCCGCCGTTTGCGTGAGGGCGGCATGCCTTTGCGCGAAGCAGTAGGAACGGCATGCCGTGTACGCCTGCGGCCGATTCTCATGACTACGCTGGCAACCATAATCGGGCTGCTGCCCATGGCCATGAAGCTTGGCGAGGGTAGCGAGAGCTACGCCCCTCTCGCGCGCGCAATCGTCGGCGGACTCAGTCTTTCGGCGGCGTTTACAGTATTCTTGGTGCCCGCCGCTTACCTGCTGGTGCATCGGCGACAGGAAGCCGAAGGTGCCGCTCAATGAGGCGACGTTGCATCTGCGCTCTAGCCCTGAGCGTGACCGGCTTCGCCGCCGCACAAGGCAGTCTCCCTTTAACGCTGGCGGAAGCGGAGCGGCTAGCGCTTGCCAATAATCCGCAACTGAGTGCCGCACAATTCAACGCCGCCGCCTCGGCGCAAGTCCCGGTGGAATTGCGCGCAAATTTTCTGCCCAACGTGTCCGGCGCCTTGACTGGTGTGGGTGCAGACTCCGGAAGCCGTCTGGCCGCGGGTGGGCTAACGAATCCGACGGTATACAGCCGGGTCGGCAGCGGGCTTATGCTCAGTCAATTGCTCACCGACTTCGGACGCACCAGCAGTCTGGTTAGCTCCGCGAAACTGCACGCGCAAGCTCAAGATCAGGTGACGCAAACCACGCGCGCGCAGATTCTCCTTGCCGTCAACCAGACCTTCTTCGGTGCGCTGCGTGCGGAAGCCGTTCTGAAGGTTGCACAACAGACGGTCGACGCCCGCCAGTTGGTAGCGGATCAGGTGTCGACTCTAGCGCGAAGCAATCTGAAATCGACGTTGGATGTGAGCTTCGCCAACGTCAATCTCGCTGACGCCCGCCTTCTGCTCGCGAACGCGCAGAGCGATGTGAAAGCTGCCTACGCGGAGCTGGCCACGGCAATGGGCCTCCCCGCTCAATACGCGCAAGGGGGATTCTCGTTGATGCCGGAGCCGATGCCCGACGCTCTACCCGCGACCGCAGATCCCCTGCTGAATGCAGCGTTCCGCGACCGGCCGGAACTCGCGAACCTCCGCCTGGAACAGAATTCCGCCCAGCGGTTTGCGCAAGCGGAGAAAGACCTGGTACTTCCTACTGTCGGCGTAGTAGCCGCGGCGGGGTTTGTGCCGACCGGTGATGCCCAGGTGCCCGGTCGGTACGGGGCGGCAGGGGTCAACGTCAATATTCCGATCCTGAACGGCCACCTTTTTCGCGCACGGCGAGCGGAAGCGGAGTTGCGCGCCAAGGCTGCTGAGCAGAATGTCAACGATCTCGCGAATCGCGTGAGCCGGGACGTTCGCGTCGCTTACCTGAATGCTTCGACGGCTTTCGAGCGCTTGGCTCTCACTGTGCAACTGTTGGATCAGGCCCGGCTGGCGCTCGATCTAGCACAGCGGCGCTACGACATCGGTTTGGGATCGATCGTCGAATTGAGCCAAGCTCAGCTCAATGTGACCGCCGCGGAGATCGCTGGCTCTAGCGCGCAGTTCGACTATCAAATCCAGCGTGCCAACGTGGCGTATCAGATCGGAGCGCTTCGATAGGAACCGATATATGGCGGACTCTTTGTGGCGGCGCATTCTATTTCCCGGCCACCATCCCGAGAGACTTGATCTTCCGCGAGTTCTGGCCATTACGGTTTCAATCGGGGATCAAATCTTTTATCGGGGCTTGCGCGCGCGAGGCGAGTGGAACGTGGTGCTCACGCAGTCTGTGCCGGAGGCACTTCATCTGCTCGCGAGCCAAGGATTCCCAATCGTTTTATGCGACCGAGACCTTCCGGGACGGGACTGGCGCGAGGTGATGGCGCAGATTGTAGAGAGTTCGCCCCGCGTTTGCTTCCTGCTCACTTCCCGCGTGAGTGACGAATATTTATGGCGCGAAGTGGCCATGCATGGCGGCTACGATGTGATTGTGAAGCCACTGGAGGAAGCCGCTGTGGAGCACACTCTGCGGCGAGCCTGGTATTACTGGAGGGCGGAGCCGCCTCCCGCTTAGGACATCACAATCCCTTTACGCACCGCGTAGAGGATCATCTCAGCGGTACTGTGGAGATTCAATTTCTCAAGAATGTTGCCCCGGTGGGTCTCAATCGTATGCAGGCTAAGGTTCAGTTTGGTAGCCACGTCTTTGTTGGAATTTCCCTCGCCTAGCATCTGCAAAATCTCGCGTTCGCGAGGGGTCAAAAGCTCGTAGCTATCTTCTACACCACGTTGCCGCATCTGGCGCATATAATCTTCAGCGAGCATCTTGCTGATCTCTGGGCTGAAAAATGCCTTCCCCTGATGCACCGCGCGAATCGCGTTGATCAGGTCCTCCTCCGGTGAATCTTTCAAGAGGTATCCGCGCGCTCCCGATTTCAAAGCTCTCAGCACATAACTCTCGTCGGCGTGCATGCTGAGGATTACTACGGCGGTCTCCGGCCGCTTCTCCGTAATCCTTGTGGCAGCTTCGATGCCGTTCAGGTTCGGCATCCCGATATCAATTACAGCGACATCCGGGGCTACGGCAGCGGCTGCATCCACTGCCTCGCGGCCATCCGCCGCCTCTGCCACCACTACGAATCCGTTCTGGCGCTCCAGTAGCGCGCGCAGCCCCCGGCGAATTACAGTATGGTCGTCAGCCAGCAGAATACGGATTGTGTTCACGGCACCGCCACTTTTTCTATTACCGCATTCGTGACCAGCGGCAAGGCCACCGATATCAAAGTTCCACTGCCCGGCTCGGATTTCAGATGCAAAGTACCGCCCAGATGCGCAACGCGTTCTTCCATTCCGAGCAGACCTAATCCGCGAGAGCGCCGCACATCGAAGCCCTGTCCGTCGTCCTGAATCGAGAGCAGCAAACGTCCAGGCTCCTGCTGAACTACGATGCGGACCGATCCGGCGGCGGCATGCCGAGTCACATTGTGCAGGGCTTCTTGCACTAATCGGTAGATACAAGTCCTGTACTCTTCCGGCAATTCCGCAGTAACACCGGAAGCGGCAACATCCACGCGTAGTCCGGTTTGCCGCGAAGCTTCGCGGGCCTGCCATTCGAGCGCGGGGATCAGCCCCAGATCGTCCAGCATCGAAGGACGCAGCAGTAAAGTTATGTTGCGCACCATTTTCACAGTGCCTTCGACGATTCGGCGAAGCGCCGTCACTTCGCTTTCCATCTGCTCGCGCGCGTTGGAGCGTATGGCCGCCGAAAGATTGCTGAGCCCTACTAGAATCGCGGAGAGTGACTGGCCCACCTCATCGTGCAGTTCCCGCGAGAGCACGCGACGTTCTTCCTCTTGCGTTTCCACCAAACGCGCTGAAAGACTCTTCAATTGCCCGCGAGCTTCGGTTACTTCGGAAAATCGCGATGCGGATTGGCCTTCGAGGTCTAGTATCCGTCGGCTGGCGAAGACTGCAAGCAGACCGCCAATAGCCAGAGTGACTGTCAAGGTGACTGTCAATCGCGTACGGAACTCGGAGAACAGAGCATCCACACGTTGATTGCCCGCTTCCAACTGCCGCTCATTCACATTCTGAATCTGGTCCGCCAACCCCAGCATCGTCAAGCGGCGGGGGAAAACTTCGTCGCGCAGAAATCGAAATCCATTCTGGCTGCGCTGGCTGGGACTCCACTGGAACACCGGATCGAGCACCTGCCAATAGTCATCCAGGCTGCGGCGCAAGCCATCCAAGGGTGTTCGTTCCTCCGGCCGCATCAGACCCGCGTAGCCAGTTAGGATCGCGTCCATTTCGCGGCGCAGACGAGTGAGTTCCGCGCGATGTTTTTCCGCCGCGGCAGATTCGGGATCGAGAAGATAGTCTCGGGCATAAGTACCGGAAAGATAAACATCGGACCGGATCTGATTCAGCACCTGGCTGCGCTCAAGAAACGCGTGCTGAATCGCTCCACTCCGGCTCTGCATCCGGCGTAGCACCTGTAAGCCGTCGATCCCGGCAAATACCATCAACAGAAGGAGCCCGCCGAATCCAGCAAGTAGAACCGCACGACTCTGCCTTTGGAATATTCGCGGCGACGAGCTTTCCACTGATCCGCGCATCGGGCTCCTTTAACACCATTGTAGAAGGGCGGTCACCGAAGGAGCGGTGCTATCAGCTCTTCTAGCGTCGCAGTAACGCTATTCTGCAAACGTAGCCATTGCAGGCGCTCTATGCCCCGATCCGCGATTTGGAAATGTAATTTGCCAGGTGCTTCCCATCCAACGGAACCATTGCGAGAATTTGTAAATAAGTTCAGCGCTCTCTGTCCGCCGCCGGTCGAGCAAGGGGAGATAAGCGATCACATACGGAAAAACAAGAAAAGCAAGTAACGGAACTCTCGCACCTGAAGAGTTCGGAGGATGCAACTATGCCGCCCGCGTCCCAAATGCTTCGCGAGCTTCCTAGCGTCAAGGTTGGTCGAGCGTTGCGGTTCGATGTGGTGGCGCTTCGCCGCTTCATTGAAGAACACACGATCGAAACCATTGACTAAAGGAGACTGTTTACAAAAATGTCGATTCACAAAGAACGCGACGGAATCTATAGAATCCGTTGGCGCGAGGGAGGTCGCAATCGAAGCATTCGGGTGCGCGGATCGCACGT
>CAVVZG010000164.1:0-12117 GCA_963752205.1 Bryobacterales bacterium | reverse complement strand
TAGAGGCCGGTATCTATCGGCTGAACCGTGTGAAAGACGAGTCGCGAGTCGTCGTGGATTGTTCCGATCGCGATGAGCGCGTGCTGCCGCAGACCTATGTCGATTATGAGGAGCATCCGCGAGAGTACATGCTGAGCGCGGTCAATACCGTGGTGGATATCCATACCCGCGTCTCGGACCTCTACAGCGTGCCCTTCAATCAGATCTCCGAACAGTTGCGCTTGACCATTGAGATCGTCAAGGAACGGCAGGAAAGCGAACTTATCAACAACCGCGAGTACGGCCTGCTGCACAACGTGGCTGAGAAGCAGCGAATCAAGACCCGCACCGGTGCGCCTACGCCGGACGATCTCGACGATCTGATCTCGCGTGTCTGGAAAGAACCGGGCTTCTTCCTCGCGCATCCCGGGGCTATCGCCGCCTTCGGACGCGAATGCACCCGCCGCGGAGTGCCGCCTCCGACGGTCTCGTTGTTCGGCTCGCAATTTTTGACTTGGCGCGGGATTCCCATCGTGCCTTCGGACAAGGTCGCGGTCGAAAACGGCAAGAGCAACATCCTTCTGATACGAACCGGAGAGCGCCGGCAGGGCGTGGTTGGTCTCTATCAACCGAATCTCCCAGGCCAGCAGAGCCCCGGACTCTCGGTCCGCTTTATGGGGATCAACCACAAGGCCATCGCGTCGTATCTGATCTCTCTCTATTGTTCGCTGGCTGTGCTCACGGAAGATGCACTGGGCGTTTTAGAAGGCGTGGAAACGGACAAATATCATGAATACAAGTGGGCGTGATCCCGATTTGCCCAAGGGCTGGCCGGACGTTGACGCTCTCTCCCGCATGGCGAATGAGCTTTTCGCCGCGCGGCCTGGCGAGAGCACAGGCAGCCCAAATCCCGCTGAACCGCTGAACCCGAAGTCATTTGCAAACGACTTTGATCGAGAGGTTCCGCTCGCGAGCTCCGCTCCGTCGCCGGTCACTCTGCCCGGCGAGGCAGAATTGCGGGCGGTGCTTGACGCCATCGCTCTTGCTTCCGGCGGCCCTCTCCCTCATGGTCCGCACGACCCCATTGCTGCGTCCAGCGATCCGTTGTTCTACTTCTCCGAGTATGGGCAGACCGGACCCGTGGCATCGACGCCGAAATCAAATGATCCACAAGTTTCGTTGCAAGGGTTCAGTGGGCCATTTGACGTTGCCGCGATCCGGCGGGACTTTCCGATTCTCGAAGAGCATGTGAACGGCCGGCAATTGATTTGGCTGGACAATGCCGCAACCACTCAAAAGCCCCGGGCTGTCATCGACCGCCTGAAGCATTTCTATGAACACGAGAATTCCAACGTCCACCGTGCGGCTCACGAACTGGCGGCCCGGGCCACGGACGCCTATGAAGCGGCTCGTGACAAGGTTCGCAGCTTTCTGAATGCATCCTCTTCCAAGGAAATCGTCTTTGTCCGCGGCGCTACGGAAGCGATCAACCTCGTGGCGCAGACTTGGGGACGGCAAAACATCGGCAAGGACGATGAGATCGTCATCACCTGGCTGGAACATCATGCCAACATCGTCCCCTGGCAGCAACTGGCCAACGAAAAAGGTGCAAAGCTGAGGGTCGTCCCGGTGGATGATTCCGGCCAAGTTCTTCTGGACGAGTACGGCAAGCTGCTGGGGCCCAAGACCAAGCTCGTATCGTTTACTCAGGTTTCGAACGCGCTGGGAACCATCACACCCGCAAAGCAGATCATTGAATCGGCGCACGCCGCGGGAGCCAAGGTTCTACTGGATGGCGCTCAGGCGGTTTCGCACATGCCAGTGGATGTTCAGGATCTGAATCTGGACTGGTTCGTTTTCTCCGGCCACAAGGTGTTCGCACCGACTGGAATCGGCGTCCTGTACGGGAAAGAAGCGCTGTTGAACGAAATGCCGCCCTGGCAGCACGGGGGCAACATGATTTCGGACGTCAAGTTCGAACGGTCACTCTTCCAGCAAGCTCCCGGGAGATTTGAAGCGGGCACGGGGAATATCGCGGACGCAGTAGGGCTCGGCGCAGCCATCGATTACGTCAAAGGAATCGGGCTGAACCGGATCGCAGAATACGAGCACCAGTTGGTTCTTTACGCAACTCGGTTGCTGAAGGATATACCGCGCTTGCGTTTAATTGGAACCGCGCCCGAGAAGGCCGGCGTCATCTCATTCGTGATTGAAGGCCAACGAACGGAAGACGTAGGATCGGCGTTGAATCAAGAAGGTATTGCAGTGCGATCGGGACACCATTGCGCGCAACCTATCCTGCGGCGGTTCGGCGTTGAGAGCACCGTGCGTCCGTCGTTCGCGCTTTACAACACTTGTGCCGATATCGACGCATTGATCGCCGCTCTGACTCGGGTGACCAGTCACCGCCCACAATTTTAGAAATCTAATTAAGGAGAAAGTGTTATGAAACACAAGTCGATCATCCTCGCTGCCGCTCTGGGATTGGCCGGGACCGGGACGACTCTCGCGCACCATTCCTTTGCCGCCGAATTCGATGGAAAGAAGCCTATTAGAATCGAGGGAACGCTATCGAAGCTTGAATGGACCAATCCGCATTCCTATTTCTATGTTGACGTGAAAGACGACAAGGGAAATACGGTGACCTGGGGTTGCGAAGGCGCCAACCCGGGCGCACTTTCGCGCCGCGGCTTTAAGAAGGGTGACGTCAAACTTGGGGATAAACTCATTGTCGACGGATATGCCGCTAAAGATGGGTCGCACTTGATGGATGCCCGCAGAATCTATTTGAACGGGAAGCCGATCTTTGGCGGAACCGAGGGCGACGGCGGCCCGGGCGCGCAGTGATAAACGGTATGGGCCACACAGTTGGACTTGAAAACTGCCACAAACGTGCATGAGTTGGCTACAGATCAGCAAGCGATCGTGATGTCGTTTGTAGCGTAGATCGCCGATGCTATCGCGGGCCGATTCATCGCTGCGTTACATTGCGGCGATGGCTCCGCCGGGGCCTACAACCCATGTGGCAAAGCAATATTCTGGTTTGGGCAACCCGACGTTCGAACATCAATGTACAAATAACGTACATCCACGATCCCAGAGTGGCCTACATTAGCCCAGCCAATCACAAAACCCGTTTCTTTTAACCGTCTGGAACCGGCTACTTACACGGATTCTAAACATGTTGCTATGTTGGCTTAGCGGCCCTGAAAAGGCTGGCGGCGGCGGTTCAAGTCCGTCCCTGGCCACCACATTCTAAAGTAGTTATCGGTGGCCAAAAACATCAGTTTCTACTCATGGGAACAATACGGGAACATCTAAACGGCTACTGCCTCCCGCTTTTCCTTTACTGCATCCATCTCTTGATTTGGCATGACCTAGGATTTTCGCCAGTTCGTACAGGTCTCCGCCGTTCATCATGTACCACGACGCGAACGCGTGCTGGAGATCGTGAAAACAGAAGTTTTGAATTTCCGCTAGCGTGCAAACCTCGACCAGTCCGCCGGATTCCGGTCGACGCCGGTTTCCTTCGACCAAATCACCGAAGCCTTCTCCATAATGTGGTGCATGACATTAAAATGCCGCACGGCAGTCCCAGCAGAGAGCCCTTTTCCCTCCGTCAATCCTCGGTGCCATCCTTGGACGGCGGTTCCGTCCGCTTCGGACAAAAAGTTTCTATGGCGAGTCACGGGCTCGATATTGGGCATTATCGGAAGCTACGTATGTGGACATTACCTCTTGACGCTGGAGGACATCAAGCTTTCTACTCGGGCTTCTGATGTGTCAACGCACACACAATGCGTCAACGTTGACACTCCCGCCTGATGCATTAAGTTGCTTTTAAATCAGGTATTTATCGTTTGGCACCTGTGCTGCAATTTAGCAGGGCATGAAACGCCAAACACTGAACACAATGACGAAGTTGGCCGCGGTCCTGGTGATCGCGTCGGTGGAAGCTGCTGCCGAGGAACGCCGCCAGGCGCAGCAACGGATCGTGGTATCGATCCCGGACCGGAAACTGGTGCTGATCGAGGGCGACCGGGTGGTGAAGACCTACGACGTTGCGGTCGGCAAGGTCTCCACGCCGACGCCCGAGGGCGAATTCCAGATCATCAATCACATCCAGAATCCGACGTACTACGGCACCGGAATCGTTATCGGACCCGGAAACGGCAACCCGCTGGGTACCCGCTGGATCGGCCTCAGCGCCAAAGGATACGGGATCCACGGCACCAACGTTCCAAGCTCTATCGGCAAGGCCGCCTCACATGGCTGCATCCGCATGCGCCAGCAAGATCTCGAAGAACTCTTCGACCTGGTGAAAGTCGGCACGACGGTTGAACTGCGCGGCGCGCCGCCGCAGTTGTCGGCACAAGTTCTCGCGACCCATTCTGCAAACTAAACCGGCCGCGAAGAAGAAGGAGAAAACTCACATGACGTTACTTAGATATTTGCTGATCTTTACGGGCATCGGGCTGTTGGCCGGCGCGATGACCATTCTGATCTGGGATCTGTACCAGATCTTGAAGTGGAGGAAAAACTCGCCGGGGGAACCCCAGCCCGGCATACGCTGGTACACTTCTCGTCGGCTGGCTATGCTGTGCGTACTTCCGTGGCTAGCCGGCTTGAGCATCGCGGTGGTGCCCAGCGGATGGGCCGGGGTGCGAGTGAATCAGTTCCTGGGAACGCGGCCGGGAACGCTTTATTCGGGAGTGCACCTGGTGTTCCCGCTAGTCGAGAAAGTGGAGCTGTACCCGACGCGCGACAGCATGTTCACTACCGCGGCGTTCGACGACCCCAAGAAAAAACAGCAGGGCTTGCAGGTGCAGACTCGCGAGGGCCTGTCGGTGGGGCTGGCGGTGTCCGTGCGCTACCGGCTGGATCCGTCGAAGCTGGCTTACATCCAGTCCAATCTGCCGCAACCGGTGGAGGAGGAAATGATCGCACCCGCGATCGCCAGCGCGTTTCGTGATCTGGCGCCGGAGTATTTGGTGCGCGAGTTGTTCTCGACCAAGCGCGAGGCCTTCCGGCAAGTGGCCGCCGGGCGGATCGCCGCGCGGCTAGGCGCCGACGGAATCGTGGTGAAGGAACTGGTGCTCAAAGATGTCCAACTTCCCGAAGAATACGCCAAGGGCCTGGAAGGTCTGTTGGTAAAGGAACAGGAAAATGAGCGCTACAACATCGAGCTGGAAGTGAAGAAGAAAATGGTCATCACGGCGAATCTGGAGGCTGAGGCGCAGAAGGCGCGCGAAGTAAAAGAAGCGGAAGCGCAAGCGGAAGTGGTCGTGCTGCAAGCGAAAGCGCAGGCGGACGCGATGCAGCACACGTTACCGCTGAAGCAGAAGCAGATCGAGCAGTCGCGGTTGGAAGCGGAAGCGCGGAAGGAAGCGACCGTGAAAAACGCCGAAGCGCTGGCCGAATCCAAGGTGATCGACAGCAAAGCGGAACTCCAGAAACGCAATCTGATGAGTGAGAGCGAGGAATACCGTATCCGCCGTGTCGCCAACGCCGACGCCGAACGAATGAAACTGGAGGCCTCGGCTCTCAAAGACAATCCGCTTTTGATTCAGAAGATCATCGCCGAGAAACTTTCCGACAAGGTGCAAATCATGATGGTGCCGAGCGACGGGAAGTTCTTCTTCGCCAACGACGTTATCAAGGGAATGAACAGTACAGCCGTCGAGCACTAACCAATAGAGAGAGGAAAACTGGACCGGGACCGGCGAGTAGGGCCGGTCCCCATTTTGTTATCATTTTTGCCGTGACGGGGCGTATTCTTGGGTTCGTTTTCGCGATGCTTCTTGTACGCGGCGACGCGCTGGACGATGCGGTGGGCCAGTGGGGAAAGAAGATCGCTTCCCATTTGGCCGCGGATGAAATCGCGCGCGTTACCTGGAATGGCACGACGGCGGAAAACGCCGACGCGGCTGCCTACGCGGCGCGGGCCAAGACGCTGCTGGCGCGGGCTCTTCAGCGGAGGCTAAGAAACCCCAAAACCGTGGAAATTACAGCTACGTTCTCACAGAATCTCAAAGGCTATCTTTTAATCGCCGAAATGCATCGCGAAACCGAAAATATTGTAGAAATGGCGAGCGTGGTTCGACCGATTGTTATGCCGGAAACCGAAGCGGGATTTCGTCTCGACCGGCGATTGCTGTGGGAACAGGAAGCGCCCATCCTGGATGTCATTGTGGTGGGGGATCAGATGCTGGTCCTGGATACGGCGAATATCGCGCGATACGAACAGCGCGATTCAAAGTGGCAGAAGACGGAGGCGGTGGCGTTGGATATTCCACCGGTCCGGGACCCTCGCGGGCGTTTGACCGTAAACGACAATTCGCTGATGGCGGAGGCCGCCGGAGTGACGTGCGGGGGCACCTGGAAGCCGGCGGTTGCCGTCGAATGCCAGCCGGGCGGGCGTTTTACGGCGGGGCGCAATACCATCGAAGAGACGGGATGGCAGCCCTACTTCACGCACGCCGAGATCGGCGGCGATCACCTGGTAGCCGCAGCCGATGGACACACTTACTTATACGATGCAGCCCACAGACAACTGAGCGCATCCGAGGTTTGGAGTGACTTCGCGGTTATCGCAAGCTCATGCACCACCGCTAAGGTTGTGGGCGCATACTCCGCTTCCAATTCACTTGCGATCTTCGACCTGGTGAACCATGGTCTGGTGCGAGTAAGTGACGCGATGGAAGTGCCGGGGACGGTGACGGCGATGTGGCCGGCGGGGAACGCTGCGCTGGCCGTGGTGCGGAACAAGGATACAAACAGGTATGAAGCCTACAGCATTGCCGTGGATTGCGGCCGCTAGCGCGCTTTTCGCGGTCGTGATTCTGAAGGCGGAAAGCCGCCCTCGCTACGGAGGCACGCTGCGGGTTGAAATGAGCGCCGTTCTCAATAGTCTCGATCCAGCCGAGATTCCAAGCGATCCCATCGCTCTTGAAGCCAAGGCCCGGCTAGTGCCATCGGTATTTGAAACGCTAGTTCGTTTGGATGAGAGCGGTAAGCCGCAGCCGTGGCTGGCGACATCCTGGACGCACGATGTGGCGCGCAAGCGATGGGTATTCGCGCCGCGCCCTCACGTGCGCCTGCATAACGGCATGATGTGGACTCCTGCCGCCAGCTCGCTCGAAGCGCCGGACGACCGGCCCATCGAGCAGATCCTGCGTGAAATGGCGAGACCCTGGAACGCGATTGCGGTGCGCGAGCCGGATGGGACGCTGACGGGCACGGGTCCGTTTCGAGTCGCCCGATGGGAGACAGGAAAGGGCGCGATACTGGTTGCCAACGAAGGGCACTGGAAGGGTAGACCCTATTTGGATTCCATCGAAATTCAGATGGGACGCGACCTTCGCGACCAGACGCAGGACCTCCAACTTGGCAAGGCGGACGTTATCGACGCTACTGTGGGCACCAGCGACAGCGGGTCCGGCGAAACCAGGCCGGAGGAAACGCTGGCGCTGGTTTTCGATACCTCGCGCTCCACGACGGCCGTGCGCGAAGCCGTCGCTCTCTCGATCGACAAAGTTGTCATGCGTAGAGTTCTGCTCAGAGGGCATGGGGAGATCTCGGGAGCTCTCTTGCCGCAGTGGCTTAGCGGTTATTCGTTTCTGTTCGACGGCAAGCGGGATGTGGCTCGGGCGCGTCAACTGGCGGTGGGCTCGGCGCCGCTCAGCTTCGCTTACGATAGGCAGGATGCGGTGCTGCGATCGATTGGCGAAAGGATTTCGGTCAACGCCATGGAGGCCGGCATCACGATGCGCCTGGGCAATGGCATGGCGGACGTACGGCTGGTCATAATCCCGGTCACGTCGCGCGATGAACTGGCAGCGCTCGCCGACATGGCGGTAGTGCTCCGGACGCCCTTCTCTTTTACGTCGGCCCCGTATGACGCGGAACGTGCGTTATTGGACGGGTTCCATGCGATCCCGCTGTTTCATCTCGCAAGAAATTGGAATCTGATGCCACGCGTGCGTTCCTGGCCCGACTTGCCGAGTGTCTGGATTGGGCAGCCGTGACCTTTCGTACCAAGCTTCTCCTGCTTTCATCGATCACGGTGGCGGGCGCGGTTGCGCTGGTGACCGGAGCCGTGTCAATCGCAGCGCGCCAGGGGTTTGAACGCGCTGACGGCCAGCGGCGCAGCGATCTGCTCGCCCAGTTGCGGCGAGAACTGGACGCTCGAGGAGCGGAAGTAGCCCGGCAGGTGGAACGCGCCGCCACCTCGGCGGGCGTGCAGCGAATTGCCGCGGGTAGCGCCGAGTTCGATCAAGCGCAGCGGGAAAGCGTGACGCAGGATCTGAGTTTTCTGGATGTCGTTCAACCAGATTTGGCGATCTTGTCTTCGGCGCATTGGCCCGCACGCTTCGGATACAAGAACGATTGGGAGATCGCCGTGGAAGATTGGCATACGGCCGACGCAGCAGCGGGCGCCGCCTTCTTCGCACGCATTCCTGTGCCCGATGGCCCTCCAGCGGTGGCGCTGGTGGCGGTGCGGCCGACACCTGATAAGAAAGCGCTGGTTGCCGGGGGAAGGCTGGTCGATCCGTCTTTCCTTAAGTCGTTAGGCGATGCTCCCGGAATGCGCGCTCTCTTGTGGCTGCCGCCCGGAGAGGTGGTGGATGCGCAGGGAGGTAATCCGGATATCACCAAGCTCGCGGGTCTGGTAAATGAAGCGCGCGGCAAGGGGGCTGAAGCAACCGGCACCGTGCAATGGAGTTCGGCGCGCTCTAACTCGGAGGCATTCTTGGCGTTTCCATTGATGCACCGCGGGCAGATTGCAGGTGTGTTGCTCGCCGGAACATCTTTGGCGGCACAGTTCGCACTGGAAAACCAGATTCTTTGGATCGGCGTGGTGGCCGCCGTATCGGGAATCGTAATTGGCATCCTCCTGGGCTGGTGGACCACGGAGCGTGTGACGCGCCCGGTCACACAGCTCGCGCGAGGCGCCCGTGCGGTCGCTAGCGGCGACTGGTCGGCGCGGGTGGACGTGATATCAAAGGACGAGATCGGTGAGTTAGCCGCAGCATTCAACCGGATGACGGAACAGCTCGCCGAGCAGCGCGACCGCGCGATTCAAGCTGAACGCGTCGCCGCATGGCGAGAATTGGCGCGTCGCCTGGCGCATGAGCTCAAGAATCCGCTATTCCCTCTCCAAATCACCATCGAAAATCTGCGCAAAGCGCGAAAGCGATCTGAGAGCGAGTTTGAAGAAGTTTTTCAAGAGAGCACCGGTACGTTGCTGGCAGAAGTCGGCAACTTGAAAACCATCATCGGCCGTTTTAGCGATTTCGCGAAGATGCCGCCGCCCAGCTTCGAGGTGGTCGATCTCAATGAGATTGTTCAAAACGTGATGCGGCTGTATGACGCGCAGTTGAAGGCTGAGGGAGGATCGAAAATCGATGCACAACTTGACCTTGCCGAAGTTGGTCTACGGATCCAAGCCGACGGCGAACAACTGCGGCGCGCAATCGGCAATCTCGTCTTAAACGCGATTGACGCCATGCCTCGCGGCGGAGTTCTGCGCATTGCAAGTTCACGCGAGGACGGGCATGTGCGCCTCTCGGTGTCCGATACCGGCATGGGACTCACGGAGGAGGAATGTGCCCGGCTGTTCACGCCATACTACACCACCAAACAGCACGGCACCGGCCTCGGCCTCGCCATTGTTCAGAGCGTGGTGAGCGATCATGGGGGCAAAATCAGCGTGGTGAGCTCACCGGGTAACGGCGCTACCTTTATGATTGAACTGCCGGTGTTGCCAGGAGAACCCGCTTGAGTCACCTCTTAATCATTGACGACGATGCGAATACGCTGGCCTCCCTGTCGCGCGCTTTTCGCATGGAAGGGTACGAGGTGACGGTGGCGGATCGTGCGGCTCGCGCCCTTGAACTGGCGCGCTCGAACACGTTCGACCTCATCTTCTCCGATGTCGTGATGCCCGACAAAGATGGCGTCACCCTGCTTGAAGAAATGCGGGCCGCGGGGGTGACCTCACCGGTGGTTATGATGTCGGGCCAAGCGACGGTTGACATGGCGGTGCGCGCGACCAAACTCGGGGCGATTGATTTCCTGGAAAAGCCACTCTCCACGGAACGCTTGCTGCTCACGGTAGAGAATGCATTGCGCATTAAGCGGTTGGAGCAGGAGAACCGCGAATTACGCGCACGGATCGGCCGCCATGAAATCGTGTGGCGCAGTGAGGCGATGCGGCGGGTCATGGCGCAGGTGACACGCGTCGCGGCCGGTGAATCGCGCGTCTGCATCCTGGGTGAAACTGGCACCGGCAAGGAGCTGATCGCCCGCGCAGTTCACGAGGGAAGCGCGCGCCGCCGCGGGCCCTTTATCACTCTGAATTGTGCGGCAATACCCGCCGAACTGATCGAATCAGAGTTATTCGGACACGAGAAAGGGGCCTTCACAGGCGCTGCTACGCGGCACACCGGCAAATTCGAGCAGGCGCATCGGGGCACATTGTTTCTCGATGAAATCGGCGATATGCCGGCAGTGATGCAAGCCAAGCTCCTGCGCGTACTCGAAGAGGGCGAGGTGGAGAGAGTCGGCGGATCCGGAACCACGCCTGTTGATGTGCGAGTAGTTGTTGCTACGCACCGGAATCTGGAAGAACAGGTGCGAACGGGCGCTTTTCGTCAGGATCTATTTCATCGTATCTACGTGTTCCCGGTCATTTTGCCTCCTCTCCGTGAGCGCCCGGGAGACATTCCGGTGTTGATCGAACATTTCAGCCAACGAATCTGCGAACTGAACGGTTGGAAGGCCAAGAAATTCAGCCCGGCTGCGGTGGCATTCTGGAAAAGTATCCGTGGCCAGGCAACATCCGCGAACTGCGAAATACAGTGGAGCGCCTCCTGCTTTTAGCCGATAGCGAAGTCGGCGACGATTTGGTGCGAGAAGCGTTGCCCCGTACTTCGGTGGGCTCAACGGATGTGGCTCTCAACCGTGGCGGGCCGCTCTCATCCCGGGTTGAGGCATTCGAGGGCGCCACGATTCGCGCAGAGCTCGAACGCACCCGCCACAATATGACGGAAACAGCCAAGGCTCTCGGCTTGGAGCGAAGCCATCTCTATAAGAAATGCGCCCAGCTCGGCATACAGGTAAAACAGTTGCGCCACGCGGAGAGCTAGAGCGAAGGGGATCTGCATACTATACGGTCACTTGACGGTCTCGCTAAGTAACATTAACGGAATGTCCGTCCGATAGATGAGTTTTAGGCGAATTCGCAGTTTGATTAGTCTTGAATCCGAGATGATATAATTCCCACAAATTGGTAGGAAAAGCTGGTAACGCCGATTGAACTGAGCAGCTCGGGAACTCCGCGTTGGAGGCAAGATACGGACACAGCTCCTAAGCTCCGGCGGAAGCGGAATCTTTAGGCGGGCGATGTGTCACATTATCGGAAGCTACGTGAGGCGGATCGCGGCGAGGATCTCGGCGGTGTGGGTTTGACTCAGGTTCAAACCTAGAATATATTTGCATCCACGCCAGGCGATATTCCTAACTGTGGCGGAACCACCGATACCAATCTGGTCGGCACGGAGCGAGATCTGTGATCTAAGCGGGATCGGTTCCCCCACCTCGATCCGCAAGCCCCCTTCTGAGACATTGATGCATTTGGCATGGGCGAAACGAGCGATTCCTTGCTCGTCGTCCCAGGAGATACGAGCCGAGCCACAATACGGTACACGTCGGTGCTGGCGATTTTCTTTTTTGGGCATGTGTCGCTCTCCTGCACTTCCATTGTGGTAAGCATCTGAAGAAAGTCCAATCCCCCATGCGTACCCTTAGCGAGAAACTTTAGTCCTAATCCTGTGAGGAGTCTCGCCGCAGGGCGCCATCTCGTAGTAGATCGGTATTTATAAGCGTTAATTCCTATTATCGGAAGTTACTTTTGGACATTCCGGACCGCAGCGTATGTGAAGGGCTTTGATCGGGAGTCGTTACTTCATCCGAGCGTCGCGCTAACACAGCGATTTTCGCTGACCTGGCCCGGCTGACCGATTTGACCAGGATCAACCCTACGTGAAGCGCCGGAGGCCCAGCGTTGGACAAATGTCCTTGGCGGAACCTTTCTGTCACCGCGTCTCTCGGTACCAAGCCGGCAGGACCTCCTGA
>CAVVZG010000163.1:0-13850 GCA_963752205.1 Bryobacterales bacterium | reverse complement strand
GCTTATCGGAACGAAAGGCATGTGTTAATTCGAGGTCGAATTTTGGTTGTTGAGTAGTCATGGAAGAGAGAGTTTTCTCTACTATTTCGCGGTTTCTCTATGTCGGTAAGATATTTTGCATCACTCCGAGATAACCATAGCCCTGACGTAAGGCACTGCTGTTGCTGTAATGGGCGCTGAGGTCGTGTACTGGTGCGAAGGACTTTGCCGTCAATCGAAGCCTAATGAGAAGCCCCATATCTTGGACGAATCGGCTGGCGAAAGAATGGATGCTGCTCTTGATTAGAACACACTTGAATTTGTATTGTCGTGAAGGCGATGTAAAGGTGACTGGCAGGTTTAGATGCCCTTGAGGTTGAATGTTGGAGCCCTTTTGTGCGACATAGACCCCTTCGTTCGATTCGATGGATTCAGCCACAATATGAAGAAACACGTGATGCTTCGCATGAAGCTGGACCAGAGTCGTCTTTACAAGTAATAGATTGCAATTGCGGTGGAGGGAATAAGGGTTCCTCAATGGAGAAGCGATTCGCGTGCTTCGTATCTGTGATTTTTGTCAAAAGAAATTACAACAGTGGTAAGAGGTCGGATGTTGGATTTCCCAAGCAATGTTACAAATATTCTAATACTGCCTTTTCTGCCTATTGATTACCACGAGTAGCACGCCCCCCAAGTTCACTGCTGCCACGATTCATGTTCCCAGGACAACTAAATTAGTTTATAGAGATATGTCTCCACGATATTTTGATGCCGCCCCCGTTGAGCATGAATGCAGATCCCTACCTACTCCTTATACTGAAGTGCCTCACTTCAGTAGGGCCAAGAACAATAGTACGATTGTAAACAAGATTATCGAAATACAGACGTTCGTTGTTGGGCTTTGGATAAGAATGCGAAGACGTTCAATGAGCGGAGATCTCTGTCCACGCTGAAAAAAGGACCAGATAGAATTGTGGGTAAGAGCGCCATATTGTGATGTAGTCGTTGGGATAGACCACGATTGTGTAGTTACCAGTAGCTTAATGCTTACTGCCCTACATGGTGCCGGTGAATGGGAATCTTCCGACAATATTCCGGGACCATTTTGTCCCCATGGGCGCTTCTTGTTTTTATCAATTCCAAGCTGCAAGCTCTAAGCATGCCAAATCCATCCGGATACTTTTTGTTGAAAGCCTTCTCAATTGACTGCTTCTTATAAGCTTGTACTTTTGGGGACTATCAGAACACGTGGCCTTGGGTCCGATTGAGCATCTCCTCCTCCTTCGTGGAACGGACAGTAGCTCTTCCTGTGTCATGAAGCATGCCCCTAGTGCTAAACACCTCAGCATCTCTAAGCTCCTGGCTTAAAATACCGTACAGTTCGGAGTATTGTTTCGGATCTTGCATTAATGTAGACTTTAGGCCGAGCGTAAGCTTGAGTGCGGAATGCGTGTTTTAAAGCGAGGTTAAACGGTGCATACTGAGAAGCTACTTTGGCAAGAATAGACTCCAAGTCTCGGACCTGGGTTTTTCTGTGCACGAAGTCGTTCATGATTCCAACAGTTTCACCACGCTCGTCTGGCGACCACTGATTGTAGCCCAACGTCTGGTACTGTAATTCGGTGTAGCCTGTGGCCGACAGTTTGCGCGGTTTTCCGGAGACATTGCGCAGTTTGATCACCGAGAATTTGATGGCGGCGTCCATGGCGACGTAAACCCACAGCTCGGAGACAATTCCGCCTTCGCTGTGCTCGAAAACGCTGTAGCCGAAGCCGTGGCGGCTGACGTAATCGCCTTTCCCGCGCGCGGGAAGGGGCGTGGGCGACCAATACGCTCCGGTCTCTTCATCGCGCAGATAGAAGGCTTCGCCGTCGGAATCGCCAACGGGGTCGTCGGCCCAGGGCGTGAGGCGGAATTCGTGGGCGTTTTCGCTCCAGGTGTAGGCCAAACCGCTTTCTGAAATGACGGTTCCGAAGTTGGGATTGGCGAGGACGTTCACCCACGGGGCGGGCGTGGTTTGTCCAGCTCCTGTAGTGATCACGTATTCGCGGCCGTCGGGCGTGAATCCGCCCAGGCCGTTTTGGAATAGCAGATCGCGAGTGGAAGAGTTTGGCACGGCGGTGTTGGGCGACGGCCGATTCTTGGCGGGAGCCAGGCGCGGCACGGAAGCATCGCGCATCCCGTCGCCAAGGCGGCTTTGTACGATCTGATCGGTCAAGGTGCCGCGCTTATCGGAGAGAATGGCGCGGGCAACGGTTTCGAGCAGAATGCGGTCTTCCGTGGACATCTGCTCGGCGGCACGGACGAATATGCCGCCGGGACGGTCGGTCACATTGGCTTCGATGCCGGCGGCTATCAGCCCCAGAATCTGTTCCTGCAACTGCTGGCGGTAGCCAGCTTGGTCTTCGTTCCAGATGACGAGGTCGACGGTGAGTCCTTTATAGCGCCAGTAGGCGTGGGCTTGGACTAACTGGCGAACCAGATCGATGTTAGCGGGGTCGGCGATTTGCAGAAGGACGATGGGCAGGTCGCCGGAGATGGCGTGTCCCCACAGCCCCGACTGGCCACGGCGGTTTTGCAGGAGCGTGGCGGGGTTGGCGCGCAGCGAGGGATTGGCGTAGAGCACGGAACTGGCGAGGCGCTCATAGAGTTGGGCGTCGGATTCGGTCGCGTTCAACTGGCGTAGGGCGACTTGGCTGTGAGTCCACGCCAGATCGAAAACGCGCTCGGCGAGGCGTGGGTCTTGATATTTTTCGAGCAGGCCCAGGCAGACTTCGCGGGTTTCGCCGACGCCCGAAACGATGTTCACGGTTACGGATTTCCCGGCGGCAAGCGTGACGCGGCAACGCACGGCCACCACCGGATCGAGTACGGAGCCGGAGCTGTTGGAAAGCGGTCCAGGCTCGGTCATGGCGTGTGGGCGCTCGACGGTATTCCCGCGTCCGATGAATTGCGCGCGGTCGGTCTCGTAGGAAACTTCGGCGCTATTCGCGTCCTCGGTGGCCATCAGGTGAAACATCCAAGGGACCGGCTCGTCTACGGAACGCGGGCGGCGGGAGCACAGAATGGCCTGGCGCTGCGGAAGAATTTCAGTCTGCACGAAGAGATTGCTGAAGGCGGGATGCAGCGCGTCCGCGGCCGGCGAGGTCAGCACCACTTCGGCGTAGCTGGTGATCTCGATGGTCCTCGCGCGTGAGTTGTGATTGGTCACGGTCACGCGGCGCAATTCGATGTCGTCCTCGGGCGAAACGGCGATCTCGGTGTAGGTTTCGTAGTTGCCGTCGCGGCGGCGGAATTGCACGCGGGCTTCGGCGAAAATCGCTTCGTAGCGATCCGGACGGTCGAGCGTGGGCTGATAGGCGCTGGACCAGAATTCTCCGCTGGCGGTGTCGCGCACATAACAGAACGTGCCCCAGGGATCGCGCGTGGTGTCTTCGCGCCAGCGCGTGACGGCGAGATCTTTCCAGCGGCTGTAGCCGCCGCCCGCGTGCGTCACCATCACGTGATACTTGCCGTTCGACAGCAACTGCACTTCGGGCACGCTGGAGTTGGGGTCGGTGAAGATGCGGAAGGGCGGTTCGAGCGGAGTGGCGCTGGTGCGTAAGCTGGACACTTCGGCGGCTTGCGAATAGAAGGCGGTGGCGCGGGGGATGCGCTCCTGCAACAACAAGGTAGTGGCCTGGAATTGCAAATCCGCTTCGAAGCGCTTCTGCATGGGACGGCCCAGCAGCGCGTAGGCAAACGACAGCAGGCTCATGCCCTGGTGGTGCGCCATGAAGGAGCGCACGACGGCGCAGGTTTCGCCGCGCGGCAGGCGCGATTCGGTGTAGTCGAGCGCTTCGTAGAATCCGTAACGGCCTTCGCGATGTTCTTGGCTGAGGCGTTGTAGATTCCGGCAAGACGGCTCCGGCGCGACCATCAAGGCCATGGCGGAGGCGTAGGGCGCGATCACCAGGTCATCGGCGAGTCCGCGTTTGAGGCCCAGGCCGGGGACGCCGAAGGCGCGGTACTGGTAATTGAGATGAACGTCGATGGTGTTGTAGCCGCATTCGGAAATGCCCCACGGCACGCCGCGCTTTTTGCCGTAATCGATCTGGCGCTCGACGGCAGCCTGATAGGTTTGGTCGAGCAGGGTGTTTTCGTAGGTGGGCATCACCAGCAGCGGCATCAGGTATTCGAACATGGAGCCGCTCCAGGAAATGAGCACGGGTTCGCCGCCGGCGCTGGCGAGCAGACGGCCCAGGGCGAACCAGCTTTCCTGAGGAAGCTGGCCCTGCGCGATCGTTACGAAATTGCATAGGCGCGCTTCGGAGGCGAGCAAATCGTAATAGCTGTCGTCGCGGCGCGAGGTTTCTACTTGATACCCGATGGCCAGCAGGCGCCGGGTCTTATCGAACAGGAAATCGTATTCGGCGCGGGCCAGCACGGCGCACTGCTGGGCCAATCCTTCAAGGGCCAGGATCATGCCGCGGGCCTGCGCGTTGGAGCCTTGCGCGGCGAGTTCGCGCAGCGTGTGAACGCGGTCCGCCGGAAGCCAGGAATGAAGTTCATTTGACGCGCTGTGACATTGGTGGAGCAGCGCTTGCGACCATAGTGCGATATCGCCGCCCGTCGTGACAGCCAGGCTCGACAGGGCGGCGTCGACGGCTGCCGTGAAGTTCTCGAGGCGCGATGGATCGCCGGGCGCGGTTGCGATGCCTGAAGGGCCCCCGCACTCTTCGAGAAGCGCCAGCGTGTCGCCGAGACCGTCGAACACGCAGGTTCTTACGATCTGGTCGTCGGGCAATGCAAGCAAGCCGGCGCGCAGCGTCAATAAGTGGCCCGCGAGGTTGCCGCTGTCGACCGTTGAAATGTAGAGGGGCGTGAGCGGGCGCAGGGTTTGGGTGTCGTACCAGTTATAGAAATGGCCCAGGTGGCGCTCCATCGTCTGCATGCTGGCGAGCGCGCGCGAGGTGCGCTCAATGAGCTCGGCGGCGCCGATGTAACCGAAGTCGTAGGCGGCCAGGTTGGCGAGGAGAGCCAGTCCCATGTTGGTCGGCGAGGTGCGGTGCGCGACCACGGCGACGGGATGTTCCTGGTAGTTGTCGGGCGGCAGCCAATGGTCTTCGGCGGTAACGAAGGTTTCGAAAAATAGCCAGGTCTTGCGCGCCAGCTTGCGAAGAAAAATTACCTGTTCGGCGGTGAGCTTGGCGCGGTGGACGGGGATGGGGAGTCCCATCAACCAGGCCATGACGGGCGAGAGAAACCACAGGCCAAGTAACAAGACGGCGGGCAAGAGTACGGTGGGGCGTTGGTTTGCCAGATAGATATAGGCCGTGGTCGCGATGGCGGGAGCGATCCACATGGCTTGCAAGGAAGCGAGGAGGGTGCCGCGGGCGTTTTCGTTGCCGGAGGGCGCCCATTCGAGCAGGCGTTTGCGAGTGATCGCCATGCGCCACAGCGTGCGCAGGATGGCGTCCAGGCTGAAGAAGGCTTCGTAAGGCAGACAGGCAAGACCGAAGCCGGTCTGCGCGAGGCGGCGGCGGGTAGCGCGCGCAACGGCGGCCAGGTGCTGGCTCCACAGAATATCGTCGGGGCGGCGGAAGGCTTCAAATAGCGATGTGAGGATGGAAGGCGCGGTGAGAATGGCGACTACCGTGAAGGTCCACAGCCAGGGGCGCGATAGGCGGCTCCAGGCGAGCAGCAATAAAAGCATGGCGGCCGCCGGCACTAAACTGCGCCGCAGGTTGTCGAAGATTTTCCAGCGCGAGAGGGCAGAGAGGGGATTGCGCAGGGAGCGGCCTGAAAAACCGGGGACGCGGGGGAGCAGCCAGCGGAGGATTTGCCAGTCGCCGCGAATCCAGCGGCGGCGGCGCTTGACGTCGGAGCTGTAAAGGGCCGGATCGGTTTCAAACAGTTCCACGTCACTTAAGAGGCCGGCGCGCGCGTAGCAGCCTTCGAGCAGATCGTGGCTGAGGATGCGATTTTCCGGGAAGCGTCCCTTGAGCGATTCCTCGAAGGCGTCGACGTCGTAGATGCCTTTGCCGATGAAGGAGCCTTCGCCGAAGACGTCCTGATAAACATCGGAGACGGCGCGCGTGTAGGGATCGATGCCGGCTTCGCCGCCGCACATGTGGGCGTAGCTGGAGCGGTTGGCTCCGGGCAAACTGGGCGCGACGCGCGGCTGCAGAATGCCATAGCCTTCGCACACGCGCTGCTGCTGCTGGTTATAGCGCGCGCGGTTCAGAGGATGCGCCATGGTGCCGACGCATTGCCAGGCGGCTTCGCGCGGGAGCTGGGTGTCGGTGTCGAGGGTGATGACGTACTTGATGCCGGGGAGCACGGAGGCGTCGCCCACCACCAGTGCGAAGCCGTTCTTTTGGTCGAACGCGGGCAAAGGGCGAAGCAGGGAATTCAGCGCCGCAAGTTTGCCGCGCTTGCGCTCGTAACCCATCCAGATTTTGTCGCGCGAATCCCATAGGCGCGGGCGCTGGAAGAGGAAGAAAGGATCGGCGGACGGACCGTGATACTTGCGGTTGAGATCTTCGATGCCGCGCCGCGCGAGGGCCAACAAGCCGTCGTCTTCGGGCATGGCGGCGGCGGGGGCGTCCGCGAAGTCTGTCAACAGGCCGAAATACAAGTTAGCGCCGCGATTCGCCAGGAAGCGGACTTCGAGCGCTTCGAGCAGGGATTCGACCGCGGCATTACTCGAGAGCATGGCGGGAACCACGACCAGCGTGCTCGACTCCGGCGGAATGCCTGTGGAGAAGTCCATGCGCGGCAAAGTATGAGGTCTCACGAACACCGTGCTCAGCCAATTCACAAACGCGACGGCGAAGTGCGCGGTCAAGAAAATTGCCAGCGTGGCGGTGGTGGCCAGCAGCCAGTCCGGGGTGTCCACGGTGTCGAGCACCGCCACCAGGCTGGCGCCGAAGAGGGCGGTGCTGAGAAGAATTCCGCCTCCATAAAGCAGGACGGGAATGCGCCGGGCGAAGCGTGCGAGCGAGTGGCTCACGGAATGGCGCGTCCCGACCGCTTTTTCGAGTTGTGGCAGGCCGTTGTCGATGAGGTAGAAACCGGTATCGGCCGCGCGGTCCTGCGGGCCGCACTCGGCGGCGCTTTGCGCGGAAAGGCGGATGGCTATTCGGGCCACATCGCTTTCTGAAAGGGAACAGCGCTTGGCGATCTTTTCGACCGACTGGCGGTAGCGGTCGCGCGTGGTGAAGTCCATTTTCGCGTGAGTGCCGTCGGGATTGGCGCGGAAAATTAGTTCGACAGCGCTCAAGTCCTCGACGAAATTGCGCCAGTTCATGGCCCCGAGAAGACGCAGGCTGCCGATGCTGTTGCTCATCGAAACCTGGTTGGCGGCCTGCTGCTGATTTTCAGACTGCACCAGTTGATCGATGGTCAGGCTGTTCTGCGACAGCCGCTGCTCCATCCAGGTAAGCGGCAGCGCCAGGGCCGGGCTTTGGCCTTGCAGGCGGCGCGAGAACTCGGCAACGAACGCGCTGGCCATGGGCGGGTCAGAACGCGCCATGTCGGCGATCAGCAGGATCAGCCCGTTGGGATCCACTTCGACGATGGCGGTCATCTTGTCGGCCCAATAGTCCGCGCGGTCGCGATCGGCGCTGGCGGCGGAAATGCGAGCGCTGACCCGGCGAAGATTTTCGATCAGCGCCAGGCGCGCCATGATGGGAATGGCCCACAGTTCGCCCAACTTCAACGTGGTGACGGATTGATACGCCGTGAGAAAGCGGCGGAGGCCGTCCGGGTCGAGGCGGCCATCGGTGTGGGCTATGGTTTCGAGAACGATGTCGTAAACGCGAGGGAGTCCGGCCGAGGGGCCCTTCGCCAAGCGCGGCAGTTCGCGGCTGTAGCCCTTGGGAAAATGGCGGCGGGCGGTGCGGATTTGTTCTTCGATGAGATAAAAGTTATCGAGCAACCATTCGCCGGCGGGAGTTGCCCGACGATTTTCCTGGATGGCCTCCGCGAGCAGGGCGTGCGCGGCCACCAGAACATTTTCGTTTTCGGTCAAGCGCGAGAGAAGCTGTTCGGCATTGCGGGAGGAGTTGACCACGTGGGAGCCCGCCAACGCCTGGGCGTGCTGGTCCATTTGTTCGGCGTTGAAAAGCTCGGCGCGCAGGGGAGCTTCGTCGATTTTAACCACGGGTCAGTGACCCTATTTGGTCACTTGACCCGCCATGGTCATGACGAGCACAAGCGGAGGTAAACCCAGCAGTTGCCACGCTGGGAGTAGGGCATTTCGGGGGCCAATTTTAGAGAGTTTGGTTCAGAATCGTCTCGGCTTGTTCTTTGCGGAAGGCGTCGAGTTTTTGTTCCAAATCCGGGCGCTGGAGGGCCAGGATAGCGATGGCCAGTAGGGCGGCGTTGATGGCTCCGGCTTTGCCGATGGCCAGGGTGCCGACGGGGATGCCGGCGGGCATCTGAACTGTCGAGAGCAGGGAATCCATGCCACGAAGCATTTGGCTTTCCATGGGGACGCCGAGGACGGGAAGCAGCGTGTGAGCGGCGAGGACTCCGGCGAGGTGCGCGGCGCCGCCGGCTGCGGCGATGACGACTTTTAAGCCGCGGGTGCTGGCGCCGGACGCGAACTCGGTGGCGGCTTGCGGGGTGCGGTGGGCGGAGAGCACGCGGCTTTCGTGGGGGACGCCGAAGCGGGTGAGGGTTTCGCTGGCGTTTTTCATGGTTTCCCAATCGGATTTGCTGCCCATGACGACGGCGACGAGAGGTGTGGAGAGGGTCATAGAGAATTCTCTATTGTGAGGGTTGCGGCGGCGCGACGCAAATGCAGCATATATATGCTACGATGCATATATGAAGAGGACCACCATCTTTCTGCCGGATGACCTTCACGAAGAGCTGCGCGGAGAAGCTTTTCGGACGCGGCTTAGCATGGCAGAGGTGATTCGTCTGCGCATCCAAGGGCGCGCGAAAGCTGCGGGGAAACGAACCGCTGTTGCCGATCCGTTGCTGAAGGCCGCGGGAATCTGCAGTGGAGCGGTGATGTCCTCTGACATCGACGAGCAACTCTATGGCGAAGGAGCCTAATCCGTCCAGGTGCTTCGTAGATAGCTGGGCTTGGCTGGTTTTGGCTAACGACCGGGATCCGGCGTTCGCGGCGGTCTCGGGGCTGCGGGCGGAGGCGGCGGGGCGCGCGGGGGCTTGGGTCACTACGGATTATGTGCTCGATGAAACTCTCACGCGGCTTTTCGCGGCGGCACCCTTCGCGAAGGCCAAACGCTTCGCGGAGGCTATCTTTCAGGCTGCCGAATTAGGCTTGGTGGATATCGAGCGGGTGACGCCGGAACGGTTTCAGGGGGCTTGGCAAATGCGCCTGCGGTATCGCGATAAACCGCGAATCTCATTTACGGACCTGACTAGTTTCGTGGTGATGAAGGAAATGGGGCTCACCAGCGTGGTCACTGGTGACGCCCATTTTGGCCATAGCGGGCTCGGGTTCCGGCTCATCCCGTAATTTACGCCAAACGCTTTTTGAGTTCGTTGTCGACGGCGTCCATGAAGGCTTCGGTGGTTAAGTACGGGTGGTCGGCGCGGATGAGGATGGCCAGGTCCTTGGTCATCTTGCCGGATTCTACTACGTCCACGCAGACCTTTTCTAGAGTTTGGGCGAACTTCACTACTTCAGGAGTGTTGTCCATGTTGCCGCGGTATTGCAGGCCGCTCGTCCAAGCGTAGATGGAGGCAATTGGATTGGTTGAGGTTGGTTTGCCTTGCTGGTGCAGGCGGTAGTGGCGCGTGACTGTGCCGTGAGCGGCTTCGGATTCGATGGTCTTGCCGTCGGGAGACATCAGGACGGAGGTCATTAACCCGAGTGATCCATAACCTTGGGCGAGTGTGTCGGATTGCACGTCGCCGTCGTAGTTCTTGCAGGCCCACAGATAGCCGCCGGTCCACTTGAGGCTGGCGGCCACCATGTCGTCGATCAGGCGGTGCTCGTAGGTGAGGCCGGCGGCATCGAAGCGGGGTTTGAATTCGCGTTCGAAGATTTCCTGGAAGAGATTCTTGAAGCGGCCGTCGTAGACTTTCAGGATGGTGTTTTTCGTCGACAGGTAGACGGGATAATGGCGGTCTAGCGCGTAGGTGAAGCAGGCGCGGGCGAAGCCGGAAATGGATTCGTCCAGGTTAAACATGCCCATGACCACGCCGGCGCCGGGGGCCTTCACGATTTCGCGTTCGATGGGAGCGCCGCCGTCATCGGGGGTCCAGCTGACTTTGAGCGAGCCGGCGGACGGGAACTGGAAGTCCGTGGCGCGGTACTGATCGGCGAAGCCGTGGCGGGCGACGACCACTGGCTTATCCCAGTGCGGCACGATGCGCGGGACGTTTTGGCAGATGATGGGCTCGCGGAAAATGGTGCCGTCGAGGATGTTGCGGATGGTGCCGTTGGGGCTCTTCCACATTTTCTTGAGGCCGAATTCTTTAACGCGGGCTTCGTCGGGGGTGATGGTGGCGCATTTCACGGCCACGCCGTATTGCTGGGTGGCTTTGGCGGAGTCGATGGTGATCTGGTCGTCGGTCGCGTCGCGCTTTTCGATCGACAGATCGTAGTATTTGAGGTCAATATCCAGGTAGGGGAGGATGAGGCGTTCGCGTATCCACTGCCAGATGATGCGCGTCATCTCGTCGCCGTCCATTTCGACGACGGGGTTCTTGACCTTTATCTTGGCCATCTAAAGTGAGAGCTCCTAGGGGTGGGGTAAACTTAACATTATCGCCGATGGTATGGCGAAAACGCTAGTCCGCAGCCAAAATTCTTAATGACTACTGAGCCGTTATTCCAACCGTTTAGACTCTTGAATCTGACATTGCAAAATCGGATCGTGATGGCCCCGATGACGCGGTCGAAATCGCCGGGCGGGGTGCCGGGCGCCGACGTGGCGGCTTATTACCGGCGGCGCGCCGAGGGCGGCGTGGGGCTGATCGTCACGGAGGGGACGTCGATTCCGCATCCGGCGGCGGTTTTCTATCCTGATGTGCCGCGGTTTTACGGGGACAATGCGCTGGCGGGATGGAAGAGAGTCGTCGAGGAAGTTCACGCGGCGGGCGGCGTGATTTTTCCGCAGTTGTGGCATGTGGGAGTGATACGCGATCCGGCGCATCCGCTGCCAACGGGGGTCGAGCCGATCAGCCCTTCGGGCTTGCGGGTGCCGGGCGAAAAGTCGGGCGTGGCGATGACGCAGGACGATATTGATGCTGTCATTCGGGCGTATGGCGAGGCGGCGGCTTCGGCAAAACGTTTGGGGTTCGATGGGCTGGAAATCCACGCGGCGCATGGCTATTTGATCGATCAATTCTTTTGGGAAGGTACCAATCAGCGCACCGATCGCTATGCGGGGAGCATTGCGGCGCGCACCACTTTCGCCGTTGAGGTATTGCAGGAGGTGCGGCGGGCGGTGGGTCCTGAATATCCGGTGGTGCTGCGATTCTCGCAATGGAAGCTGCAGGATTACTCGGCTAAGCTGGCGACGACTCCGCAGGAATTGGAACAACTGCTCGCGCCGTTGGTGGATGCGGGGGTGGATGCGTTTCATTGTTCGAGCCGGCGGTTTTGGGACGCGGAGTTTGCGGGGAGCGATCTGAATCTTGCGGGGTGGACGAAGAAGTTGACGGGACTGCCGACGGTCACCGTTGGTTCGGTCACTCTCAACGAGGAGTTCATGACCACGTTCCGGTCCGACGAGGGCGCTGCGGTGACGGGTTTGGATGAATTGTTGGAGCGGCTGGCGCGCGGCGAGTTTGATTTGGTGGCGCTGGGGCGAGCGTTGATCGTGAATCCGGATTGGCCTAAGCAGGTGCGCGACGGGAAGATCGCGGAGTTGCGTCCGTTCCACCGGGACGCCTTGGCGACTCTGGTATGAAGCGAATTCTATTTGCGATCATCGCGCTTGCGACGGCTTGGGCCGCAGAAACTCCGGTGGTGTTGTATCCGGGGTTGGGGGCTTGGCATCATGCGATTGCCACGCGGAATGCGGACGCGCAGAAGTTTTTCGATCAAGGGCTGAGCTTGCTGTACGGGTTTAATCGCTATGAAGCGCTGCGGTCTTTTCGCAAGGTGGCGGAGCTGGATGCGCAGGCGGCGATGGCTTATTGGGGGATCGCGATGGCGCTCGGTCCACACGTCAATATGGACGGCGATGGCGATGTGGATCTGAAAGCCGGGTGCGAGGCGCTCGAAACGGGGCTGCGGCTGACGGGTGTGGCGGAGAGCGAGCGCGCGTATCTGGAGGCGGCGGCTACGCGGTGTCCGGCTTACGATCCGGCGAAATACATTGCGGCGATGAAGGCGCTGGCGGGACGTTTTCCGGATGATCTGGACGCGCAAACGCTATTCGCGGAAAGCTTGATGATTCCGATTCGCTGGAAATGGTATGCGGCGGATGGGACTCCGGCGGCGGGCGAGCTGGAGGCGGAGCATGCACTCGAAGGCGTGCTGCGGCGCTGGCCCACGCATGCGGGGGCGAATCATTTTTACATTCATGCGGTGGAGTCTTCGAAGACTCCGGAGCGGGCAGTGCCGAGTGCGCAACGGTTGATGGCAATTGTGCCGGCGGCAGGGCATTTGGTGCACATGCCGGGGCATATCTGGCTGGTGTTGGGCGATTGGGAAACGGCGGCTTCGGTGAATGAGCGGGCGGCGGAGTTGGATCGGCGGTACTTTGCTTCTAGCAAAGTGACGACGAGCGCTTACGGTGGGTATTACGTTCACAATCTGCACTTCATTCTTTACTCGCGGCTGATGCAGGGGCGGCGGGCGGAGTCGCTGCGCGCGGCGGAGGAGTTGGGGAACGGGATGGCTCCGATGTTGACGGCGATGCCGGAGATGGCAGCGATGATGCAGCCGTTCGCGGCGTGGCCGGTATTCACGCAGGTCCGGCTGGGCGAGTGGGACACGGTGATGAAATTGCCGCGGCCGGATGACAAGCTCTCGATCGGGCTGGCGATGTGGCATTACGCGCGGACCTTGGCGCTGGTGGCTCGCGGGGATCATGCGGGCGCAATGGCGGAGCAGCGTGGGTTTGAAGAGGCTCGGGCGAAGGTGGCGGCGGATTCGGTTTGGGGGAACAATCGGGCGGCGGATGTTTTGGCGATGGCGGGCGAGATTCTAGCTGCTCGCGTTGCGGATTCTTCGGCGCTGGCGGTGCCGCATTGGGAGCGGGCCGTTGCACTGCAGGACGCGCTGGTTTATGACGAACCGCCGGCTTGGTATTATCCGGTGCGCGAATCGTTAGGTGCGGCGCTGCTGCGGGCGCGGCGGGCTGCGGAGGCCGAGACGGTGTTTCGCGAGGGGATCGCGCGGGTGCCACGGAACGGGCGGATGCTGTTTGGGTTGATGGAGAGTTTGCGGGCGCAGGGGAAGAATGACGCGGCGGAACTAGTACGCCGCGAGTTTGACGCGGCTTGGCAGAAGGCCGACGTCAAACTCACGATCGATTCGTTGTGAACTGCTAGCGCGCCAGCGGGTCCGGGCGGATTTGGAATTTTACGATCTTGCCTTTGGTGCCTTTGCCGCCTTCGATGTGCCACACGAAGTGGGTGCCGTAATTCGAATACAGCGCGCGGCCTTTCCAGCCGGCGTTGGGATCGTCGATACGGGCGTCCATGCCTCGCGAGTAGAAACCTAAGGGATAGGGGATGCGGAAGGTGGTCCACTCTTTGGTTTGCGGGTTCAGGGCCAAAAGCGAATCGGAGTTGGAACCTGTGGCGAAGGGCGTGTTGGCGCCCAGGCCGATTACGTTGTGTTGATCCACCCAGTTGTAATAGTGGAAGTCGGCGGGGATGTCGGTGCCTTTTAGTTTGGGGCCGGTGGTTTGGTAGAGAGTCCAACCTTCTTTACATTGGCTGCCGTCTTG
>CAVVZG010000162.1:0-11572 GCA_963752205.1 Bryobacterales bacterium | reverse complement strand
CGGCCAAAATTGTGGCTGAATTTGAAAACGTGAAATCTCGCCGCCGGGACCAGTGGCGTTGTCATTATCGCCGCTTTCAAGCATCGAAAGAGCCGACCAACGATCCATCGCCGACGCAATCCCCGCCAACCAAAGGCCGCAGACAACCAAAATGACCAATCGAATTCTCATCTAATGCCAAAGAATAGCAGTTTATAGGTCATAAACAAGTTATCAAGTATTAAATATAACAAACATTGTGCAACTTTTATTATATACTTATCCGATATTTGACAACTATCGTTTAGACATACCTATTGAGAGATAAGCCGGAAGAAGCTGCTACTGTTGGAGGGTGAAAGGACGATTTCATCTTGTAGGTTACTGAAATTGAGCGCGGGTTTGTTCGTCAACGTTACCCAATTCGCCGTGCTCAAATCCGGTTTTTGCTGTAGCACAAAATTTGTGGAAGGCACAGTCCAAGAAAGGGCAACGTTGCTAAGTAAAGATTTGAGGTTTAACCGTGGTGCGGGTGTAGATTGCAAAGTATAAATGGGACTCAATGCAAAGTTGGCACTTACAGCTGCTACTAATTTGTTACCATCCGCCGAAGATCCAACACCAGCCCAAAATGAACTGGGGATACTATTCGATATCCATGTTACTCCCGCATCCATTGAGGTATAAATTGGACCATTTTTGACTGCCGCTATCAATTTGGTTCCGTCTGCGGAACACGCGACCGCCTGCCAATTCGTACTCGGCGCGCTGCTTGGCATCCAAGCGTCGGTGTCGTTGCTGCCGCCGCTCTTGCCGTGACGCCCGATCTGTAGCAGAAATTTCCCGGTTTTCGTGAACTTCAAAATCTGTGCGTCCTTGTCACCATTGCCGGTGATCCAGACGTTGTCTTTGGAGTCGACGAAAATACCGTGCTCGTTGTCGGGCCACTCATAGGCTTTCTCGTCTTTGTTGGGGCCGCCCCAGGCTTGCACCACGTTGCCCGCTTGATCGAACTCGATCACGGCCGGCGCAGGCACGCAGCAGTCGCCTTTACCGGATTCGAGATACTTGTCGTGTTCATCCAAGGTGCGCGGACGATGGATGACCCAGACGTTGTCGTGTGAATCGACGGATGTACCGGAGACCTGCCCCAGCATCCAATTGTTGGGCAGGGGCTTGGGCCAGGAGGGGTCGGGCTCGAACTTCGGAATCTGTGCCGCCGCCACTGCGCCAAATAAGACCAACAGCAACCCGTAGCGCATCTAATCGAGTGGCTCCACTTTCACAATCGACGCGCCGTGATTATTGCCGACCCACAGGGCGGGCGTGGCGCCACGATCATCGACAAATACGCGGCGGATGTTGGTTGAGCGTGGCAATAAATATTCGTCCATCTTGCCGGTTTTGGGGTCGAGACGAATCACGCGGTCGGAGGTCATGGAGCCGGTCCAGACGTGGCCGGTCTTGTCCATGGTGCCGTCGTAGGGAGCGCTCCACGCCGTCGGTGCCAGCCATTCCTGGAACTTTTCGGTCTTGGTGTCGAACATGCCGATGCGGTTTCCGCGATACTCGCCGAACCAGATGCGGCCCTCGGCATCGATCTGCCCGCGGCGGGGCGCGGAGTTCTTGGTGGGCGTCGGCCACAGGGAAATCGCGCCGGTCTTGGCGTCCACGCGCCCGATGTGCTCCTGCGCAAAATCCGTGAAGTAGGCATTGTTCTGCGCGTCGGGGATCACGTCGTAAATGTTGTGATTCTCGCCTTCCTTCGAATCCTTGAAAGGCGCGAAGGTTTCGGTCTTGCCGGTGGCCAGATCGTAGCGGTGAATCACAGCGAAGCCGTTATTCTGCGACCAGAATTTCCCATCCACGTGGCTGCTCTGCGGGGCGGCCATGTTGATCTGCGTCATGTCCTTGTTGTATTCAGCGGGGGGCAGGAAGATTTGGAACTTCTCAGTGGCGCGGTCGAACTTGGCGACGGCCGCCTGGAAGGTCATGCCGAACCAGAGATTGCCGTCGCGATCGGTTTCGAGGCCCAGCTCGCCCGTGGGCCAGCCGGGTTTTTGAATTGGAATCGAGTACTCAGTGATCTTGCCGGTCTTGGGGTCCATCTTGCCCACGGCCTGTTCGCCGAAGCTCGAATACCAGACGTTGCCGTCGCGATCGAGAATCACGTCGTGCGGCTCAATGGTGCGCCGCGGCAGATCGTACTCGGTGATGATCACTTTGGTGCCGCTGCCTTTGGGGCGCGGAAGGGTTTTGAAGTCGTAAGCCCACGTCGCGTTGGTGCTCAGATTGTAGGCGGCCAGGAAGTCGGCTTGGCGCTGACGGGTCTTCTGCAGTTGATCGCCGCGCTCCTCGAGCATGCGCATGGCCATGCGTTTCTGCGGATGATAGGGGAAGGATTGGTTGGCGTAGTTCCCCATGCGGTCCATCACCTTCATGAAATCCGCGGCGTCATGCTTGGAGCGCAGGATGCGTTCGAGCGTGTGGCACTGCACGCAATTCAGCAGGAAAATCTTCTGCTGATCCGGCGTGGGGATGCTCTGAATCCATTCCGCGTTGGTGATCTGCGCGGCCAGATTCTGGGCTTTGTGTAACTTCAGATCGACAGCCGCGGCCGTGGCCGGCGACACGTCGACGCCGCCGGGATCGTCGAGTTCATAACCCACGGCGCGGATGCGCAGCGAGTATTGTCCCGCTTCCAGGCGATTGCGCGGAAAACTGTAGCGCCCGTTCTGATCGCTGGCCACGGTGATGGTGATGGTGCCGCCGTTCTTCTTGGCACTGACCATCACGCCTTCCATGGGGCCCTCTTCGGCGGAGCTTACGAGGCCAGTCAGCGCCGCCGCGCTGGGCGTTTCGCTTCGCAGCGGCGAGAATAATGCGGCGGCGAGGCTCGCAGCACCGATCAGCAACAGGGTTTTCGTGCGCATGAATGCTCCTATTTTTCGGGCGTGTCGCCGGGGGCGCCGGTGTTCGACGATCCCAGGAACAGCTTTTTGCCGTCGGCAAAGGTGACGTCGCGGCCGTTGGCTTTGTTGGAGCCGTCCTTCGATTGATAGCCGTCGACGAGCACTTCCATTCCTGCCGTGACCGAGGCTTTGGTGACCCCGCGGCGCAGCAGCGTATTGGGACTGCCGCATTCGACCATCCAGTTGGTCACTTTGCCGTCGGCGTCTTTTACGTCGATGTGGATCCAGGCATGCGGATTGATCCACTCCATCTTGGTCACGGTGCCGCGCAGTTTCACGGGCTTGTTGCCGTCAAACTCGGCGGTGAATGCATGATGGGCGAAACCTGGTAAGGCCAGTGCCAATCCAACTGCTAATCCAATCATTTTCGATCGCATAAAAGACTCCTTCTATTTATTGCTGCCCTTTTCTTCCGCGCGCGCGCCACTGAGGATGCCAACCATCGAGTAGTTGCCTTCCTGGCATGCATATTCGTAGATCCGGCCCGGTGATTTGGACAACGTCATCTGCGCCGTCCATGGTTTCGTAAACGTCGCCGGGTCCTCCACGGTGAACTCATAAAGAATGGTGTCCGCATCGCTGCGCGTGAAGCGCTCGATCAGATGCAGGTTCTCGCTGGCTCCGCGGAAACGCGTTTTGCCCGTGAAATTGGTGGTGTCGACCACCAAAGTGTTGCCCTCCCAGTGGCCGCGCGAATCCCCCATCCACTGGCGCACGTTGGACGGCAAATGCGGACGCCCGTCGAGCGGAATAATGCGCGCGTCGTGAATCATCTCAATGAAGATCACGACGTACCCCGGAATTTGCAGGATCTGATAATTGCTGTTGTAAGGCCCCGGCATCATGGGAGGGCCGCCGGTGGGCCACAACAGGCAGCGCTCGCCCAAGGACCGGTCTTCCGGACCGTCGGCGGGATGCGCCCTTCTCTCGGCCGCGAGCGCAGCGGCGCGCCTTTCGCCATCCGCCGTCAGCGCCGGAATCTTGCCATCTGGCGGATCGGTAATCAGCGAAGTCCGCAGCGTCTTGACCACGCGGGTGCCGCGATCCCACCAGGCGGCGTTATAACCCAAGGCCACATCGGTCTCGACGCTGGTGGGACGCTTGTCCACATCGTTGCGCACCGCCATTTGCTTTTCGTAGGCAGCCGCTTCCGCTTCGGTGAAGAACTGTTTCCCGGCCAGTTCCGCAGGCCGTTCCAGCGGGGTGATGGTGGCGTTGGTCCAGACGCCTTGCAGATCCGGCTGACCGTCGGGCGTGCGCGGGGGAGCGGCTAGACACATGCCGCCGATCAACCCGATTATCCAATAGCGCTTCACGAACATCTCACTATGGCTTCTTGCGATATTGCCCGTACAGCAGCTCTTCCACGAACTCGACGCACTTGAATTCCATCAACTGCACGTTCTTTTCGAGCCGCCGGTAAATGGGCATGCTGATCTTCCACGGCCTGGTGAAGACGTTCTTGTCTTCGATGGTGGCCTCATACAGCAGGGTGTCGGGGCCCCGCAGAGTATAGCGCTCGACTACGTGCAAGGCGTCGGAATGAAAATCGCCGGCGCGATCGAACCAAGTCGAATCGTTCAACCCGGTGACGTCCACTACCAGGGTGTCGCCTTCCCAATGCCCTACCGATTGCCCCATCCAGCTATCGATCGGGGCCGGCCCGGGGTCTTCCATATATATGGTCCGCGCGGCGTTGGCGTATTCGTAGCTGATCAGAATGAACTTCGGAGTCTGCACGATCTGGAAGGGAAACGGCATATAGGTGGCGCGCGGGACGCCGGGGAGATAGCACTTCACCTCCGGGTCAAGCTTGAGGCGGTCAGCGAAATTCGCTTTCTTGGTCGCCAGCGCTTCCGGCTTATAGGGAATCTCTTCGCCCTCGACCACTCCCTGGCCCGGCGGCATGGCACCGATCGCGCCGAGCGGAATCATGGGACCCGCCGCGGCGGCGTGCCCTTGCAGATCCCAGTTGGCCGTAGTCAGAACCTGCCAGATCCCGTTCAAGTTGGGTTTGCCATCCGGAGTCCGCCGCACCTGCGCCGCCGCGGGCAGGGCCAGTAAAACCGCAATCATGAGTCGCAACACGAACTTGATCGTACATTCGCCCCATTTCGAAGTCAACCCGAAGGGACGTTGGCCGCGCTTCAGCGAGAGGGGCGTTTCGCTTTCGGCTTAGCCCGCGGCCGTCCGTTCTTTTCGACGCGCAGTTTCCAGGCCGCGTGTAGGGCGCCGGCCAGAACGTCCTGGTTGGCCTGCGCCAAACGAATGTGGGTCATCCCCATGCGTCCCCAGCCACCGGCGATGGGCAGGAAAACGTCGGGCTGCTCCCGCACAAAGTCCGCCTGCATCTCCGGCGTCAACACCAAATTGCCATAGCCCAGCTTTTGCGAGGCGAGGGTGGCGAAGATTCTGCCGCCGACGCGAAAGTCGACGGACCCCATGTGCGAACCTTCCTCGGCTCCGGCGAGGCTTAGCGCGATGCGGCGAAAATCGGCGGCGGTCACTCGTTCTCCCGGGCGTGGCGGTTTCCGATCACGAAACGCCGGAGCACGCCCGAACCCAGCCACCACAAGGCCGCGACGATGACCAGCAGCATCAGCCAGCGCAACGCCCCTGCGAGAAACGCGGCGTTGATTTCCGGCCACTCGAAGCGGAACTGGCGCAAGCGGTCGAAGCGCTCCATCATCCAGTGCCACGCGGTGTGCGCCACAAGAGCCGACAAAATGATAGTGCCCATCCGCTCTGCCACCACGTACCGGAAGAGCAATTCGAGCGCCGGGATCAGCACCGCCAGCACCAGTAGCTGTCCCAATTCGACGCCGATGTTGAACGATAGCAGCGATGTCAGCAAGTGGTCGCCGGCGAACTGTAGGGTCTGTTTCAGAGCGAAGGAGAAGCCGAAGCCGTGCACCAGTCCGAAGCCGAACGCGAGCATCCATCTGTGCCGGACCGTGCTGGTGGTCACGATGTTTTCGAGCGCCATGTATACGATGGACGCCGCGATCAGGGTCTCGATCAGCGGCGGGAACCAGAGCGCGTCCGGGCCCAGGTTGTAGGCCGATGCGATCAATGTGATCGAATGCGCCACGGTAAACGCCGTCACCACCGGGATCAGTCCGCGGAAGCGCCGGAACGGGATCACCAGGCACAGCAGGAACAAGAGGTGGTCGGTGCCATCCAGGATATGCAGGAAGCCTTCACGGACGAAGCGCAGGGACGCTTGATACCAACGCGGGTCGAGCCTAACGATGCCGGGATCGTTGTCGAATTCGAAGGCGCGTACGATGTAATTGCCGCCGGGTTCCGGAACCAGGAAGCGCAGCGCGGTCACGGTGCGCACGCCCAAGCGGTCGAGCGCCGGGTGAATCGCGAAGTCCGAGTGCCCGGATTGAATGGGATATTCGAACAGCACGTCCAGCATGGTCTGGTTCCACACCACATTGGTATCCAGAGGGAGGCTGGCGCCGGTCACATGCGCTAGCGCGTCTTCATAGGTTGCGAACGACCTGTCGGATTCGAGCGACACCATGGTCGCTACCACCTGCGGTTTGGGCAGCCTGGAATCGTTTTCGTAAATCGCAATGGCATCGGCGATCCATAGCGTGGCGGCGTCGGCCAGAAACGGGCCAGTGCGAGCCAGATCCAAATACCCCGGACCTTTTTGCGGGAATTCGACATCGCGCATGGCTTTCATGGGAGCCCGCACCAGCAGGCGCAGACGCTGCCCCTCGGGCTTGAGGAACGCCTGCACCGTAACGTCGTTCGGAATGTCGTGAGCCCCGGCAGCGAGCGCTGCCGCCAGGACGATGAATACCAGACGCATGCAATTCAACCGTGTCTGGTATAGTATCTCAACATGAAACGGAACCTCTATATCGGCACAGCGTTTCTCACCACCATTGTTGCGCTCGGCATCGGCTCCAGCATTTTTAGCCGGAAGGCCGAAGCCTCAGCCGTTCAGGCGCCGCGTTTTGAAGTCGACCCCATGTGGCCGAAGCCGCTGCCCAATCATTGGGTGATAGGCAACACGATCGGCGTGTCGGTTGACGCGAACGATCACGTCTGGATCATTCATCGCGCCGGCTCACTCGAAGCCAAAGAGATTTACGCGGTGACCAATCCTCCGGGCGCCACCTGCTGCCTGCCGGCGCCGCCGGTGCTTGAATTCGACCAGGAAGGCAATCTCATCGGCCATTGGGGCGGCCCGGGCCAAGGTTACGATTGGCCGGAGTCGAACCACGGCATTACGGTCGATTACAAAGGCAACGTGTGGATCGGCGGCAACGGCCGCGGGCCGCAGCCCAAGGGCGAGGCTCCGGTAGAGGGGCAGGCTCCGCCGGCCGCCTTGTTTAAAGACAACGAAATTCTGAAGTTCACCCAGGACGGGAAGTTCCTGATGCAGATCGGCAAGCCGGGGCAGAGCAAGGGCAGCAACGATATCGATAATCTCAAAGGCCCCGCCAAAATGTTCGTCGACCGCAAGACCAACGAACTGTACGTGGCCGACGGCTACGGCAACCATCGCGTGATCGTTTTCGACGCCGACAGCGGGAAATACAAGCGCCACTGGGGCGCTTACGGCAAGAAGCCCGACGACACCAACATGGGCAACTATAACCCGGACGCACCCATTGCCCAGCAGTTCCGCAACCCGGTGCATTGCGCGGAGCTCTCGAACGACAACATGTTGTATGTGTGCGACCGCGTGAACGATCGCATTCAGGTCTTCAAGCCAGACGGGACCTTCATCAAGGAAGTCTTCATCGCCAAGCGCACTTTGGGCGACGGCTCGGTGTGGGACATCGCCTTCTCGAAGGACCCGCAGCAGAAGTACATCTACCTGGCCGACGGCGCCAACGAGAAAGTTTATGTGATGCTGCGCGAGTCGCTGGAGATCCTGACCAGTTTCGGCGACGGCGGACGCCAACCCGGACAGTTTTACGCGGTGCACAGCATCGCCACGGATTCGAAAGGCAACGTCTACACCACGGAAACCTATCGCGGCCAGCGCGTGCAGCGGTTTAACTACAAGGGCATCGCCGCCGTTACTAAGATGGACCAGGGAGTGGTCTGGCCCGCGAAGAAATAGCTCGCTACGCGATGTGCGCGCCTTGGGTGTCGACGTACACCGCGTACAGAGACTGGCTGCCGGCCATAAACAGGCGGTTGCGCTTGGTTCCGCCGAAGCACACATTGGCGCAGGTTTCGGGCATGCGGATCATACCTATGCGCTCGCCGTTAGGCGTGATCACCTGCACGCCGGGGCGCGCTCCGGCCCAGATATTGCCATCGACGTCGCAGCGGATGCCGTCGGCGGCGCTGGGGGCTCCGCTTCCGGGGATGTCCAGTTGGATAAAACGTTTGCCGTTACGAATGGTTTTGCCATCCAAATCGAACACCCAGATCTGGCGCGCGGTGCCGGTGTCGGCTAGATACACCTTCTTATAGTCGGGCGAAAAGCAGATGCCGTTGGGGCCGTCGCTATCGTCGAAGACTTTGTCGAGCTGTCCGGTTTTCGGATCGGCACGGTAGACAGCGGGTTTGGTTTCGGACTCGGCCTTAAAGCCCTCGTAGTTGCCGCGGATGCCATAGGTGGGATCGGTGAACCAGATGCCGCCGTCGGGATGCACCACGATGTCGTTGGGCGAATTCAAGCGCTTGCCTTCGAACTTATCGGCGATCACGGTGACGGCGCCGGAGTGCTCATAGCGCGCGACGCGGCGGCCGCCGTGCTCGCAGGAGAGCTGGCGGCCCTCGTAATCGAAGGTGTTGCCGTTGCTGTAGCCGGAGGGATTGCGGAACACAGTCACGTGGGCGTCTTCTTCCAGCCAGCGCATTTGCACGTTGTTGGGGATGTCGCTCCAGACCAGGTAGCGGCCCTCGCCGTTCCAGGCCGGGCCTTCGGACCAACTGCTCCCGGTATAGAGGCGCTTGATGGCGGTGTTGCCGATGATGTAGCGGCGGAAGCGGTTATCCAGGGCGACGATGTCGACGTCAGGATATTGCAGCGGTGTGTTGCCAGACCAATCGCGCGGCGCGGGCACAGGAGAGATGCGCGTCGCCTGCTGCGCTCGCGCGGCGGCGGGAAGCAGAGCGGCACCGCTGAGAGCGGACATTAGGAATGATCGGCGATCTGTCAGGTTGGCCATAACCGTTAGGTATACCGCAGGCTGTGCTGCAAAGCCAGCCCGGGCGTGATAAACTTCCGGGTTCCATTGAAAATTTCGAGGAGGGTCCATGAGGTTTCATCTCGCACTCGCGATGCTGTGCGCTGCGCTGCCGGGCTTCGCGCAGCAACTCACGCCGGCGCAAATGAACGCGCGGGCTAAGGCGCAGAACGTGCCGGAGATTCCGTTCGACTCGGCGCCGAACTTTTTGAAGCTGCCGTCGAACCTGTATTTGGGCGAAGGCATCGGCGTGGCTACCAATTCGAAAGGCCACATTTTCGTCTATACGCGCAGCCAGGAGACGCGGCTGTTTGAGTTCGATCAGAGCGGCATGTTTGTACGCGAGATCGGCGAGGGGCTGTACGGATTCGTGTTCGCGCACGCGGTGCGCGTGGATAAGGAAGACAACATCTGGGCGGTCGATGAAGGCTCTAACATGGTCATCAAGTTCAACCCGGCTGGGCAGGTGGTGATGTTGCTCGGACGGCGTCCGGAATCGGTGGAGGGCTTGGAGCGCACGCCGGCGGCGAATGTTCCGGTGCCCCCTGCGCAGCCTTATTTGTTCAACCGGCCGACGGATGTGGCGTGGGACGCGGCGGGGAATATTTTCGTGTCCGACGGCTATGGGAACTCGCGCGTAGTGAAGTACGACAAGAACGGGCGCTTCATTGCGACGGCCGGAACCAAGGGGCCGGGGCCGGGGCAACTCAATCTGCCGCACTCGATTGCGACCGACGCCAAGGGTAACGTCTATGTGGGCGACCGCAGCAACCGGCGTATCGAAGTGTTCGACAACGACCTGACCTTCAAGGCGATTTACGATAACGTGGGCGCGCCGTGGGCGCTGTGCATCACGCCTGGGGCGCACCAGTATCTTTATAGCTCCAATTCGAATCCGGACAACAACAACGCGGAGATCGCCGCGGTCACTGGCGATATTTACAAGATGGAGCTGGACGGCACGGTGGTGGGCAAGTTCGGCAAAGCGGGCAAGCAACTGGGGGCGTTCAGCAACCGTGCATGAGATCGATTGCCGCAATGAGAACGAGCTCCTGGTTTCTGAAATCACGGGCTGGCGCGTGCAAAAGCTAACGCTGCATCCCGATAAGGCTGCGAAGTAGGAGACTGTTATGAGATTCATCGCACCGCTTCTATTCGTTGCAAGCCTCTCGGCGCAAAGCATTCCGGACATCCCGTACGACTCGGCGCCGAATCTGCTGAAGATGCCGCCGCATATCTATCTGGGCGAGGCGGCCGGCGTGGCCACTAATTCGAAGGGAAACATTTTCGTCTACACGCGCACGGGATCGAGCAACGCCACCATGGGAGGGTCGCGCACCTTCACGCACGGCGGGGCGCGGCTGTTTGAATTCGCTCCGAACGGGACTTTCCTGCGCGAGATCGGGCAGGGGCTGTATGGATTTCTGTTCGCGCATGTGGTGCGCATCGATCCGCAGGACAACATCTGGGTGGTGGATGAAGGCTCCAGCATGGTGATCAAGTTCGATCCGGCGGGGCGCGTGCTGACTGACGCTGGGGCGCAAGCCGGAAGCGGTTCACGTGCCGGCGGGAGAGGTGGGCGAAGGTGGTGGACCGGGCGGACGCGGCGGGCTTCCAGGCGCTGGGGTCGCCGGGCGATAATTTCAACCGGCCTACCGACGTGGCGTGGGATGCGGCGGGCAACATTTTCGTGTCCGACGGCTACGGCAACTCGCGCGTGGCGAAGTTCGACAAGAACGGCAAGTTTATCAAGTCCTGGGGCTCCAAAGGCACGGGGCCGGGGCAGTTCGATATGCCGCACATCGATCGCGGTGGATCGCGCAGGGCAACGTTTACGTGGCGGACCGCGCGAACAAGCGCATTCAGGTCTTCGACAACGACGGGAACTTCAAGACGCAATACACCAACGTCGGCGCGCCTTACGCGATCTGTATTTCTCCGGGAACGCATCCATTATCTATACACTTCCAATTCGAATCGCCAGCACTTCGATGGAGAACGGCGAGATCTACAAGATGGAACTCGACGGGCGCATCCTGGGCAAGTTCGGCAAGGCGGGCAAACTGACGAAGGAATTGGGCACGGTGCATGAGATCGATTGCCGCAATCCTAACGAGATCTTCGCTGGAGAGTTGACCAATTGGCGCGTGCAGAAATTGGTGCTGCGTCCGACTCCATGAGGACGTTCGGCGTTTTCTTTCTGCTGGGGCTGGCTTGTCAGGCGCAGCAGCTTCCGCCGCCGGGGTTCCATCATCTGCATCTGAACTCGGTCGACCCAGAGAAGGCCATCGACTTTTACACGCGGCAGTTTCCGAGTACGGAGAAAGCGACATTCGCGGGAGCGCCGGCGTTGAAGTCGGGCAGGGTGTACGTGTTGTTCAACAAGGTGAAGAGTCCCCCGCCAACGACGCCGCAGACGGCGATCTGGCATTTCGGATGGCACGTGGTAGA
>CAVVZG010000161.1:0-10027 GCA_963752205.1 Bryobacterales bacterium | reverse complement strand
TTGCCTGGTGCTCGACTTCAGCGTATTGCTGTGGGCCAGACCGTCGCCGCTTCCTTCCAGGCGCCCACCATTTTCTTGATTGCACAGGATTTGACGAAAATGCAGGTGGACACTAACGTCGATGAATCCGACGTGGGTCCCATTCGCGTCGGCCAGCAGGCTAATTTTACGGTGGACGCTTATCCAGGAATCACTTTCCCCGGAATAGTTTCACAGATTCGCCAGGCCCCGATTAACGTGCAGAACGTCGTCACCTATGACGTTGTAGTGGAAGTATCGAACGCCGATTTGAAGCTTTTCCCGGGCATGACAGCCAACGTAAGGATCGTCACGGGCCGGGCCGAGCACGCGTTGCGGTTACCGGTAGCAGCGTTGCGGTTCCATCCAGCGACGGTCGCTGCGCCTGCCGGGACCACGAGGACTCCGTCGAAGTCCGGCGGCAGGGCTGATGCGGTTTACACGTTCGATCAAGGCAAGCTTAAACGCACATCCGTAAAGCTGGGGCTCAACGACGGCAACTTCATCGAAATTCTCAATGGCTTGAGTGAGGGCAAACTAGTGGTGACGGGCGCCGCCACCGCCAACAAAGCCGCGTCCCCAGCGGCCACCCAGGCGAATCCGGGCGCGCGGCGGCTGGGCATTTAGGCGGCGGACTTATGGCGGACTTCATTCGCATCGAGAATCTCAGCAAGATTTATACCTTGGGAGATGTGGACGTGCGAGCCCTCGACGGCGTCTCCACCACCATCGAGCGCGGCAGCTTTGTGGCCATCATGGGGCCCTCCGGTTCCGGCAAATCCACCTTCATGAATATTCTGGGCTGCCTTGACCGCCCTACCTCGGGCACTTACACGTTGGATGGCGAAAACGTCGGTGAGCTCGAACGCGACCAACTGGCCGACATTCGCAATCGCAAGATCGGTTTCGTTTTTCAACAGTTCAATCTGCTGGCCCGCACTACGGCGCTAGAAAACGTGGAGCTTCCCCTGCTCTATAGCGCGGAAGGAGCGGACCCCGGCCACCAGCGCGCCCTAAACGCCTTACGCACTGTAGGCCTAGCGGGCCGCGCCGATCATCGTCCTAACCAGCTCTCCGGTGGACAGCAGCAGCGCGTCGCCATCGCCCGCAGCCTGATCAACAATCCGCGCATCATCCTGGCCGACGAGCCTACCGGTGCGCTCGATTCCCGCACCAGTATTGAGATCATGGCGATTTTCCAACGCCTAAACCGCGAGCAAGGCATCAGCATCATTGTGGTTACTCACGAGCCCGACATTTCGCGCTACGCCGAACGAATCATTACTTTCAAAGACGGCCGCATCGTGAGCGACGAGCCCGTGCGCGATCGTCTCGATGCCGAGCACGAATTACACGCGGAGGCTGTCGCGTTATGAAGAAAATCACCGCCAGCATGAAAATCGCTTTTGGTGCGCTGCTGATCAATAAGCTGCGGTCGGCGCTGACCATGCTCGGGATCATCATCGGCGTGGCGGCAGTGATCGCGATGGTGGCCGTCGGCGCGGGAGCGCAGGTGCGCATTCAACAGCAGATTGCCTCCATCGGCAGCAATATCATCATTGTTCTCTCCGGCAGCATTACCAGCTCCGGCGTGCGGGTGGGCACGGGCAACGCCCAGACTCTCACCGAGGATGACGCCCGTGCCCTCGTGCGCGACTGCCCTGGAGTACAAGCCGCCACGCCCACCGTCCGCGGCGGCGCCCAGGTGGTCTACGGCAATGACAACTGGGGCACGCAAATTCTGGGAGCCACGCCGGACTATCTGAGCATTCGCGATCTGCAGATTGACGAAGGCCAGGCGTTCACAAGCGCCGACGTCGACGCCGCAGCGAAAGTCGCGCTACTGGGCAAGACGGTGGTCGACAACCTGTTCAACGGCGAAGATCCCATCGGCAAAGTGATCCGCATCAAGAAGGTGCCGTTCACAGTGACCGGCACGCTAGTCGCCAAAGGCCAGTCGCCCACCGGCCAGGATCAGGACGACGTGATCCTGCTGCCCATCAGTTCCGCCAAGAAAAAAGTTTTGGGGACCAGCCAGGCCAACGCCGCGAGCGTGGGACAGATCATCGTGCAGGCGCGCGAAGGCATGTCGGCCGCCGCGCAGGATGAAATGACCGCATTGCTGCGGCAGCGTCATCACATTCAGGCCTCGCAGGACGACGACTTCAGCATTCGCGATATGACGGAGGTCTTCAAGGCCCAGGAAAGTTCGGCCAGCGTCATGTCGCTGCTGCTCGCGGCGATCGCATCCGTCTCCCTGATCGTGGGTGGAATCGGCATCATGAACATCATGCTGGTGTCGGTTACGGAGCGCACCAAAGAGATCGGTCTGCGCCAGGCTGTAGGCGCCAAGACCAAAGACATCCTGGCGCAATTTCTTGTAGAAGCGGTCACGCTATCGGTGGCTGGAGGTATCGCGGGCATCGTGTTGGGGCTGTCGGTGAGCGCGCTCATCTCCTATTTCGCCGAGTGGTCGACGGTAGTCAGCCTGGGTTCGATTCTGCTCGCGTTCCTGTTCTCGGCCTTGGTCGGCGTCTCCTTCGGCTACTACCCTGCGCGCAAAGCGGCCTTCATGGATCCCATTCAAGCACTGCACTACGAGTGAAGGCCAAGTTTCTCTGATCCCACAAGGTTGCCGCACATGATACGATTCGTGAGGCACTCGCCTTTCGAAGGGAAGCATGTCAACCACGCAACCGTTGTCAGCATCTGTCAAATCGAAAACACCGCTGACGCCGAACCAGATTCGCGGATTTCTGGCATCGTGGGGCGGTTGGGCGCTGGATGGAATGGATTCCTTCATCTACGCGCTGGTGCTGGTGCCCGCGCTGCGCGAACTGCTACCGAAGTCGGGAATCTCGGCGACTAATGCGAACGTAGGCTACTACGGCGCGATTCTGTTCGCGCTCTTCCTGATCGGCTGGGGACTCGCACTGATCTGGGGACCGATCGCCGATCGCTTCGGCCGCATGCGCACGCTGATGCTCACGGTGCTGTGCTTTTCGCTTTTCACTTTCATGGCGGCATTCTCCACCAACGTGTGGGCACTGGGAATTTTTCGGCTGCTGGCGGGGTTGGGGATCGGCGGCGAGTGGTCCGTGGGAGCTACTTTCGTTTCCGAAGAATTGCCGGAAGACCGCCGTAAGATGGCCGCGGGTTTGATGCACACCGGTTATTACTTTGGATTTTTCCTGGCCGCTATTGCGAATTACACGGTGGGCGCGCATTACGGCTGGCGCGCCATGTTCATTGTCGGCGGCGCGCCGGCGCTCCTGATCGCGTTCTTCTACAATCGCGTGCAGGAACCGGCGCGCTGGCGCGAGAAGAAGAATCAACTCGGCAGTGCCTGGACCGCGCTGCACGCCTTCAAAGCTCCGTTTTCGAAGCTGTACCGGCGGCGCACGATTTTGAATTCGATCTATATGCTGGCGTCGATCGCGGGCTTGTGGGCTGGGTCGTCTTACGTTCCAGCCGCGATTACAGAACTTGCTACCAAAGCGGGGCGAACGGCTTTCCAGGCGGCGCAGTTGTCCTCCTACGGCACGGCGCTGCTCTCCGTCGGCACTATTCTGGGTGCGGTCATGACGCCGATTTTGGCTGAACGCTACGGGCGCAAAATCACGCTCGGATTCTTTTTCGCGATGATGTTCATCTTCATCGCCTTCGGCTTCGGCAAAGTATTCTATTTCGAGACCAACGCTCTCGCCTGGTTCATGGCCTGCCTGTTCTTTTTAGGCATCGGCGGAGCCAACTTCGCGGTGTATTCTTTGTGGATTCCTGAACAGTACGGCACCGAATGCCGCGTCAGCGCGTTTGCGTTCACTACCAACATCGGGCGCTTCGCAGCTGCCGGAATCAGCTTCCTGGTGGGCGCCGGCGTCCGCCATTACCAGACTCTGGGGACCCCGGTGGCGCTCACGTCCATCGCATTTTTGATCGGGATTCTGCTGCTGCCGTTGGGCGTCGAGACCAAGGGCAAGCCGCTGCCGTCTTAAGCGAAAACATGAGTGCTGTGATGAAGGCCATGGTCCTTAAAGGACCGAGTAAGTTGACTCTCGACGAAGTCGCGCGCCCCGCGCCTAAAGAAGGACAAGTGCTGGTGCGCATCACGCACTCCGGCCTGTGCGGGACGGATTTGAAAATTTATCAAGGCGCCATTCCCGCGCAGTATCCGCTGATCATGGGCCACGAAATGATCGGCGAAGTGGTCGAGGGCGGCAACGGCGCAGACATCCGTCCCGGGGTCCGCGTCATCATTGATCCCGTGGTTTCCTGCGGTGCCTGCTTGCAGTGCCGTGCCGGCCAAACCAGCATTTGCCCGAACGGTGGCCTGATTGGCCGCGATAGCGACGGTGGCTTCGCCGAATACGCTGCGGTGCCGGTCAGCCAGCTTTTCCTCTTGCCCGATTCCATCGACAGCCGCACGGCACCGCTGATTCAAGTGGCGACGACGTGCTTGCATGCGCAGCGCCTGACGCCATTTTTCCTGGGCGAGTCGGTGGCGGTGATGGGGCTGGGTGTTTCAGGGCAACTGCACGTGCAAATCGCGAAGGCGCGCGGCGCGGGTCGAGTGATCGGCGTCAGCCGCAGCCGTTTCAAGAGCACCATGGCGATGCAGTTGGGCGCGGATATTACCGTTGATTCGGGTCCAGGAACCGCGGAGAAAGTCCTCGAAGCCACCGGCGGCCGCGGCGCTGATGTAGTGATCGAATCGACCGGCGTGCTGGCGTCGCTTGCCGATGCGATCCGCATGGTGCGTCCCGGCGGGCGCATCGTGATGTTCGGCATCATCAGCGCGAAAGAAGGTGCGCTGCCGTTCTACGAACTGTATTTCAAGGAACTGACGCTGATCAACGCGCGTGCCGCCACGGCGGAGGATTTCACAGGGATGATTGGCCTGGTCGGCCGCGGCGTAGTGCGCCTGGAGCCGCTGATCACCCATCGCATGCACCTGAGCGAACTAGAGGCGGCGATCGGCTTGGTCGAAGACGGCGCCGATGATCGCTTGAAGATTATCTTGGATCACAGCTAAGTTTAGTCCGCTAGGCGAGAACGGCGGTCTTGCGGCGCGATTTCGGAACCGACGGCGCCGCGGCCGGCGAGTTCTGCATCGGCAAACTGAAGCGGCGGATTCCGTCGTAAGCGTGCAGCGCGCCAGCCACGGCGCCGGCGGTCGGGACCAACCCGATTTCCCCCGCGCCCTTTGCTCCATACCCGCCAACCTCATCCGGAACTTCGATCAAGATCACATCGACGGGCGGGGTGTCCTTCGCCTTCAGAATGCCCAGGTCGCGGAGGAGCAGTGAGTCCGGCTTGCCCTTGGCGCTGGTAAAATTCTCCGACAGCGCGTAGCCCAATCCCATGTGCACCCCGCCCTCAATCTGTCCGGCACAAGCCTTGGGATTGATCGCGCGCCCGACGTCGTGCGCTGCGATGACGCGCTCCATGCGCCCGTCCTCGCCCAGGATCACGACTTGTGTTGCATAGCTAAAGGTCAGGTGCGTGGTCGGATTATTGACAGCCTCCGGAGTGCCCGGCTTGGTCGTGAAGTTACAAACGTAGTCACCCAAGTATTCGCGCCCCGCCAATTGTTCGAGCGTCGCTTGTTTCAGATCCTCGACTAATTTCTGAGCCGCGCGCTGTGACGCCGCGCAGCTTAGTGTGGTCCCGCGCGAAGCCCAAGTCTCACCGCACTTGATACCGAGGTCTTTATCCCAACGAACCGTCATGATCTCCGGCGCCAGTCCAGTTTCCTCACACACCGCTTGACGAATCGTCGTGAACAATCCCTGGCCCATTTCCGTATAGCCAGTGAGAATTTCGAGACGGCCGCCTTCGAGCACACGAATGGCAGCGTGTCCGCTATCGATGGTGCCGTTGCCGATGCCGGTGCTCTTGATGCCGCAGCCGATGCCGGCGTACTTCGCGTTCTTGTAAATGTCCTTCACGGCGTGGAGCGTCTCCAGGATGCCGCAGCTCTCACGCATGATCTGCCCGGTTCCGAACGCATCACCCGGGAGGAGAACATTGCGCTCACGGATGTCATAGCCATCCACGCCGACCTTCTCGGCCAGCATATCCATGATCCCTTCCATGGCGAAGTGCGCTTGATTGGTGCCAAACCCGCGCATCGCGCCACTCGTGGGATTGTTGGTGAAGACGGCTTTCGATTCGATATCGACGCTGGGTACACGATACGGCCCGCAAGCGTGACAGGCCGCGCGCAGCAGGCATTTGCCGCCAGTACCCGCGTAGCCGCCAGTGTCGCCCACGATCCGCGCGCGCACCGCCAGCAAATGGCCCTCCGCATCCGCGGCAACTTTGTAGTGCATGACCATCGGATGCCTCTTCGGGTGCAACTGCGTCGATTGCTTGCGCGTGAGCACCGTCTTCACTGGCCGCCCCATCAAGAAAGCCGCCAGCGCCGTCTGCGCCTGAATCGACAACTCCTCTTTCGCGCCAAACGCGCCGCCGCTGGCCGCCAGCGCAATCTCCACATCGTCGAGCGGCAGCTTCAGCGTCGCAGCGATCTGCTTCTGATCGAAAATCGATCCTTGGCTCTGCGTCCATACCTTGACGCCCTTGCCCTGCGGAAAAGCGAGGCACGCTTCCGGCTCCAAAAAAGCGGGCTCGATCGCCTGCGTGGAGAACACCTGGTCGATCACATGCGCAGCCGAAGCGAATGCCTCCTCCACGTTCCCGCGCGAGAACGCAGTGGTGTCGAGCAGATTTGGATGCACGTGCAGATTCCCCGGCGCATGCACCTGCGGCGCGCCCGCTTCCAGCGCCGCGAACGGGTCTGTCACCGGTTCGTAGACTTCATATTCGACGCGCACTTTGTCGGCGGCCGCGCGCGCGTGGAAGGCCGTGTCGGCCACCACCAGGACGAAAATGTCGCCCACGCAACAAGTGGTCTCGCCTACCGCGACAAAGATCGGCAAGTCTGGGATGGTCAGACCCGTGCCGCGCTGTCCAGGCACGTCCGCTGACCCCAAGATCCTAACGACACCCGGCATCGATAGGGCTTCTTCCGTATGGATCGCCAAAACTTTCGCACGCGGATGCTCGCTCAATACGGGAGCCCCGTGCAGCATCCCCGGCGCGCGCATGTCGTCGACAAATGGCCTGTCCCCCATGGCCTGCTCGAGCCCGTAATAGCGCGCAGGAGACTGTCCGATGCCGTTCTCCTTGGTCGAGGTGCCGCGAGTCCGCCCGTACTGCTCACCAAAATAAAAATGCCGCCGCGGCTCTTTTGGGACCAGGCCCTTCCCCTTGTTCCCGTTCACTTTTCCCCAAGCCTCGCCGGCGGTTTGTACGGCATCGAGAATACGCGCGTAACCCGTGCAGCGGCACAGGTGTCCGTCGAGCGCCTTGGCCACTGCGTTGCGATCCGTAGCCCGTCCACTCTTAATCAACGACGACGCCCGAACCACAATACCCGGGATACAGAACCCGCACTGCACCGCGCCTTCGTTGACGAAGGCCTCGCCCAGCAGATTGCGCATCTCCTCCGGAACGCCTTCGAGCGTGACCACTTCACGCCCCTCCATATGTTGCGGCTGGCGCAAACATGCCAGCACTGGCTGACCGTCCACGAGAACCGCGCAACAGCCGCACGCGCCTTCCGGAGCGCAGCCGTTTTTGGGCGACGTAATCCCGTTATCCTCGCGCAACAGATCGAGGAAGGTCATGCCAGGCTCGTACGTCCCGACGGTAGGTTTCCCGTTTAAAATGAATTGGATTTTGCCCATACCGTACTAGCGAACTCGCCGCCCCAAGGCTATAAGTTTCAGTAGCATTGTATCAATGATCGGGTTTTGACGCCGTATTGATCAAAAAGATTGGGGTTCGCGCGCCCTCTCGTGTTACCATAACCATCCGGAATGCTACGTAGTCTGCCCCCCTTTCGTGCCGATCAAGTCGGCAGTTTGCTTCGTCCCCGAGAATTGAGAGAAGCCCGCGCCAAACGGGAAAAAGGCGCTATTACGGCGGAGGAACTCAAGGCCGTCGAAGACCGCTGCATCAAAGATCTGATCGCCAAGGAAGAAGCCGTCGGGCTCCTCGGAATTACGGATGGCGAATTTCGCCGTTCCTTTTGGCACCTGGATTTCCTGGAAAAGCTGAAAGGCGTCGAAGGCTACGACGCCGAGCAAGGCATCACCTTCCAGGAAGGCAAGACCAAAGCCAAAGGCCTGCGCGTCACTGGTAAGCTGGACTTTGTCGATCATCCGTTCATCGAGCACTTCAAGTTTCTGCAAGCCAACACCACCCGCACCGCTAAGATGACCATTCCATCGCCCAGCGTGCTGCATTATCGCGGCGGCCGGAACGCGGTGACGGGACAGGTTTACCCCTTGATCGATGAGTTTTATCACGATCTCGGCCAAGCGTACAAAAAAGCGGTAGCCGCGCTGGGCGGAGCCGGATGCAAATATTTGCAGCTCGACGAAGTCAACTTCACTTACTTGTGCGACACTGATCAGCGGCAGATGTTGCGCGACCGCGGCGACAATCCTGACAAACTCCCCGACATCTACGCCGACATGATCAACGCCGCGATCTCCGGGCGGCCCGACGGCATGCGCATGACCATGCACCTCTGCCGCGGTAACTACAAATCCATGTGGATAGCGCAAGGCGGGTACGAGCCGGTAGCCGAAGTGCTCTTCCACAAGATCAACATCGACGCCTATTTCATGGAATGGGACAGCGACCGCGCCGGCAGTTTCGAGCCGCTGCGCCTGGTTCCCAAAAACAAACAGGTAGTGCTGGGCCTGGTGACCACCAAAACCGGCAAGCTAGAAACCAAAGATGAGTTGAAGCGACGCATCGATGAAGCGTCCAAGTTTATTGACCTTGATCAGCTCTGCCTCAGCGGCCAATGCGGCTTCGCGAGTACGGAGGAAGGGAACTTGTTAGCCGAAGAAGAACAGTGGGCCAAGCTTCGGCTGGTGGTCGAAACCGCTAACGAAGTGTGGGGTTAGCCTTCACCACCCAGCGCGGCGCGGAATCGATCCGCTGCCGCAGAATCAAGTTCAGCTGTCCGGCATGGTGCTGAACGTGGCGCATGTTGTAGAGCATTAATTCTACCCGAGTGACGTCTGGTCGCTCGAACCCGCAACGCTCGCCCGCCATTTCCTCCGTCATATCGTGAATCGTCGCCCAGCACTTCCTGCGTCCGTGTTCCAGATAGCCGAGCAACTCTTCTTTCGTGAACGGCCGCTCCGGCAGAACTCCCGCCGGATCCAATTCATCCAGCGTAAACGGAGCAGGCGGCGCGAACCCCTCAGCCGATTCGGACATATTGAAGTCAAGAAAAAATAGCGTGTGATAAGCGATGTACCAACACTCCGGCCACACGTCTTCCGGGCAAGCCCGCATCGCATTCTCCAGCATGTCGATAGCGGCCCCGAACTGCTGCCAGATGGGCGTCTTCCAGTCCACTAGGGAAGCCCCGCCGGCCCCTTTATGTGGGATACGTCCTGATTATTTTCCTGGCAGATGTACTCCATGATTTCGCCTTTCGGCATCAGGCGCGCGTTAAACGTCACCTTAAAAGGCTTGGAGTACGCGCCCGGATCGTCAATGGTGATCTCATTCACGAGAGTCCCGAAATCCTTCCGCGTGTAGCGTTCGATGGTGTGCAGCCTCTCGGTATGCGGATGCCCGCGGAAGTCGAACCAGAATTTGTCGTTGAATCCGACTGTATCCACCACCAGCGTGTCGCCCTCCCAATGGCCGACCGAATGCCCATACCAAGTCGGATTGGGATCCGGCGGATGCGCACGTCCGTCCATAAAAATCTGGCGATAGCTATGAATGTTGCCCTCGAACAGAATGTACAGGCGCCCGGGAGCCACCGCGAAAGTCCACGGATAAGGCGCCGAGCGCGGAATGCCGCCGGGCAAGCAATTGGCCTCCGGGTCGTCTTTCGACTGCCGCGCGTCCATGATTTTTTTGGCCGATGGCAACATCGGAATCGTATCGCCTTTGGCTAGACCGAGTTCCA
>CAVVZG010000160.1:0-18149 GCA_963752205.1 Bryobacterales bacterium | reverse complement strand
CACGGTCACGATTGGCGGACAGCAGATCGAGTACCGGGCCATCGCGGGGACCATCACGGTGGGCGGAACCGACGCCTTCGACGCCCTGCTCGCGAGCGACGGCCAGTTGCTGCCGGACGCCGTGGTGAACCCGACCGATCCGGCCAAGCCGGAAGACGCACCGGCCAGGGCACGCCTGTTCTATACCGCGTACTTCCGCAAAGGCGGCTCCGCCGCGGCGCGGCCGATGACGTTCTTTTATAACGGTGGTCCTGGATCATCCAGCATGTGGCTGCATATGGGATCGTTCGGCCCGCGCCGCGTGGTGATTCCCGATACGGAGCACAAAACGGGCGCGCCGTATTCGATTACGGACAATCCGTACAGCCTGCTGGATGTCACCGACATGGTTTTTATCGACATGCCAGGAGCTGGGTTCAGCCGCATCATGGGCAAGGATAAAGAGAAGGCCTTCTGGGGGGTGGATCAGGATGCGCACGCTTTTGAACGCTTCGTGCGGCGCTTCCTGACCAAGTACGATCGCTGGAATTCTCCCAAATATTTGTTTGGCGAATCCTATGGGACTCCGCGTTCCGCAGTGCTGAGCGCTCTCTTGAAGAACGTGGATCTGAACGGAATTGTCTTGCTGTCGGCGATTCTCAACTTCGACAATTCGGTGGACGGAGTGCACTGGAACCCGGGAACGGATCAGCCCTACGCGCTGGCGTTGCCCACGTATGCAGCCACGGCTTTCTATCATCACAAGCTGCCGCAACAACCGGCCGCGCTGCAACCGTTTTTGCGCGAGGTAGAGACCTTTGCGCTGGGCGAGTACTCGGCTGCGCTACTGGCGGGATCGCTGCTGCCGGAGAATCAACAACACGCGATTGCCGAGAAACTGCACAAGTACACGGGACTGCCACTGGACTATATTCTGAAAGCGAATCTGCGCGTCGCCGGCGGCGAGTTTTCCAAGACCTTGCAGGACGCCGACGGCATGACCACCGGACGCATCGACACGCGCTACCGCGGGCCCGATCTGAACCGGCTCTCCGGGGAAGCGGACTACGATCCGCAGGCGAGCGCCATCTCGGCGGCTTACGCCACGGCGATTAACGATTACGTGCGCACGGAACTTAAGTTTGGCAAAGAGGAGACCTATAAGCCGAACGTCTATGATGAGATCGGACCACTGTGGGATTTTCACCATAAGGCGCCCGGTGGCCCGGGCGACAACCAGGGCTTCGGGAGCGCGACCAATGTCATGCCCGACCTGGCCTTCACCATGAAATCGAATCCGAAGATGCGCGTGATGCTGGTGGGCGGATACTTCGATCTGGCTACGCCTTATTTCGAGGGCATTTATGAAATGCATCATCTGCCCATTCCGCAGAGTTTGCAGCAGAATATCAGCTACAAATATTACGAATCGGGCCACATGGTGTATCTGAATGAGAGCGTCCTGCGGCAGTTCCGCGCTGACGTGGTTCAGTTCGTCCACGACACGGAATCCGGTAAGTAGGATCGTCCTAGCGTGCGCGTCCGCTAGAATCGTTATTGACTCCTCCGCGAAATGATTCAACTCCAAGGGGCCGGGAAACGTTTCGGCCACAAGCTCCTCTTTGAAGACTGCGACTGGCTGATTACACCGCGCGAGCGCACGGGGCTCGTCGGCGGCAACGGCACTGGCAAATCCACGCTGCTCAAGATTTTGTGCGGTATGGAGACGCTCGACTACGGGTCTCTGAGCATGGCCAAGGGCATGACCATCGGCTACTTGCCGCAGGACGGGCTCTCGCTGACGGGGCGCACGGTGTTTGCGGAAGCGATGACGGTGTTCGATCAGCTTCGCGAGATGGAGAAAGAGCTGGAGGCGCTGCATCACAGCTTGGGCGAGTTGGATCCGGCGAGTCCAGAGTATGCGGCGGCGGCCGACCGGGCGCATCATATCGACAGCGAGTTCCGCAATCGTGATGGGTACGCGATCGAGGCGCAGGTGGGGACGGTGCTCGACGGGCTCGGGTTCCGCAAGGAAGATTGGGGGCGGCGCACGGAGGAGTTCTCCGGCGGCTGGCAGATGCGGCTGGCGCTGGCGAAGCTGCTGCTCGAAAAACCGAGTTTGCTGCTGCTCGATGAGCCCACCAACCATCTGGATCTCGAAGCGCGCAACTGGCTGGAATCGTATCTGACGAGCTATCCGGGCGCTTATTTGCTGATTTCCCATGACCGGTATTTTCTGGACGTGACGGTGAATAAGACGGTCGAGATCTGGAATAAGCGGGTGCAGTTCTATAGCGGCAACTACGATTCTTATTTGCGGCAGAAGACGGAACGGCGGGATCAGTTGACCGCGGCGTACCGCAATCAGCGCGAGCGCATCGAGCAACTGGAGGCGTTCATCAACCGCTTTCGCGCGCAGGCTACCAAGGCAAAGCAAGTGCAGTCGCGAATCAAGGAGCTCGATAAGATTGAGCGCATCGAAATTCCCCCAGAAGAGCAGACGATCCATTTCAAGTTTCCGCAACCGAAGCCTAGCGGACGGATTGTGGCGGAGTTCAAGGACGTCTCGAAGAGTTACGGGCAGAAGTTCGTGTTCGGTGACGCTCATTTCGTGATTGAGCGCGGGGATCGGGTGTCGTTGGTGGGAGTGAACGGGGCGGGTAAGTCCACCATGATTAAGTTGCTGGCGGGGGCGGAACCTCTCACTTCCGGCTCCTACACGCTGGGGCACAATGTGATTCCGGACTACTTCGCGCAGGATCAGTATAAGGAGCTAGACGTTAACGCGCGGCTGCTGGATGATTTGAGCGGCTCGGCGACGGGGCATTCGCAGACGCAACTGCGGTCCTTGCTGGGGTGCTTTCTGTTCAGCGAGGACGATGTCTTTAAGAAGATCGGAGTGCTCTCAGGCGGGGAGCGCAATCGCTATGCGCTGGCGCGGATGCTGCTGGCGCCTTCGAACTTTCTGCTGCTGGATGAGCCGACGAACCACTTGGATATGCGCGCTAAGGACGTGCTGCTCGAAGCTCTGAAGGAGTATAACGGCACCGTCGTGTTCGTCTCGCATGACCGTTACTTCATCGATAACTTGGCGACGCGGGTGTTTGAGATTCAGGAAGGGCACGTGCACGTGTACCCGGGCAACTACGAGGACTATTTGTGGCGGAAGGCGGGCGGGCCGGAGGCTATGGTGGCGGAGGTCGCTGCCCCGGAGGAGCCAGTGGCCGTGGCGGTTGCTAAAAGAGACAAGCCGCGGGTGAATCCGATGAAGGCGCAGAAGATGCGGGAGCGCTTGGGGGAAGTGGAGCAGGAAGTGGCTTCGCTGGAATCGGAGATTCAGCAAGTTGAGGCGAAGTTGGGGGAGTTTAAGAGTGCTGAGGAGACGGCTCGGCTCACTAAACAACTGGATGTGCATCGTGGCGAACTCGAAACCCGGGTTGCGGAATGGGAAGAGCTAACGGAGGGGCTGGACGAGCAAAAGTAGGGACGGGGTCTATTTATCGCGCAGGCTACTTTGCAGGCTTAGGGAGAGTGGCCGCGGATAAATAGGCTCCGTCCCTATTTTTGCTACGTAGTCTACTGCGCCCAGGTTTTTGTAGACGGTGCCGGCTACTCCGGCGGCGGCGGGGCCGCTGACGCCGTGGCCTCCGGTCAGCAACACGGTGACGGCTAGCTTGCCGCGGCTGGTTTCTGAGAACGATCCGAACCAACCCAAATGCGTGGGGGAGCGTTCGTCGGTGCAGGTCCCGGTCTTGCCGAAGATGGGCTCGTTGGGGTCGAAGCCGATGCGGCGGGCGGTACCGTATTCCACCGCTCCGGCCATGCCGGGCTTGATTTCGGGGATCAGGGCTTCGATATCCAGATGGCGCTTCACGCGAGGGAGGATGGTTTGGGCCTCGTCCTGGGTCCGGGGGTATTGTAAGTAGTAAAGTGTCCCGCCATTAGCTACTGCGCTTACTAACGCCGTGAGTTCAAGCGGGGTCAGGGCGATGCCGTCGCCGAAGCTGGTCATCATGCCCATGCCGTTCTTGGGCGGCGCGGGGGGCAACAGGCCGGCTTGCTCGCCTTCGATATCTAGTCCGGCTTTTTCGCCTAGCCCGAATAGATGCGCGTAGTAGCTGACACGTTCGAAGCCTAGCTTCATGCCCAGGCTCGCGAAGTATTGGTTGCTGGATTTCGCGAGCGCTTCCGTCATCGTCATGCTGGTGCGGCCATAGAGGCGGATGCGAGTGTCGCGCTCCACGATCGATTCGCTGAGCGCTGCTAGTGCCACCGGAACCTTCACGGTGGAGCACGGTTGGAAGCCGTCGCGGAAGGCCAAGCGTTGATTCACAATACTCAGGATGCGGCCGGTTTCGGGATCGGCCACCACTACGGTGCCGTTCAATTTCCCTAACGCGTCGAGCGCCGCGCGGCGCACGACGGGGTCTTCGCCCTCGATGCGGTCGCCCTCGGTGGAATCGGCGTAGGTGGGCACTCGCCAGGGGCCGCGCAGAGTGCGGACGGTGGTCTTCTTGACCGCTGTGACTACCGGAGCGACCGGGGCGGCAATTTTGCGTGCGACCTTCGCGACACGCTTGGCCGGCTTTTTGGTGATGGCGGGAGAAGTCGCGGCGCTCAGAAAGAGCAGCACGCAGATCCCATGAAAAACTCTATTTGCTAGAAACGACAAAACTTCTCCTCAGGCTCTGACTCGTCACGGGACCCGAACTGCCATTTTGCGCGATATCGCAGGGCCAGGTCAAGCAAAATCCATCTTAACTAGTAGGTATTATCGGCCGGGGGCCGCGTTCCGAGGAGGGTCCTCCGGTGTTACGCTAAATCCGTGGCGTCCTCCCAGCAAGTTTCACCGGCGATCCCGAAAGAACTACTTATTCGCGATTTCGAAGGCAAGATCACTTATCTGCCGCTGGACCGCGACCGCATCATGCTGGGGCGGTCTAGTGCCTGCCAACTTTGCTATCCGGACGATGCCGGACTGTCGCGCCAGCATATGGCGTTGACCAAAGTAAACGGGCAGTGGATGGCGGAGGACCTGGGAAGCAAGAACGGCACCTTGGTCAACGACCGCCGGATTGACACGGCGACGCCGGTGGGCATCGGCGACAAAATCGTTGCCGGGCACTTGGAACTGGAGTTGTCGGACGCGCTGCCGGGTGCGGCGGGCGTGCAGAAAGTCGAGTTCGTCGAGGTGGCCGAGAGCGCGACGTCGGGGTCGACCACTTTGGTGGCGAGTCTCGACGAGATGCTGAGCGCGCAGTCGGGCGAGATGGACAAGACGTCCATCATCCAAGGCAATCCGCAGATGCAGGCTCTGATTCGGGCGGGGCGCGAACTGGCGGGACACCGGCCGCTGAACGAGCTATTTGAAGTCATCATGGACCTCTCGATGGAGGCGGTGCTCGCGGGGCGCGGCGTGCTGATGACGCTCGAAGGCGATGAGCTGAAGGCGCGCGCGGCGCGCGGCGCGGGATTCAAAATCTCGAACACCGTGCGCGATCGAGTGATCAAAGAGAAGTCGTCTCTTTTGGTGCGGGACGCCCAGATGGATCAGGCGCTCAAGGCGCAAATGAGCATCGTGCAGAATTCGGTGCGCAGCATGATGGCGGTGCCTCTACAGACCAACGACCGAGTGATCGGATTGATCTATGTCGACTCGCCGGATATGATTCGCGAGTTCACGCGCGAGGACCTCGGGCTGCTGACAGTGATGGCGAATGTCGCCGCCATTCGTATCGAACATGCGCGGTTAAACGAGATTGAGCTGGTCGAACGCGCGATGTCGAAGGAGCTGGACCAAGCCGCGCACATCCAGATGGGGCTGCTGCCGTCGGCGCCGCCGAAAACCGAGGGAATGGACATCGCAGGTCGCACATCGCCTTGTAGAACGGTGGGCGGGGATTATTACGACTATCTGGAGTTTCCGGATGGACGCTTGGGGATGCTGGTGGGCGACGTTGCCGGGAAAGGCATGCCCGCTTCGCTGCTCATGTCGAGCTTGCAGGCCCGCGTCAAAGTATTGTTCGAAGAAGGTGACCGGCTGGCGGAGAAAATCACGCGGCTGAATAAAGCCACTACCGCGCACACTCCGGACAATCGGTTCATCACGTTCTTCATGACAGTCGCGGACCCGTCTACGGGAGAACTGGTTTTTACCAACGCCGGACACAATCCCCCGGTCCTGGTGCGCGCGAAGGGTGGCTTTGAGCTGCTCAACGGAGGTGGCATGATTCTGGGGATTCTTCCCATGGCGCAGTATGAAGAATTCCGCATCCGGATGGAGCACGGCGACACGCTGGTGCTCTTCAGCGACGGCGTTACCGAAGCCGTGAATCCGTCGGACGAGGATTTTGGCGAGCAGCGGCTGGCAGACCTGGTGGCTTCGATGCACGGCAAATCGGCGCACGAGATTATGGAGGCGGTGCATACGGAAGTCGCACGCTTCACGCAGGGCGCTCCGCCGGCGGACGATATTACGGTTGTGGTGGCGCGCCGCCTGTAGGCAAAGTGTTCCACACCAGCGCCGCGGTGAGCGCGACCATGATCACGGCGGTCGACCAAGCCACGATGTTCTGCCACAAGTTGTTGGTGTATTCCTGCATGATGCGCTTGCGGTTGATCAACATCAACATGTAGAACAGCACGAACGGCAGCAGAATTCCGTTGGCTACCTGCGAGAACAAAATCACTTTCAACAGCGGCAGGCGCGGGATCAGCACGAAGCCCGCGCCGCCTACGATCAGCAGCGTGTAGAGCCAGTAAAAAATGGGCGCTTCCGAGAAGCGGCGTTCGACGCCGGATTCGAAGCCGAGACCTTCGCAGATGTTGTAGGCGGTGGCCAGGGGCAGAATCGCGGCCGCTAGCAGGGACGCGTTCACCAAGCCGACGGCGAACAGCGCGGTTGCGAACTTTCCGGCGAAGGGCTTGAGCGCGAGAGCGGCGTCGGCGGCGTCGTTGATTTGCGTACCGCTTCCGGCTTTGTAGATGGTCGCGGCGCAGGCCACCACGATGAAGAACGCGATGACGTCGGTGACGATGCAGCCGAGGATCACGTCCAAGCGGGTCAGCGCGTAGTGGCGCCGGTCGACTCCCTTTTCGACGATCGACGCCTGCAGATAGAACTGCATCCACGGCGTGATGGTGGTGCCGATCAAGCCGACGACCATGACCAGATAATGCGAATCGCCGTGGAATTGCGGAATCAGCGTGTCGTGCAGCGCGCGGTTCCAATCCGGCTTGGCCAGAAACGCGGAGACCGGATAAGTGAAATAGATCAGCGAAAACAAGATCAGCATCCGCTCGACGGGCTTGTAGCGGCCTTTCACGATGACGATCCAGACGAGCGCCGCGCCGATCGGAACGGCCATATATTTGACTGACGCCGAAAACTCCCATCCCGGAGGCGATGCCCGCGAACTCGGCGGCGATGTTGCCGAAATCGGCGATGACGAGAATCGCCATGGTGATGAACGTGGCGCGCAACCCGAACTCTTCGCGGATCAGATCGGACAGGCCTTTGCCGGTGACGGCGCCCATGCGCGCGGCCATCTCCTGCACGACGATGAGCGCGATGGTGGTGGGAATCAGCGTCCACAGCAGCGTGTAGCCGTACTTGGCGCCGGCCTGCGAATAGGTGAGGATGCCGCCGGGATCGTTGTCGACGTTGGCGGTGATAAAGCCGGGCCCCAGAACCGCCAGGAAGGCCATCAGCCGGAATTTGACCAGCGAGAGATTGGCCTTGCGGCGCACTAAAGGTTTTGTGGTGTGAACTTCGCCGCGCATGAGGGTACTTATTGAGGGTAGACGGGAGGCGGAGGGGAAGCAAGTTACATTACGGTTACTAAGACACTCCAGCGCCCAACCGCTGGCCGCCGTGGCTGCGCATCGCTCAATGGTAAATAATTCTTGAAGGGTGTCGATTCCGGCGCTTGCCGTTCGATACGCTTAAGGAAGGAAGACGAGACGGCCGCGCCGCGCGATAGGAGTTCTGCAACGCAGCACACCCGGTCGAATCCGTTTCGTAAGGAGACGAAATATTAATGGCAAACAAAACCGGAGTACGCGTTCTCGTGGGCACGCGCAAGGGCGCCTTCATTTTGACGTGCGAATGGAAAGCGTGAAAAATGGGATGTGAGCGGCCCTCATTTTGCGGGCTGGGAAATTTACCATCTGAAGGGATCGCCGGCCGACCCCAACCGCCTGTATGCATCGCAATCGAGCGGCTGGTTCGGGCAGCTCATTCAGCGTTCGAGCGATGGCGGAAAGACCTGGGAGCCGGTGGATAACAAGTTCGTCTACGATGGCGTCCCGGGCACTCACCAGTGGTACGACGGCACGCCGCATCCCTGGGAGTTCAAGCGCGTCTGGCATATCGAGCCTTCGCTGACCGATCCCGACACGGTTTACGCCGGAATTGAAGACGCCGCGCTGTTCCGCTCCAGCGACGGAGGAAAATCCTGGGGAGAACTTTCCGGCCTGCGCGGCCATGGCTCGGGACCCCGCTGGCAGCCCGGCGCGGGCGGCATGTGCCTGCATACAATTGTGCTGGATCCAAGCACTCCGGGCAGGATCTTCATCGCCATTTCCGCCGCGGGCGCCTTCCGCAGCGACGATGCGGGTGCAACCTGGCGTCCCATCAACCAGGGGCTGCGGTCTGAACACATTCCCGACCCGACGGCGGAGGTGGGGCACTGCGTTCACCGCATCGCGATGCACCCCGCGCGCCCGGGTGTTCTCTACATGCAGAAGCACTGGGACGTGATGCGCAGCGATAACGCCGGTGATTCCTGGCACGAGGTGAGTGGTAACTTGCCCACTGATTTCGGTTTCGTTATCGACGTTCACGCCCATGAACCTGAAACCATCTACGTCGTTCCGATCAAAAGCGATTCGGAGCATTTCCCGCTCGACGGCAAGCTGCAGGTGTATCGCAGCCGCACGGGCGGAAACGATTGGGAGCCGCTCAGCAAAGGCTTGCCGCAGAGCGACTGCTACGTAAATGTCCTGCGCGATGCAATGGCGGTGGATTCACTCGATTCGTGCGGTATCTATTTCGGGACTACCGGGGGGCAAGTGTATGCGTCGGCCGATGCCGGTGACAATTGGGCCCCCATCGTACGGGATCTTCCGGCCGTGCTCTCCGTCGAAGTGCAGACGCTCTCATGATCCGTGTGGTGCTTCCGGCGCATCTGCGAACGCTGGCGAAAGCCAATGGCGAGGTGACGGTGGAGGTGGCAGGCAAAGTTACCATCGGTTCGGTTCTCGATGCCCTGGAGGAAGCTTATCCCATGCTGCAAGGGACCATTCGCGATCATGTGAGCCGGCAACGCCGTCCCTTCGTGCGCTTCTTTGCCTGCGCGGAAGATTTATCTCACGATTCCGCGGACGCCGCTTTGCCCGAAGCTGTGGTGTCGGGAACCGAGCCCTTCTTGATCGTGGGAGCGATCGCCGGCGGCTAGAAGCTCGCGCGGGCTTGCTATGATGAGCATTCCACTATGGCAGATCCGCGGTCAGAGCTTGCGCCGATGTCTGAGGCGATCACCGAAAACATTCGCGTCGAGGTTTTATCCCGGTACTCAGCCGAGAACTCGCGGCCGCTCGAAGATAACTGGGTGTTCCAGTATACGGTCCGCATTACCAACCAGGGACCGGAGACAGTGCAACTCATCAGCCGCCACTGGGTCATCACCGACGGCTCGCAGCACACCGAAGACGTGAGAGGGCCAGGGGTGGTGGGAGAGCAGCCAGTGCTGGCGCCGGGCGAATCCTTCCAATACTCCTCGTGGTGTCCGCTGAAGACGCCCACCGGCAATATGCGCGGCACCTATCAGATGGCGCGCGCCAGCGGGGAGCAGTTCGATATCGAGATCGCGCCCTTCGCCCTGAAGGCCCGCTACGCGGTGAATTAACCTACTTCCAACCGGGTATTGTCAGCCCCCAAAAAGTCGTGGTAAAAAATGGGACGGAGGCTCGAAAAGCTATGTTGATTCGACGACTCTTTGGATGGTCCCTGGTGACCGCAGGCGCGGCATTGGCCCTGCTGGGCGCGGACGCCAAGTCCACCACGCTGCAAGGGGTTTTGATCGATAAAGAATGTTCAGCCAGAGCGGAAACCCGCATGGTGTCCGGTTCCAATCCGCATCTGGAAGGCGGCATGCTGTGGGCTTATACACACGACAAAAAATGCTTGCTGATGCCCGCCTGCCAGCGCACCGGCTACGGCGTATTCACTTACGAAAGCAACAAGTTTGTGGCGTTTGACGCAGCCGGCAGCCAGAAGGCCCTCGCACTGATTCAGTCTTCGAAAAAAGACGACGACATGCGTATTGAAGTCGTGGGCGAAGTCGACGGCGACAAGATTAAAGTCACTAGTCTGAAACTGTTGCCGTAAGGCGCTAGTTGCCCTGGCACTTCCCGCCAGGGCAGCGGTTGTTTTCTTCGCAGACGTATTCGAAGAGGCCCACCTGATCCCATTCCGGCTTGGCCTTGATCTGGAATTCCTGGGACCACGGCTTGGTGAAGGTCTTGGGATCGTCAATCGTCAGCAAGTAGGAAAGAGTGTCCTTGTCTTTCCATTGCATGCGCTCGGTCGTGGTCATGGCGTCGCTGTGCATGCGGAATTCTTTGGGATTGGTGTAGAAGTAATCGTCCAGCATCCAGCGCTTGAAATTCTTAGTGACGATCACCAGGGTGTCGCCTTCCCAATGGCCCACGGAATCGCCGTAGAACGAAGGCTCGATATCCTTGCGAAATGGGCGGCCGTCGAGCGGAATGATGCGCGACATGCGCTGGAATTCGTGGACGATGGTGAGGTAGTTCTTGGTCTGGAAGAACTGCATGGCGTTGGCCGAGAGCATTCCGCCGGGGAATCCGGCGGGCATGCAGAAGTCGCGCGGCTCGTCGTGGCGGGGGTCGCCGGTGCGCGGTTCGAGGAAAGCTTCGCCGTCGGGCTTGAGGGGGGCGAAGTTCTTGCGGTCGAAGGTGGTGGCGGAGCTTTTACCGCGCTCCGCGCCGGGCAGGTAGGTGGGCCACTGGTAGATGCCGGTGAAGTCCGGCTTGCCATCGGCGGTGCGCGGAATGGCGGGAGTGGACGTTTGCGCGTGCATCGCCGGGACCAACGCCACGGCGGCCAGGAGTGAAAGCTGCATCGTTCGTTTTTTCATGGCGTTCTCCTCAAGGCTTGTTGTTGTGGTCTTCCTGATTGGCGGTGAACACCATGCGGCCATCAGGGTAGGTCACTTTCGAACCGAAGGCGTTGTTGGAACCGTCCTTGGCTTTGAACCCGTCGACGGTCACCACCGAACCTACCTGGATCGCGCTCTTCATGATGCCGCGGCGCATTAACTGGCCGGGGGCGCCGCCGGAAAAGGCGTAGTTGGTTACTTTGCCGTCCTCCCCCTTCACGTCGATATAGAACCAGATGTGCGGGTTCTGCCACTCGACTTTGGTGACGGTTCCCACTACTTTGATGGGCTTGGTGTCATCGTATTCGGCAGCGAAGGAGTGATGGGCCAGCAGGGGTGCAGAACCCAGCAACGCGAGTAGTAAAAAGGAAAAGAACGATCGAATCATGCTGTTTACCTCGTCTTAGGTTAATCACAGCATATCAATAACGCTATTGGTCTGGTGACTGCCGTAATGGTTATGAGCGGCACCCACACGAACGATCAGCGAGCGCTCACTTTGGTCGTGCCAATGCTGGAATGTAAGGCTTCGGCGATGGTCGCATCCGCGTCGGCCTTCACGATGTAGCCCGCCTTCAGGTTTTTCTCGGTCACTTCTTTCACCTTGGCCACATAGGCGGCGTGCGTGGGATACAGCATGCTCAGGCGCGCGTCATCCCAGGTGAAGTAGGAACCCATCAAGTTGCAATTGCGTTCGCCGCCGGCGGCTCCGCCTTCGTTTTGGCCGGTGTTGGTGGCGGTGGGGACGGCGTGCTGTGCCAGCTCGATACCACCATGAGCGTTGCCGAGTTCATCATGAACCACTTCCCAGCGCGGGCCTTGCGGGCCGCGGCCGGGCGCGGCTTGAGCAGGAGCGTCAGGCAGCTGCTTGAGCTCGATGTGGCTGGCGGTGGGCGGCGCGATTCCGTCCTTCAGCCAGCGGTTGGTCTGATCGAGCAGCGCGTTTAGTACGTAGTGTTCCGGGATGCGGCTGAACGGCGGATTCTTGCAGACGTTGGTGCCGGCAACGCCATCGCCGTTGCCTGCAGCTCCATTGCCGGCGCCGCCGCTGATCGAGGGGCCGCTGATTGCGGGCGAACCGTCCACCGGGTCCATACCGGAAACGCGCAGGCCGAGGCCCGCCATCATACGTGAGAACTTCGCGTCCAGGTGCGATGTTCCGGCCACTTCCCATTGGCGGAACTTGTCGGTGTCGGGCTGGCGATTGTTCGCTTGGCCCGTGACGTCGGTTTCGTTGAGCAGCTTGAAAACTTTGACGTTGAGATCTTCGCTGACCTTGCCGCCGCCACCGTGCAACACCACCGCGTCATAGACTTTCGGGATCAGCGGGTGGACCGAGTGAAAGTAGATCCACAGACGGCCGGCCGACTGCGAGTGTCCGATGGCCACCAGCCGCGCGGCTTTCAGGTTGCCCATCACTTTGACGGTGCCTTCGCCGCGGATCGCGACAGCCGCCGCCGTGAAGGCGTCGTAGCACAGCGAATCGTCGGTCACCTTGCCGCCATCGGTGATGTCAAGTGAGCCGTAGCGGACTGGGCTCCATTCCTTAAGCGAGTTCACCCCGACTCTTTGGTCGGAAACACCCACCCAGGCGTAGCCGGCGCGCAGCATATGCTCGGCCGACTGGAACCAGTCGTATTCACCGTCGTGACCCTGGGAGACGTTGTACCACTCGACGACCACGGTCCCGTTGAACTTGGCGGCCGATTTCGGACGTCTCACAACGATGCGGGTCTTGAAGGGGTGGTTGCCGTCCTTCACGGTGCCGGGCTGGCCGGGCGTGATGTTATAGGCGTTGGCTTTGCCTTCGATGAAGAACTCCTGCTCCACGTAGCCTTGCTTTTCGAGATCGAGAGGCGTGGCGTTGTAAGGATAGCCGTGATCCGGGTTGCGCAGGGCCGTGGTGTTCGCGACAGGTCCGGTGACGGTGACAGCCGGTAGCGGCAGAGTGGCGTCAAACGCGCAGGCGGCGCCGGCGGCCAAGAATAAGAGTCCGGCCAAACGGCCCGCGAAGTGATGATGAGTCATAAGTGAAATATCAGCCTCGGGTCTACTTTATCATTACGGAGGCCGAAATTCACTTCGCAACGGGCGGCGCGGGGTCGATGTGATCGATCAGCTTGCGCCACGCCCGCGGGTCGCCGTAGGGAATGAAGTTCGCATAGTGCGAGTGTGCGTGAAGCACCTTGCGGGCATGCTTGATGGGACAGAAATGCTGCTCCGTGCGGGCCGTGATCTCGACGATATACGCAAGCAATCCGTTGGCGTAAGAACAGTAGACGCAGCCGATCTTCTCGATCACGTTGAGATAGCGCAGGCTGCCGCGATCGAACACCAGGTAATCCGCGCGAGCAACCTTCTTTATGCCATACACCGGGAAGCAAACGGCCTGATAAATCGTAACCGCCAGATCCAGCAGCAGGAATGGGATGGAGCAAAGGTAGATGACAGGCGACGTCAGAATCACCAGCGGGTGAATGCCGCGCAAGTAGGGCCACAGCGCCTTCTTAAACAGATGATGCTGCGAGGGATGTATAGCGTCGTTGAGGTCCATAGAGTTATTTGTACCGCACGAGAAGGGCCGTTCCTGGCAAAAAGGCGCGCGTTTGCCTGGGGGGGTTACAATGAGATTGCCACTCAATGCCGGCCCAACTTGACCTTTCCAAGCTAAGCGTTACCCAATTCGCCGAGCGCTTTCGCGGCGAGATGATTCCGCTCAGCAACACATTTTCGTACTTCTGCGCCTCGGTTCCGATGTCGGAGGAGGATCTCAAGGAGTATCTGGAAGAGCCGGTGGCGGCGCTGCCTCCCGCGATCGCCGGGGCGCTGCCCAAGATTTCGATTTTGCTGGTCCCGTATCTGGAGCGCGGCGACGGCCACGAGAAGCGTAAGACGGCGCCGCCCGCCGCGGATTACGTCTCGATCGAGCGGCCTCCGGAAGGACGCTTGTCTCCTTACACGCAACTGAAGCTGGGGGACGAAACGGTGCTGGCGTTCGCTCTCAAAGATCAGGAAGTGGCGGAATACCATTACCGCTTCTACCATCTGCTGGCGACGTTGATGGCGGATCATTGGACCGACGACGTCGAGACCCGCTACATCCGCATCCTGCGCGATGAGTTGAGCGCGGACGTTCACGGCGAAGTGGACGAACCGAGCTGGCGCCTGAAGCAGGCCATGCGGCGCTCGCAGAACGTGCGCAACGGCAAGGCGTTTCGCGAGTACGCGCGGCAGTCCTTCGCCGACACGTTGACGCTGTATCTGCACGGCATCTGTTGCGATATCGATGTCGACACCGGTCCACGCCAACTGCCTAGCCGGAATTTGCGCAAGCGGCTGCTGCTGCTCGAGGAACTGTTCCCGCCGCCGCAGGGTTACGCGGTGTTTCCGGAACAGCTCGAAGCGTAAACTAATTCCGTGTGTGGCATCGCCGGATTCACGCATACCAACGGGCGTCGGCAATTAGAGCGCATCTGGGAGATCACGCGCTCGCTAATCCATCGGGGACCTGACCGGCAGGACGTGTGGGAATCCGCCAACGTCTCGCTGGGCGCGGTGCGCCTCAAGATCATCGATCTCGAACATGGCGATCAGCCCATGGTCAGTGACGATGGCGACACCGTCCTGGTCTTCAACGGAGAAATCTATAATCACGCGGAACTGCGGCGTGAGCTTGAAGCGCTGGGCCATCGTTTCGACTCGCGCTGCGACACCGAGGTGGTGCTGCGCGCATTCCTCGAATGGGATGTGCGATCGTTCGCGAAGCTGCGCGGCATGTTCGGCGCGGCGCTCTGGAGCGAGTCGCGACGGCGTCTGGTGCTTGGTGCGCGACCGCGTCGGCATCAAGCCGCTGTACTATCGCCGGCACGGGGACGATCTCTACTTCGGCTCAGAGATGAAGGCGATTCTGCTGCATCCCGAACTGGACCGGCGCATGAACCTGCGGGCGCTCGAACGGTATCTTTCCTGCAACTACGTTCCGGGGACAGAGACGCTGGTTGAAGATATCCAGAAACTGGCTCCGGGGAATTGGCTCGAATGGCAGGATGGCGCGGTGTCGATTCATCCTTATTGGAGCTTGCAGTTCAAGCCCGACAAGCGGCTGGATCTGGCGACTGCGAAAAAGGAACTCGACCGGCTGCTGCGTTCCGCCGTCACCGAGCACCTGATTTCGGACGCGCCGCTGGGAGTTTGGTCGAGCGGCGGCTTGGATTCGTCGACCATTCTGCACTACGCGGCGGAGGCGTCGCCCGCGCGGCTCAAAACGTTTTCAGTATCGTTTCGCGGGCGCAGTTTCGACGAGACTCAGTTCTTCCGTGAGGTCGCCGAGCGGTATCAAACCGATCACCACGAGTTCGATCTAAACCCGGAGCATGACCTACCGGGTGCGATCGAGGAGTTCGCTACTTATTCCGACGAGCCCAGCGCCGATGCGGGAGCGCTGCCGGTGTGGTTCCTGTCAAAGATGTGCCGCCAGGACGTCACTGTGGCACTCTCCGGCGACGGCGCGGATGAATTGTTCGGCGGTTACAACACTTATATCGCGGACCGCTACGCGAAAACGTTGCGCCATATTCCGCGAGGGGCGCGGAGTGCCGCGGCGCGCGCCGCCGCGCTGCTGCCGGTATCCGACGAAAAGATCGGCTTGGATTATAAGATCCGGCGTATGTTGGAAGGCTCTCTGCTGGAGCCCATCGACGCTCACTTTTATTGGAACGGAACGTTCGACGAAGCGCAGCGGCGCGCGCTGATGAACGCCAACGGTTCAGCCAGCGCGATTCCGCTCCCCGGTGAGACCGAAGGCTATCTCAACCGTTTTTTGTGGCTGGATCAGCTTTGTTACCTACCCGACGATATCCTCAATAAGTGCGACCGCATGAGTATGGCGCATTCCCTCGAAGTACGGCCGCCGTTTCTGGATCACCGCATCATCGAATTCGCGGCAACGCTGCCGGAGAATTTCAAGATCCGTGGCAGCTCGCTGAAGTTCATCCTGCGCGATGTGATGAAAGACAAGCTGCCGCGTGCGGTGCTGGCGCGGCCGAAAGAGGGCTTCGATATTCCGGCGCATCACTGGCTGCGAACGACTCTCAAACCGCTGCTGGTCGAAACTCTCAGCGAAGGTAACGTACGGGAGGCCGGAATTTTTCGCTGGGATGCTATCGATCAAGTGTTGCAGTCGCATCTGCAGCGGCGCGCCAATCTCGGTTACCACTTGTGGGGGCTGCTGATTCTGTTTCTCTGGATGAAGCGCTGGAAGATCCAACCGCCGTCCCCGGTCGAATCGCTAGCATATGCGCATCACGATTGATGCCGCAGGGAGCGATGTCGCCCCCTGGGTCGCGGCCCTCCGCTCCCAAGCGCATGGCGAAGAGATTCAAGTTTTCGAATCCGGCAAGCTTGCAACGGTGCTGGGAGCGCAATGGCTCGATTTCAAACTTCGCGGGACGGATGTCTTTCATGCGTCGCCCACAACTCCCGGTGCCCCGCGGTGTGCGAAGCTGACAGCCACCATTGAGGATCTGTCGGCCTGGCTTATATCCGGCGAACGGGCCAAGGCAGCCCAGAATTTTGCGGAGAGAATACTGGATCGCGCTCATGGCCTGATCGCAGTGTCTGAAAGCGTTCGCCAAGATGCGATCCGGCTTCTGGGGATTGAAGAAACAAAAATCACCACCATCTACCCAGGTGTTGCGCCTGAGTATTTCGATGCGAAGCCTGCGCTCCGCGAGCGCCCTTACGTGCTCTACGCCGCTGGCGACATGCCCCACCAGAATCGCGAGGCGCTGCTCGCCGCCTGGCGCGCTCTGAAGCCCGCACTGCAACGCGAGTACGACCTCATCTCAACCAGCGAAGCGCCCGGAGCCGCACTCATGGCGGGCGCCACGCTATTCGTCTATCCCGCGCTCTATGACGGCTTTGCTCTCCCCGTCGCGCAGGCCTCAGCGGCGCGAGTAGCCGTGGTCACGTCGGACGTGTCGTCGATGCCCGAAGTGGGGCGCGATGCCGCGCTGATGGTCGATCCGCACAGTCCCGCGCAAATCGCGGCCGGGATCACTCGTTTGCTGGAATCTGATACTGAACGCGCCAAACTCGCCCGCTACGGCCGCGCGCGCGCCGAAAAATACCGCTGGGGAAAATGCGCCGCCGAATCTCTCGCGTTTTTTCGGCGAGTCGCCGGCCGTTGACTATTTACCGTCTACCGTGAAATCCCAAATCTGCGGATTCATTTTGCCTTCGGTGTACTGGATCAGCGCATATTCACCGGGCTCCAGCGGCTTCACCGGCCAGATTCTGTAGAGCAGGTCGGCCTCCTGCTTTTTAAAGGTCTCGATCTTCTGAACCATCTCGTCCACCATTTTTTCGTCCTTGATTTGCAGGATGGACAGGTTCTCCACCACGCGCGAGTCCTTCTTCGTGGGCGTCAACTTGACGATCTCGAAACGCTCGTAATCGGACAAACGGAAATAGAATTCCGGACGAGTGTCGGCGATGCGCAGAGGCGCGTGGTCGCCGTCGAGTTCGATGGTCGCTTTACCAGGCACCAGGGGAATGGGCGAGAGCACTCGCAGCACCGTGCGCTTCTTGTTGCTGACTACTTTCGACTCGGCCTGTTTCACCGCTTCCGTCATCTCGCCACGAATATAGTAGGCGCCGGCCTGCGTAGGAATGGCAGCCACTTGTTTGATCGCCAGCTTTTCTGCCGCGCGTTCTTCGGCTTCGGCTTTGGCATCGGCGGCGAGTTGCGTTTCGCGTTCCTTCAACTCGCCTTTGGTGCGGTCGAGGTCCACCAGTTCGAGTGGAATCTCCTCCCATTCGCCGCGCTCGGTACTGTAGTAGCGCACGCGATCGGACTTCACTTCGTACTGATTGGTGAGCTGGAAAGTGCCGTCTTTGAGATACAACCGGTCAGCGGCGGAGGCCACGGCGGATGCCAGTAAAAGAAAAACTGCGGCGCGGAGAAACACCTTGCTTCTATTATGAAGG
>CAVVZG010000159.1:0-37863 GCA_963752205.1 Bryobacterales bacterium | reverse complement strand
GCCGGTGACCGGCGGCGGCGGGTCGGCGCGCCGCGCATTGAGCCCGGGCAACAAGGCATCGAGGATCATCAGACGTTCGGTCTGCGCCTGAGTGGCCGAGATGTTGTGGCTTTGGTATTGGGCAACCAGGGCCTTCATGCGGTCGATCACCTCGCTCGGCGCCGGTGCCGGCAGATCGAGATTGGCGGCCGGCGGCACGACCACGTAGGGCAGCAGCGCCCCCAGATTGGCCGAGCGCCGCTGGTCGAACTCGTCCTTGGTGATCAACCCCTCGTCGAGCAGCCGCTGCAAGGTCTTGAAGCGCCGGATGATCGACGCTTCCGGGCCGGCGCCGCTGTCGTCGACGGCCACCGTCGGCTTCTGGTCCATCCCCGTCATTTTGGTGGGCGTCGACGGGTGCAACGCTGCCAGTCGTTGCTGCGCCACCTCGACCAGGGTGACCTGCTTGCCGTCCCGGGCCACGGTCTGCTGCGCATTCATCGAGACGATGGCTTCATACTGCTGGCGCGCGAGATCCGGACGGCCGGTATTCAAATAGACTTCGGCCAGGACGTAGGCCGCATAGGGATCCTCATGGTTGCCGCGCCAGGCCGCGGTCGCCAGTCGCTCGGCGCGCGAGTAGTCGCCCTTGGCCAGCGCCGCCAGCGCCTCGTCGGAAGCGTCGGTGCCGCCGGTGGCAGCATTGATCGTGCCGCCGAAACTGGATGAATCGAACAGAGGAGCGCAGCCGACCAGGGCGACAAGCAGCGCCGCGGCTGTCAGCACGCCCAAGAACGGACCCCTAGCCATCGACCTTGCTGTCTGCATGGATCCTCCGCCCGGCATTCTATCCGGTTGGACTACAATGACAAATTCCGCGTCGGCAGGCAACAGTTAGGGTTGCGTGGGCCCATTCGCACCCGCGGGTTTCGCCCGCTCAAGCCTTTAGCTATGATCGCGCACCAAGCTGGGAGAGAGAGTTGCCGACCGAAACCGAGCTTAAGCTTGTTTTGGCGCCGGAAGCGTTGCGCCGTATGCGACGCAATCAGGTCGTGCGCCGGCTCAAGCGCGGTCGCGGCGTCTCCGACATGCTCAAATCGGTGTATTTCGATACCAACGACCTGCGGCTGCATAATAGCGACCTGGTGCTGCGGGTCCGCCATGTCGGTGACAAGCGCATCCAGACCCTCAAGAACTTCGCGCCGACCGCAGGCAGCCTGCTGGGGCGCCAGGAATGGGAAGCCGAGATCGCGGGCGACCAACCCGAAGTGCCGCCGCTGAAGGCGGCGGCGGTCGACCTGCCATGGTCCAGCGAGCGTCTGGTGCGCAATCTGCATCCGGTGTTCACCACCGAAGTGCGGCGCACGACCTATCGTCTGGGCGCCGACGGCTGGGAGGTCGAGCTGGCTCTCGACGAGGGGCAGCTGATCGGCCCCGCCGGCTCTACGCCGATCGCCGAGGCCGAACTGGAATTGAAGCGCGGCCGGCCACGCATCCTCTTCGACCTGGCCCGCGACCTGCAGCTCGATACCGACGCGCGCATCTCCGTTACCAGCAAGTCCGACCGCGGCTATGCCCTGCTGGCGGGTGCCGGCCCCGCGCCGCGCCGCGCGCGTGCACCGGTGTTTCCGCCGGATGCCACCATCGCCCAGGCCTTCCAGAGCATCGGCCGGGCCTGCGCCGAGCAGTTGCTGGTCAACCAGGACGTCCTGTTCGCCACGCGCGATCCCGAGGCCGTGCACCAGATGCGCGTGGCGCTGCGCCGCCTGGTGTCGGGTATCCGACTGTTCGCCGATTTCCTGGAAACCCCCGAGACTCAGGCGTTGCGCGAGGAGATGCGCTGGCTGCAAAGCTTTCTTCGTACCAGCTATACTTCCTCACAAATGCATCGCCTCCTCGCGATCATCCTCATCGTCTGTCCGCTCGCATCGGCGCAACAAAAACCGATTGCGCCCGTCCCGGCCAGATTGACCTTCACCGCATTTGCGCTGCGGAAGCCCGATCAAACCTACGCGCTCTACCTGCCTTCGTCTTACACGCCCACAAAACAGTGGCCCATCATCTACGCCTTCGATCCCTCTGCACGCGGCGATCGCCCTATCGACACGTTCAAAGCCGCTGCTGAAAAATATGGATACATCGTCGCCGCCTCCAATAACTCTCGCAACGGCCCCTGGCCTCCCGAGATCGAAGCCGCCCAAGCCATGTCCGACGACACGCACACCCTCCTCGCCATCGACGATCAGTCGCGTTATTTCACTGGATTCTCCGGTGGTTCCCGCGTAGCAGCGCAAATTGCGCTCGACTGTAAATGCGCCGCGGGCGTTTATCTCAACGGCGCAGGATTTCCTCTCCATATTGCGCCGTCGTCGAAAGATTCCGTTTTCCCGGTATTCGCCGCGGTTGGCAACATCGACTTCAATTTTCCCGAAGTCACGCATCTCGATGAGTCACTCGCGGCCGCAGGCTACTCACACTTCCTTCGCTATTTCGAAGGCCCGCATCAATGGGCGCCGTCCGAAGTCGCCGAAGAACCGTGGCTTCGTTTCGGCTGCTCGCAATGAAAAAAGATGCAACGCCGAATGACGCCGATTTCATCGCGCAGCAGCGCGACGCCGAAATCGCCGACGAGAAATCTGATGAACGAACCGGCAATCTCTTCTGCGCATGGAGCGGAACTGCATACGGAGCTAGATGAGCCGCCCTCCTGAACCCGCTCCGCCCAAGCCTGGCGAGACAAACCTCCGAAAAGCCCAAGAAAAACCGCTCCATGACACGCAAAGCTTTTGGCGAACTGCTCAAGCGCGCCATCACTAAGTCGGATCCGAAAGCCTAATAACGTGTTTGCCGCGCACTCGGGATTCGGACGCAACTACGGCCGCTCCCTGGTCATCACGCAGCAAGGAATCGCCGCCACCAGTCAAGCGCTGGCCTCGCAAGCCGGCGCGCAAATACTAGCCCAAGGCGGTTCGGCCGTCGACGCGGCCATCGCAGCCAACGCCGTGCTGGGCGTAGTCGAGCCCATGATGGACGGCATCGGCGGCGACCTGTTCGTGCTTTATTGGGATGCGAAAACCGGCGAGCTGACCGGCTTGAACGCCTCCGGCCCCGCGCCGCGCGCGCTATCTCCCGCTTTCTTGGCAGCCAGCGAAATGACCACCATGCCGCTGGCCGGCATCCACGCCGTGACCGTCCCCGGAGCCGTCGACGGCTGGGCGCAACTTCACCAGCATTACGGCAACTTGCCCTGGGATCGCCTGTTCGCCTCCGCCATCGCTTACGCCGAGCAAGGCTTCCCGGTGACCGAAGCCATTGAGGAACAGTGGACTTCGCCAATATCGTTCGACCGCCTCACCAGCCACGCCGAATCGTCACGCGTGTTCTTAGTTGACGGCAACCCGCCGCGGCTCGGCGACGTGTTCCGCAATCCCGATCTCGCGGGCGCCTACCGCTGCCTGGCCGCCGCCGGCTCGCGATCTTTCTACGAAGGCGAAATCGCCGCCGCCATTCTGAAAACTTCGCAAGCGCTAGGCGGCACCATGACCGCCGAAGATTTGTCGTCCTTCTCAGCCGAATGGGTCGAGCCCATTTCCATCGACTACCGCGGCTGGCGCGTGTACGAACTCCCGCCCAACGGCCAAGGCATGGCCGCGCTCGAGATGCTGAACATCATGGAGACGGCGCCGGCCGATCCGGCGGGTCCGTTTACCGCCGCCGAAATGCACAAGCGTATTGAGGCGATGAAGCTCGCATATTCAGACGTCTATCGCTACAACGCCGACCCGCGCGTCAGCGAGATCCCCGTCGCGAAGCTGCTCTCGAAAGAACACGCCCGCGAACGCGCCGCGCTGATCGATCCGCGCACCGCGAACGGACGCGTCGCCGCCGCGCACATGTCCGGAAGTGACACCACATATCTGACGGTGGTGGATCGCGAAGGCAACATCGTGAGTTGGATTCAAAGCATCTTCAGTAATTTCGGTTCCGGCATCACCGTCGAAGGCATGGGCTTCACTTTGCAGAATCGTGGCGCTGGCTTTACGCTCGACCCGTCGCATCCCAACGTGCTCGCCGGCGGCAAGCGTCCCTTCCACACCATCATCCCCGGCTTCATGGAGCGCGGCGACGCGCACATCGGCTTCGGCATCATGGGCGGACCCAATCAGCCGCTGGCGCACGCGCAGTTTGTTTCGAACGTGGTCGATTACGGCATGAACCTGCAGCAAGCCTTGGAATCGCCGCGCTTCACCAAGAGCGGCCCCGCCGGATGCGACGTGCTGATCGAATCACGAGTCCCCGAAGCCACACTGCAAAAGTTGACCGCTATGGGTCACGAAGTTTTAGTGCGCCGCGAGTACACGCAAGAGATGGGCCGCGGCCAAGCCATCCTGCACGATTCAAAGACCGGCACCAACTACGCCGCCTCCGACCCCCGCGCCGACGGCGCCGCCACGCCCGAGCCGATCATCCCTGGCTAGTCGATGAAGCTGTAAGCCGGCAGCGTCAGGAATTCCTGGAAATCGGCGCTGGTCATCATCTGCCGGAAAATCCCCGCCGCCTTGGCGAATTCGGCGTCCGCATTCCCGCGTTTCGCGAGCTGTTCATCCACCACCTGATTCACCATGGCCGCCGTCACCGGCCGCCCGTCGTCGAGCTTCGCACCGAACTTCACCCACTGCCATACCTGCGCCCGGCAAATTTCCGCCGTAGCCGCGTCTTCCATCAGGTTGTAAATCGGCACGCACCCAACCCCGCGCAGCCACGCTTCGAGATACTGCAAGCCCACGTCGATGTTCCAGCGCAGCCCGGCCTCGGTGATCGTGCCTTCGGTAGCCGCCAGCAGATCCTTGGCCGTGATATGAACGTCTTCCCGTTTTTTAGAAATCTGATTCGGCGTGGGCATCCCCTCGTCGAAAATCTGCTTCGCGATCGGCACCAGACCAGGATGAGCCACCCACGTCCCATCATGCCCCGCCCGCACTTCGCGTAACTTGTCCAAGCGAACTTTTTCGAGCGCCTGTTCATTCGCCGCCGGGTCATTCTTAATCGGCACCTGCGCCGCCATCCCGCCCATTGCATGAATCCCGCGCCGGTGGCAAGTCTGAATCAACAGTTCCACGTATGACTTCAAAAAATGCCGCTCCATCGTGACTTCCGCACGGTTCGGCAGCACGAACGTCGGAAAGTTGCGGAACTTCTTGATGAAGCTGAAAATGTAATCCCAGCGCCCGCAGTTAAGCCCCGCGGAGTGTTCGCGCAGCTCATACAAAATCTCATCCATCTCGAACGACGCCAAAATCGTTTCGATCAGCACCGTGGCGCGGATCGTCCCGCGCGGAATTCCAAGACTGTCCTGCGAGAAATTGAAAACGTCATTCCATAGCCTTGCCTCAACATGGCTCTCCAACTTCGGCAAGTAAAAATACGGACCTGACCCGTTCGCCATCAACTGCTTCGCGTTATGGAAAAAGTACAATCCGAAATCGAACAAGGACCCCGAGATCGGTTTGCCCTCGCGCAGCACATGCTTTTCGTTCAAGTGCCAGCCGCGCGGCCGCACCAACAAGGTCGCGACCTTGTCGTTCAACTTGTACTTCTTGCCCTCGGGACTCGTAAACTCAATCGTCCGCCGGTTCGCGTCGCGTAAATTGATCTGCCCCTCGACATTGTTGCTCCACGTCGGTGAGTTCGCGTCCTCGAAATCCGCCATGAAAACGTTCGCGCCGGAGTTAAGCGCATTGATCACCATCTTGCGATCCACCGGCCCCGTGATCTCGACGCGCCGGTCCGTCAAATCGCGTGGGATCGGAGCCACTATCCATTCGCTCAAGCGGATGTCCGTTGTTTCCGTCAGGAAATCCGGAAAGTGACCGGCGTCGATCTCCGTCTGGCGCTCCTGCCGGCGCGCGAGCAGTTCTTGCCTTCGCCCCTCGAACTTCGCCGCCAGACTGGCGACGAAGCGCACCGCTTCGGGCGTCAAAATCTCGGCATACGCAGCGCTCACCGGTGCGGTGATCTGCAGTTCTTCTGAAACAGTGGCCATCCTAACCTCCTATTGCAGCAGGCGACACGGCCTCTATCGATTTCGCGTGTTTCTTGGGGAACGGCATCTTGTGGATCACGATAGCCATCAGAGCCGCGCACATCGCCAGCGCCGCACTGCCGTAAAATTCGACGGTCCAACTGCCGGTCCTCTCAAACAGCATGGCCGCCAGCCCGCCGCCCAGAATGGAAGCGAACGCCTTGGTGGTGTAAAGGAAGCTGTAGTTCGAAGCGGAGTTTTGCGCTCCGAAAAGATCGGCCTGGGCCGCCGGGAATAGCGTATACAGCTCGCCCCAAGTGAAATAGACCAGCGCCATGCAAATGATGAAATAGGTTCCGCTCATTTTCCCGACGGTAACCACGCTCATCAGAGCCGCCGCCTGCAGCGTGAACGCCACGAACATGGTTTGCGCGCGCCCGATGTGATCCGACACCCAGCCCCAGAAGATGCGGCTGGTACCGTTCGCCAGCGGATTGAGCGATAGCGCCACCGTCAGAGCCGTCGCGCCGATCCCCAAACTCTTGGCCACTTGGGCCAGCTGCGCGGTGGTCATCAAGCCGCCGATGCCGATCATCAGCATCGCAATGTAGAGGACGTAAAACTGCGGCGTCCGCAGCATTTCGGCGGAGTTGAATTCCTCGTTGTGCCGGCGGACCTTGGCCTTGACCGGTGGTTTCGGCAGCGTCGCGACCTCGGCCGCGGTGGGATTTTGCAGTAACTGCGCCGCGATAATCATGATCACGCCGCTGGCAATGCCGGTGTAAAGAAATGTTGTCCGGTAATGCAGCAGATGAATCAGGTACGCAAAAATCGGATTGAAGATGGTAGCACCCGCGCCGTATCCCGCCGCCGAAATTCCCGAAGCCAGGCCGCGTTTATCGGGGAACCATTTGAGCGCCACCGACATGGCGCATCCGTAGCCGAACGCCGTGCCAAATCCCGCGATCGCGTACAGCACATACAACTGCGTCAGCGTCGTGGTTTGGCCCATACCGGCCCACCCGATTCCGCACAGGAGCCCGGAAAATGCCATGAAGGTGCGGGGCCCCATGCGGTCAATCAGCCACCCGGAGAGCGGCATCGAGAACGTTCCCAGGGCGATGTACAGCGAAAACGCCCACTGCACTTGCGACAACTTCCAGCCGGTATCGGCGACCATGGGCGAAACAAAAAGGGTCCACGCATATTGCATGTTCCCGATCATTACCATCGCGGCGACAGCCGCGCTCAATCGCACCCAACGATTCACTCAAAACCTCCCTAGGAAGAGGATATTGCGCCTAAAAGTCTCGTACAAGCATATACCGTTCGCGTGTGCGGCATGGCAACTCCCAGGCGTTCGCCCAGCTCCACCACCGCGCCCACCACCGCCTCCAGTTCCATGGGCCGCCCCGCCTCCAGATCCTGCAGCATCGACGTCTTATGCTCGCCGACTTTCTCCGCGCCCGCGATGCGCTGGTCGATCGAAATCGGCATCTCGATTCCCATCTTCCCCGCCACCGCTTCCACTTCGCTCATGATGCTGCGGACCACCGGACCCACTTCCGCGTCGCGCGCCATCTGCGCCAGCGTCGCCCGCGTCAACGCGCTGATGGGATTAAACGCGACGTTGCCCAGAATTTTCACCCAGATTTCCGTACGGATCTTCTGCGTGACCGGGCAGCGCATACCGGCTTTGATTAAAGCGTCCGAGATCGCCTTCGCGCGATCCGAACGCGTGCCATCCGGCTCGCCCAACGACAAACGATTCCCTTCGATGTGGCGAATCACGCCCGGCTCTGGAATGTCGGTAGCGAAATACGCGATCGAAGCCACCACGCGCTCCGCCGGAATCGCCGCTGCGATCGCGCCGCCGGGATCGACGCGCTCCAAATGCAACCCGGTCAGCTCCCCCGCGTGCGTCTGAAAATACCACCACGGAATTCCGTTCTGCGTGCTGACTACTGTTGTGTTCTCGCTGATCAGAGGCTGCACCTGCGGCGCCAGTTGCGTCAGTCCGTGCGCCTTCACGCCCAGGAAGATGACGTCCATCGGCCCCGCGTCCTGCAAATCGCCGATGACGCGCGGACGAACTTCGAAATCACCGTCGGCGCTGACGACGCGCAGCCCGCGTTCCTGCATCGCAAGCAAATGCGGACCGCGCGCGTACAGAGTCACGTCCTGCCCCGCGCGCGCCATGCGGGCGCCCAGGTATCCGCCGATGGCCCCGGCGCCGGCAATCAGAAACTTCATTGCCCTCCCGCGAGAGCCTTTCCGACGGCTCCGCGCTGGATCTTCCCGGTAGCCGTGCGTGGAATGGTTTCGACCACGAACAATTTCTTCGGCATCTTGAAATCGGCGAGCCGCTCCTTGCAGAAGGCCAAGATGGCCGCTTCCGTGGCAGGCTCTCTTAATACGACAGCCGCGTTCACTTCCTCGCCCCACATGGGATGCGGAACGCCAAAAGCCAACGCTTCCGCCACCGCCGGATGGGCAAGCAAAACTTCGTCGATCTCCCGCGGACCGATTTTTTCGCCGCCGCGATTGATCAGTTCCTTCAGACGCCCCGTGAGCGTCAAATAGCCATCCTCATCCAGAAACCCTTGATCGCCGGTGCGGAACCAGCCGTTAGTAAAGGATTTCTGCGTCGCCTCGGGATTGTTTTCGTATTCGGAAACCACGTTCGGCCCTTGAATGCAGACCTCGCCGCGCTCCCCCGCCGCTAAAACATTTCCGGCGTCATCCAGGATGCCGATCCTGACTCCGGTTCCCGGACCCACCGACCCCGGCTTGCGGGCCGCGGGCGGCTGCGGATTCGAACTCATCTGATGCGAAGCTTCCGTCATGCCGTAAGCTTCGAGCACGGGAGCGCCAAACAGCTCTTCCATCTTCGCCATCATCTCCGGAGGCAGCGCCGCGCTGCACGAGCGAATAAAGCGCAGCCCCTCGCGTCCCGCCGGCGGTTCTTTCGCGCGCGACAACAGCAGATTGTGAATGGTTGGCACGGCCGAATACCAAGTGGCTCCCGTGTCGCTTACCGTGCGCCAGAAGGAGAGCGGATTAAACTTGTTCGGCACCGCCACCGTACCACCGGATAGCAAGGTCGAAAGCGTCGACGCCACCAGTCCATGCACATGGAACAAGGGCATGACGCACAGCGACACATCTTTATTCGTAAGCGTGTAAGTCTCGACAATATTCGCCGTCGACGCCGTGATGTTGCGATGGCGGATGGGCACGCGCTTCGGCCGGCCCGTGCTCCCGCTGGTATGCAGCACCAGAGCAATGTCGTCGCCTGCGGGCGCCGCAGCAGTTTTCCCATGAGGCGCCCCCACGATACTCACGATCCCGTTAGCGTCCATCTCCAGCGTGTATACCGGAACACCTACGCCCGCCGCTGCCTTGCGCGCGGCTTCGGACCCCTCCGCCATGCACAACAAAACCTTGGCGTTAGTGTCCTCCAAAAAGAATGTGAACTCATCCTCGCGATACCCCGGGTTCAAGGGCGCGGCCGTGCCCGCCACCGAACCCGCCAGAAAGCTCACCACCGCCGGCAATCCGTTCGGCAGGACCGTCGCCACACGGTCCCCGCGTCCGATTCCCATGGATGCCAAATCGTCCGCCATGGCGTTCACTTGTTTCCGCAGCGAATCGTAAGACACGCGGATTCCAGCCTCTGGCAGCAGAAATGCAATGTTCCCGGCTGGTGCCACTTGGATCAGTTCGAGAAGAGTGTTGGGTTGAGACATAAGTACAATCTTAAGCTAGAATCCTAGCGCCGGCCGGTTCCGAGCGCACCGGCTTGGCCCGGCAGCGTCATCACCCTCCGCGGATCCACATGAGCGTCCACCACGACGCCAAAAAAGGGCACCATCATCTCCTCCCAGGTTTGCGTGCCGCCGTACACGTCCTGTGCGGGATCGGGATTCGCTTGGTTGTTGGCCGAGTTGTCGTAGTGCGCGTCGACGTGCAGCTGCGTTCCCTTGGTCACCCGAATCGGCGAAGCCGCATAGTAACCAATCTGCCATCCGAAATCGTAGTGCGGGACGTTGAGCACGATTTCGGAAGTACCGTCCGGATACGTCAACCTGTACGTCATGTTCTTCCCGCGCAAATGCATGTGCGGCAGAAACCACACCAGTTCGGCGTCGACGTCGAATACTCCATCCACCGGCGGACTCTGCCAGTTTGCATCGCCCGCCGGCACGCGGAAAACCTGACGATCGGAAATTGCAGGAGGCTGCGGCGAGTAAGTGATGAATCGCCGCTGGGGCGGCGCCTTCGCCAGCGTAAAACCGATCCGCGTTACGTCTGTCGACTCCTTACCATTGGGCGTGTAATGCATTTGCACGAGCAGATCCGAGTGCGCCGGAATGAGTTGCGCGGCTTTGAAGGCGCGAAAGTCTAGCGCTCGAAAGCCGGGGACATACACCGCCGCCGCGGCGCCCGTACCGTGCGGCTGGAAAAAAACGGCAGCGTGATGCACCACGGAAGCATCGCCTGGAAGGATTTCGATGGATGTGACCCACGTGTCTTTCTGAAAGTTGCTCGGGATGGTCACGTAAGTCCACTCGACGATCCCCTTGGCCGGCACGCGATGCGGCGGCAGCGAAAGCACCATGTCAGGCGCAATCTGCCAGCCGCTCTCCGGCCAGGAGATTGGCGGCGGCAAGTCCTGAGGATCTCCTTCGATCGCCCCTTGTTCAACCAGTTCACCAGGGTATCGATCTCCCCTTGCGGCAGCGACGGGTCGTTGGCAAAGCGGCCGAACCGGGGGTCCGCGTACCAGGGAGGCATCTTGCGCGCGGCAACCGCACTGCGGATCGCCTTTGCCCAAGGGCGCGCCGACTGATAGGACTCGAGGGCCATCGGCGCCGCCTGACCCGGGCGGTGACAGCACTGGCAACGCTTTTGGAGGATGGGAGCCACGTCGCGGTTGAACGTGATCGGCCGCTCGCCGGCCACCACCAGGCAAGCGGAAACTAGAATCAGAATCGATACCCGCATGACTCTCCCCGAACCAGGCCCGTACTTGTTTCGTTATATCATGTGGCTATGCTTAAGCGGGATCTGGAGCGTCGTGATTTTCTACGCGTTTTCAGCGGCGGCGCAGCCGGGCTGGCTTTCGCATCCCGCGCTTTTGGCCAGGCGGCGCCGGATCCGGTCAAGGCCACCAAACTGACGGACCGTATCGTGCTCCTCGCGGGCGATGGCGGCAACGTCGGCCTGGTGCTCGCCGACGATGGTCTGCTGATGATCGACGGAGGTTTCGCCAACCGCGCGGCCGAACTTCAAAAAGCGATTGCCGATACCGGCTCGCAGCCAGTCAAGATTTTGTTCAACACTCACTGGCATGGCGATCACGTGGGCTCCAATGAACTTCTGGGAAAAGCGGGCGTGAAAATCATGGCGCATCAAAACTGCAAGGCCCGCCTCAGCCAGAAAATCACGATAGAGGCTTTCAATAGCGTGGTCGAGCCCTTGAAGCCAGAAGGAATCCCCACGCAGACTTTCGTCGACGGCGGCAAGATGGCCTTTGGAAAAGAAAAGATCGAGTACAAGTGGTTCCCGAACGCGCACACCGACAACGATGTCTACTTGTTCTTTCCAGCGGCCAACGTGCTTCATACCGGCGACCTGTTTTTCAGCGGCAGCTATCCGGTAATTGATTACTCCACCGGCGGCTGGATCGGCGGCATGGCAAACGCCCTCGACAAGCTCCTGAAAGTGGGCGACGCCCAGACAAAAATAATTCCGGGGCACGGCCCGCTCTCGACTAAAGAGGACATGCGAGCCGCCCGCGACATGCTGCACACGATATTCGATCGCTTGGCCCCGCTTTCGAAAAAAGGAGCGAGCCTGGACGATGTCCTCAAAGCCAACACGGTCGCGGACCTCGATGCCAAATGGGGCCAGGGCTTCCTGAACGGCGAACGCTTCCTGCGGATGGCCTACCCGAGCATCGCGAAACATGCCGAACTCCTCAAAAGCGCGGGCACGCGCAGCGTTTCCTGGTAGGCGGATCTCAGCGCCAGCCGTCGATCGAGAGGCGGTTCAGTTCCTTCCGCCGCAGCAGCAGTTGGTAATACAGGAAGGCGTAAATCAGTTGCAGTCCAGCGACGTTCCAATCCTGGGCGAGGTTCGTGCCGATCGCTAACGCCGTCACCACCAACCCGCCGGCGATCAACGAAAAGCGCGTGGCCAAGCCCAGCAGCAAGAGCAGACCAAGCGTCCCTTCCACGGGAGGGAGCACGGCCGCGAAAATCGGCAAAAAACCCGCGGGGATCAGCGGAGTCTTTTCGAAATAGTGGTTCAGATAACCCAGAAAAGCTGCGTGCCCGGCGAACAAACGGCTGACGCCGTGGAGCATAATATTCGCGCCAAAGGTGAGGCGCAGGATGGTGTAGGCTACCACCGCGTCGGAGTAACGCGCGGCCGGAGCTGAATCCATTGCCGTCAAAGATGCCTGCGGGATACTTGCCATTACGGGATGGCTCATAAACACCTCATTCACTAGCCTGTAGATTCGGGCATCAGAGATTGTATCAGAGGAGCGAATGCGAAGCGCGTTTCAGCTAGCGTAAATGTTGTCCGGGGTCCGCCGGGGAAGCCGGCGTATGGCTTTGCCAGTGTGCTGCCGCGCGACGTCAAGCTCATATGCTGTCTGTAGATTCATCCAGAAGTCAGCCGACATGCCGAAATACTGGCCGAGCCGCAAAGCAGTATCCGCGGTCATGCTCCGCTTGCCTGCCAGAAGCTGCTAAAGGCGGTTTGGCGGAACCTGAATAACATCAGCCAGTTTCCTGGCCGTGAGGCCCGTTTCTTCCAGTTCGTCACCCAGAATCGCGCCGGGATGGATAGGCGTGCGTGCCATAATTTTTCCTTCGCTGCTAGTGATCGTCTACGATCTCAACATTCGACGGGCCGCTGGCGTCATTGGGCCATTCAAAACAGATACGCCACTGTTCGTTGATCCGGATGGAATATTGTCCCTTACGGCTTCCCTTCAACGCCTCCAGGCGGTTGGAGTTGAGCGCAGCAAGATCTTTCAATAGAGCCCTCCGGGTCTCCGCGAAGGCCGACGATCATCGGCAGCCACTTCGAGTCGTATGATGAATGGCGTGACCGTTCCTGAACTCCGGCTGAGAGATCGAAAACAGCTAACTGGAGGCCGTTGGAAGTAGCGCCGCGATGTAATATAATTTCTCCCAAAGACGAGTCCCTATGATCTTGAGGACAGTCAGCCGCGCGAGAGGAAGCGTCCATGGAGAGAATCGCGATCGCGGCAGCCCTATGGTTGCTGCAAGTTCCCCTGGGAGCTCAATGGCTCAACTTGCCCACACCTGGAATTCCGCGGTCTGCCAACGGGAAGCCGAACCTGACGGCTCCCGCTCCCCGGACGCCTGACGGCAAGCCAGACTTGTCAGGCGTCTGGCAATCCGAAGTGAACCCGTTTCGTTTTGACGTGGTCCAGGATTTGAAGGACGAGGGCATCTTCCGCCCAGCGGCGGAAGCCGTCTTTCTGAAACATGTCGCGGATTTCCACCGGAGTGACCCGGTAACGAACTGCCTGCCCGGCGGTCCTTCGGAGATGCTGAACACGATGTACCGCATCATCCAGTCCCCCACAGTTGCGGCGGTGCTCTACGAAGGTGGGATGGGGCGTTATCGACAGATTTACCTGGATGGGCGCCCACTCCCGAAAGACCCGAACCCGACCTGGCTGGGGTACTCGGTCGGCCATTGGGACGGCGACACGCTGGTGGTCGAGTCCGCGGGGTTCAATGACCGGACTTGGCTCGATCGAGCAGGCCACCCTCATTCCGAGAGCCTGCGCGTAACCGAGAGATTCCGGCGTGTCGATTTCGGACACATGCAGTTTCAGATCACCTACGACGATCCCGAGACGTTGACCAAGCCTCTGAGCCTCACGCTGGCGGTGAACTACGCGGCGGACACGGACATGCTGGAGAATGTGTGCAACGAATCCGATCGCAAGGTGCACATGGTGGGCACTGCTAACGTGGGTGTGCAAGTAAGCCCGGCGGTTCTTGCGAAGTACGCGGGACGGTATGAGTTTCGCGACGGTTCGCGGGTAGTCGCGGCCTTCATGGGTCTGACCCAACGCGTGACTTTGATCAATGGCCAGCTCTATTTGAACGCTATTCCTCTTATTCCCCTGTCGGAGACGAGGTTTGAATCGACAGGCGCCGCCACGGAATTCTTCCTGGACTCGAGCGGCAAAGTGACGCGTGTGGTGTTGGGCCAGACCGAAGGCGCCGCGATATACGATCGCAAGCCTTGATACGCAGCCCTTTCCTCTACTCCGAATCGCTGGCCCCCGTCGCGGCCGCGGAGGGCGACAATCCCCGCAGCACCGTATTCATGACATCGTCGAAATACCCGTTGCCCACGAATCGCTGATGCTTGATCGCCGGGAAGCGGTGGGCCTTGGCGGATTGAAATTCTTGCTCCTGCAATTTCGCGTAGGCCATCATGCCGTCGGTCGCGTATTCTTTCGCCAGCGTGAACATGGAGTGGTTCAGTGCATGGAATCCGGCCAGCGTCACGAATTGAAACTTGTAGCCCATCGCGCCCAGTTCACGCTGAAACTTGTTGATGGTAGCCTCATCGAATTTGCGTTTCCAGTTGAATGACGGCGGACAGTTGTACGCCAGCATCTTGCCGGGGAACTCTTTGTGCACGCCTTCCGCGAATTTCCGCGCTTCTTCGAGATCTGGCCGCGCCGTCTCGCACCACAGCAAATCGGCGTAAGGAGCGAACGCACAGGCGCGCACGATGGCCGCTTCCAGGCCGCCTTTGTAGCCCAGGTAACCTTCGCCTGTCGACTCGCCGGTGAGAAAAGGCTGGTCGCGTTCGTCGGCACGGCCGGTGAGAAACTTCGCGGCTTCGGCGTCGGTGCGGGCGATGATCAGCGACGGCACGGCGCACACATCGGCTGCCAGACGCGCCGCCACTAGCTTCTCGATCGACTCGGCGATGGGCGCCACCGCCGCTCCGTGGCTGCCGCGCTTGGCCACCGGCTGGTCTTCGAAATGCACTCCGGCCGCGCCCGCTTCGATCATCCACTTCATCAGCTCGAAGGCGTTCAGCGGGCCGCCGAACCCCGCCTCGCCGTCGGCCACGATGGGAGCGTACCAATGAATCTCCCCCGCCCCTTCGCGCGTCTGAATCTGATCGGCACGCGCCAGTGCAGCGTTGATCGCGCGCACCGCCGCCGGAACGCTGTTGGCCGGATACAAGCTTTGATCCGGATACATTTGGCCCGCGAGATTCCCGTCGGCGGCAATCTGCCAACCAGAAACGTAAATCGCTTTCAGGCCGGCCTGGATCTGCTCCACCGCCTGGTTGCCGGTCAAGGTGCCCAGCGCGGGAACATACGGCTCGGCGTGCAGCAAGCTCCATAAGCGCTCGGCGCCGATGCGCGCTAGCGTGTACTCGATCTGCACGGACCCCCGCAGCCGCACCACGTCTTCGGCTTTATAGGGACGCCGAATTCCGCTCCACCGAGGATCGTTCTGCCAGTATTGTTCGAGCTCCGCTGCCGTCATTTCGTGATGATACACTTTCTGAGAAAATAGACACGAGGAGCCTGCCATGTCTCACGCAAAGATTCTGATGATCGTCGGCGATTACGTTGAGGATTACGAAGTGATGGTGCCATTTCAGGCGCTGCAGATGGTCGGCCACATCGTGCACGCCGTGTGCCCCGACAAAAAAGCGGGCCAGCAGGTGCGCACCGCGGTCCACGACTTTGAGGGCGACCAGACCTACAGCGAAAAGCGCGGCCACAACTTCACCTTGAACGCGGCATTCGACGAAGCCATGCCGGAACACTACGACGCACTGGTGCTCCCCGGCGGACGCGCTCCCGAATATTTGCGGCTGAATCCAAAGGTGCTGGATGCCGTCCGCCATTTTGCGCGCGAGAAGAAGCCCATCGCCGCCATCTGCCATGCCGCGCAGTTGCTCACGGCCGCGGGCGTGGTGGCCGGAAAACGCGTGAGCGCCTACCCGGCCTGCGCCCCCGAAATCGAGATCGCGGGCGGGACCTACGCCGTCCATCGGCATGGCTGAAGCCATCGCGGACGGACTACTGGTGACCGCTCCGGCGTGGCCCGCGCATCCGGCTTGGCTAGCGAAATTCCTCGAAGTCCTGGAAGAGTATTTGGCGAAAGCGGCCGCCGGCAAGAAAGAAATGCTGGTCTGAGTTAAGCTAAAAGAATCCATGGCCAAGATTTCAGAAGTATTCGGCGGTGCCGCTGCCATCGTCAAAGGCATGAGCATCACTTTCGGAGAGATGCTCAACCCGACCATCACGGACGACTATCCGGACGCTCCCGCCGTATTCCAGGAACGTTTCCGCGGCGTTCACGAATTGCAGCGCGACGAGAATGGCCTGGAAAAATGCGTCGCCTGTTTCCTGTGCGCGGCCGCGTGCCCGGCGCAGTGCATCTATATCGAAGCGGCCGAGAACACCGCGGAGCTGCGCATCAGCGGCGGCGAGCGCTACGCCAAGGTTTATAACATCGATTACAGCCGCTGCATTTTCTGCGGCTATTGCGTGGAGGCGTGCCCCACCGACGCCATCACCCACGGCCACGGCTTCGAGATCGCCAGTTACAACACTTCGACGCTCATTTACCGTAAAGAGCAGATGCTGGTGCCCATGCCTGAGGGCGCGCACTTCCCGTTGAAGGTCGAGCCCACCGCGGAATCCAACGGCCACTAAGGCCAGACGATTTTGTGGTCGGCTTCCTCGGACTTGTGCTGAGTGGCCCGCATGCTCTTCAAGACTTCCGGATCTAACGGATAAATCGTCAAATCCCGCAGCGCCAGGCGCGCTGGACCGTTCATGTGAGACAAAGCCCGGTCCAGTTCCAGAATCGTCCCCACATTCATTTCAAGCTCATGTTCCTCCGGCTGCGAGAGCTTGCCGATGGGATACTCCAGATACGGTGTCCGCGTCTGCTCGATGTGATTCCCTAGAACGTGCGCAATTATTTTCCCGTCGGTGAACTCCGCTAAGCGGTGGATGCTTTTCTTAAAATCCGCGAAGTCCGTCACGTAAAGACGGCCGGGATAGACGGTATCGCCGGTCAAGAGCACTCCGGTGCGGCGGTCGTAGAGTGCGAACGAATCGTCGGTATGGCCCGGAATCGGCACGATGTCCATTAACCGATTCCCCAGGTCGTAAGTGACCACCTCATCCGGCCAATTATGAAATCCGAAAAACGCTTTTAGGCTCTCCACATCCGGTTTTATGAAGGTCGTATCCGGGCGCCCCACAAACTGCGGATCGCCGGCCACGTGGTCGCTGTGATGATGCGAGTGCACCACCACCAGCGGAATGCTCATGCGATTGTTCGCTTTCAGCCAGCGCTCGATCAAGCGGTCGACGGCCTCGCGAGTGCGGGCGTTGCGCGAGCCGGTGTCCCACAGCAGCGCCTTATCCGAGCCGAAAATCACATAGATGAAAGGCTTCTCGTAGTCCGTGCAGGGCGACTGCCGCAGCATATAGAAGTTGGGATTGTACTCGTGCACGTAGAACTCTTCCATCTCCATGCAGCGCGGGCTGGCGGTGGGCCAACGGTCCGGCAGGACGCCGGGTTCAAGTCCGGCGCCATCGGGTTGCGGCGCCTGCGCCCAGGAAATTGCAGCCAGTAAAAACAGCGCGAGCCATGACTTAGTCATTGTTCATTTCTCCAATATGTTTGGGATTTGGAGCCGACAGGGCAGTCCAGCTACAACGCGGCAGGCAGGAATTTCAGCATAGCTAGCCGAGCGCAAAGGTGTCAACGACAGCTATAATGCTTGCACTGGGGTGGGCCCGCAGAAGTCCGCGCCGAATCGAAAAACACCTATGATTCTTCCTGCTTCGCCAGCAGCCACGCTCGCGCTTTTGGTGACCTCGCTGATCTGTTGGGGCATTTGGGCGAACACTTTGAAGCTGGCCGGCAAGTGGCGCTTCGAATTGTATTTTTACGATTTCGCGCTAGGCTTCGCGCTGCTGGCGGTGGTGGCGGCGTTCACCGCCGGCTCACTGGCTTCGTCGGAACTGACGTTTCAAGAAAACTTTCTAGTGGCGAGTTATCGCAACGTCGCCTACGTCCTGGTGGCTGGAGCCATTTTCAATATCGGGAATATGCTGCTGACGGCCACGGTATCGGCGGCGGGCATGGCGCTGGCGTTCAGCGTGACGTGCGGGGTCGCACTTACGGTGGCTACCGTGCGCTCTCTCATTTTCGATTCCAGTAGCGGGTTACTGGTAGCGCTGGCCGGCGCCGCATCGCTGCTGGCCGCGGTGGTGCTGGCGGCGTTCGCCTACAGCAAACTTTTGGAGTCCCGCGCCGAGGCGGTCAAGCAGGCGGCTCCGCAGGCGGACCCGCGCGCCAAATTAGGAAAGCGGCCCCCACAATCACCCGGCGCGGCTCTGCCGGTCGCGCTGGCGGCGGCAGGAGGCGTGGCATTCGGTTTATTCCACCCCGTGCTCGATTTGGGGCGCACGGGCGACAACGGAGTGGCGCCTTACGGCCTGACCTTACTTTTCGCCGCCAGTATTATAGGGAGCACGGCTTTATTGGCTCCGTTCTTTCTAACTTTTCCGGTGTCCGGCGCGCCCATCGCCTTCCGCGAATATTTCTCCGGCACAGCCAAGGAGCACGCACTGGGATTGCTGGGCGGGATCCTGGCGGGCGCCGGTTTCCTGACAAGCATGCTGGCGTTGGCCTCTCCCCGCAATGGCGTGGGACTCAGCTACTCCTTAAGCGAGGGCGGACCGGTGCTGGCCGTGATCTGCGGCTTGCTACTATGGTCTGAATTTAAAGGATCGGGGGAGCGGCCGCGGCTCCTGATGCTGGTCGCGCTGCTCCTGCTGGCGGCTGGGATTGCGCTGCTGGGGATATCCAAGGGATGAAAAATGTTCTCCACGCCCGGCCCGCGGGATGCGTCTAACCTGGTAGCGATTCGTGTCTAAACTATTCCTCTGCCTGCTTTTGACCCTGCCCGCGTGGGCCGGCGAGTATGCCGTGCTGGCGAACGGCTTCCGCATCCACGCCGAGCGGCATGAGACCGCCGGGGCCAGCGTGCGCCTGTACACCAAGGACGGCGTGACCGAGGTCCCCGCCGATTCGGTGGCATCGTTCGAAAAGGAAGAATATATTGCGCCGCTGGTGACGCCGCCGAAAGTGGACCCTCCGTTGCCCGTGCGCGACACCAAGACTTTAGTACGCGACGCGGCGATCCGCAGCGGCTTGCCGCCGACGCTGGTCGAGAGCGTGGCTCGCGTCGAATCGGCATTGCGTCCCGAAGCGGTGTCGCCGAAGGGCGCGCTGGGTGTGATGCAACTGATGCCGGCGACTGCCCGCATGCTGGAAGCCGACCCTCGCGACACCGCGCAGAATATCGACGCCGGCGCGCGACTGCTGCGCGAGTTACTGATCAAATACGGTGGCGACGTGGTGAAGGCGTTGTCGGCTTATAACGCAGGCGAAGGCGCGGTCGACCGCTACCGCGGCATGCCGCCGTATCCGGAAACGCAGGACTACGTCGATAAGGTCATCCGGACCTACGTGAGCACTGGCGCGAAATGAAACGAGTCTCGCTAGCGCTCCTCGCTGCGATTCTGTGCGTGGCGCAAACCCCTTTGGCATCGTTGAGCGGCTCGGTATACGACGAACTCGGCGGCCCCATCATCGCGGCGAAGCTGTCGCTGCGCAGCGAGAAATCGCCGCTTTATTTGACCAAGACTACCGAACAAGGCACGTTTCAATTCCCGCGCATCGCGGACGCGGGCAGCTATACGCTGTCGATCGATCAGGCTGGGTTCTGCAAAGTGGAAATCGCGGCGATTGTGGTGTCGGCAGGGGAGCGGAAGATGCTGCCGCGCGTCACGCTGAAGGCCCCGGCGGAGGGGCAGAACTGTCCATAGCTTGGTCCTCCCAGTAAACCTACGGCCGTTTCCAGCGCACGATCGGTTTCCGGGCGGCGGTTACTTCGTCCACTCTCGCGGTGCGGGTGGTGTGCGGGGCGGTCTTCACTAAGTCCGGGGTCTCCTCGATTTCTTTCGCGATGGAGATCATGGCGTCGGCGAAGAGGTCGAGTTCGCGTTTGCTTTCGGTCTCGGTGGGTTCGATCATCAGTGCGCCTTTGACGATCAGCGGGAAGGCCACCGTGTAGGGGTGGAAGCCATAATCGATCAGACGCTTGGCTATGGTCATGGTGTCGATGCCGAGTTTCGATTGGCGGGCATCGCTGAAGACGCACTCGTGCATGCTGGGTTCGTTGTACGGCATGTCGTAGTAAGGCTCGAGTAATTTGCGGACGTAGTTGGCGTTGAGCAACGCATCGAAGGTCGCGCGTGGGAGGCCGTCGCCGCCGTGGGCCATGATGTAAGCCAACGCGCGCACTAACACTCCGAAGTTTCCGTAGAAGGCGCGGACGCGGCCGACGGATTGGGGGCGGTCGTAATTCCAGGTCCACTGATCGTTGACGCGGGCCAAGCGCGGGATCGGCAGGTAAGGTTCGAGGTGCTGCTTCACGGCTACCGGTCCGGAGCCGGGCCCGCCGCCGCCGTGCGGAGTCGAAAACGTTTTGTGCAGGTTCAGGTGCATCACGTCGACGCCGAAATCGCCGGGACGCGAAATGCCGGCTAGGGCGTTCATGTTGGCGCCGTCCATGTAAAGCAGCGCGCCCTTGGCGTGGAGGATGTCGGCCACCTGGCTGATGTTTTCTTCGAAGACGCCGATGGTGTTGGGGTTGGTGACCATCATCCCGGCCACGTCTTCGTTCACCAGGCGCGCGAGGGTTTCGACGTCCACCATGCCGCGCGCGTTCGAGGGAACGTTTTCGACGGCGTAGCCGGCCATGTGCGCGGTGGCGGGGTTGGTGCCGTGTGCCGAGTCCGGAATCAGAATCTTCTTGCGCGGGTTGCCTTGGGCGGCGAGGGCAGCGTGAATCATCAAGATGCCGGTGAACTCGCCGTGCGCGCCGGCGGCGGGCTGGAGCGTTATGGCGTCCATGCCGGTGATCTCTAGCAGGCAACGTTCGAGTTCCGATATCACCTGCATCGCGCCTTGTGAGAGCGAGTCGGGCTGATAGGGGTGAATCCACGCCATGCCGTCGACGCGCGCGGCTTGCTCGTTGATGCGCGGGTTGTACTTCATGGTGCAGGAACCGAGCGGATAGAGGCCCAGGTCGATGGCGTAATTCCAGGTGGAGAGGCGTGTGAAGTGGCGGATGACGTCGACTTCGCTAACCTCGGGGAAGTCTTCGATGGCGATGCGCGTGTTCCCTGCCCCCAGGGCTTCGGCGGCGTCGATGGTGGGGACGTCTAAATCGGGAAGTTGGTAGCCCTTCTTGCCGGGAGAGCTGAGCTCGTAGAGCAGGGGTTCGTTCTGTGTTGGGTGCGGACGGACTTTTTTGATCACGCGAACACCTCCGCCACTTGATCCATCTGTGTCTTCCTAGACATTTCGGTGCAGCACAGGAGCATGGTGTTCTTGAGTTCGGGATAGAACTTTTCGACGGCTAGGCCGCCGATGATTTTTTTGGCTTCGAGGGCGCGGTTGATGTCGGTGACGGTCTTCGCGTCGGCTTGCGCTACGAATTCGTTGAAGAAGGGTCCGCTGAAGCGGGGCTTGAGTTTGTTTGCGAGGTAATGGGCTTTCGAGAGATTCTGCACCGCCAGTTCGCGCAGGCCTTCTTTGCCGTAGACGGAAAGGAACACTGTGGCCATCAGGGCGATCAAGGCTTGGTTGGTGCAGATGTTCGACGTCGCTTTTTCGCGGCGGATATGTTGTTCGCGGGTGGCTAGCGTCAGGCAGAAGGCGCGGTTGCCGTTGGCGTCCTTGGTCTCACCGGCCAGGCGGCCGGGAATTTGGCGAATTAACTTTTCTTTGCAGGCGATGACGCCGGCGAAAGGGCCGCCATAGCTGGGCGGGAGTGCGAAAGACTGCAACTCGCCGGCGACGATGTCGGCGTCGCGCGGCGGTTCTAGCAACCCTAGCGATACGGCTTCGGAGAAGACAACCACTAGTAACGCTCCGTGCTCATGGGCGATGGCGGCGGCTTGCTTGACGTCCTCGACGATGCCGAAGAAGTTGGGGGTCTGGATGATGACGGCGGCGGTGTCCTTCGTGATCGTGCTCGACAGGGCTGCGATGTCGAGTTGGCCCGACTCGGGGTCGTAACCGAATTCATCGAGCGGGATGCCCTGGTGCTGTGTGTAGGTTTGCAGCACTTCGCGGTATTCGGGATGCACGCTGCGGGCGGTCAGGATATGGCTGCGGCCCGTGGCGCGGATCGCCATCATGGCGGCTTCGGGGACCGCCGTTGAGGCGTCGTACATCGAGGCGTTCGCTACATCCATACCGGTCAACTGGCAGATCATGCTTTGAAATTCGAAGATCGCGGTGAGGGTGCCTTGCGAAATTTCGGCTTGGTAGGGCGTGTAGGAAGTCAGGAACTCGCTGCGGGACACGACCGTGTCGACCAGGACGGGGCGGTAGTGGTTGTAGACACCGGCGCCCAGGAAACACGCATAGCCATTGGCGTTTTCGGCGCCGCGGGCTTTGAAGTAATCCAGGATGTCGTATTCACTGCGGCCGGGCTGAATCGCGAGTTGCTTTTTGAAACGAACGGCGGCGGGCAGGTGGGCGACCAGGTCCTCGATTTTCTGAAGACCGATGGTGTCGAGCATCTCGCGACGCTCTTCGTCTGACTTAGGTAGGTAGCGCAACGATCATTTACCCTTCTCCCAGATAGGCTTGGTAATCGGTGGGGGAAAGGAGCCGATCGATTTCCTCCGGGACGGACAACTTTATCTTAGCAATCCATCCTGCGCTATGCGCATCTGAATTGAGAAGCTCCGGCGTGGTGGTCAAAGAGTCATTAGATTCAATCACTTCGCCGGATACGGGGGCGAAGATTTCGCTCGCTGCTTTGACGGATTCGACGACGGCGAAGGTCTTGCCCTGCTCGACGTGAGTGCCGACTTTGGGAACTTCCACGTACACGATATCGCCCAATTCGTGCTGTGCATGGTCAGTGATTCCGATGGTTCCGATGCCGTTTTCGACGTGCACCCATTCGTGTTCTTTGGTGTAACGATAGTTGTCCGGATACATAATTACCTCGCTCGCTTATAAAATGGCATCGGGATGGTGAGGGCTTCGACTCCGCGGCCGCGCACGGAAATTTCTATCGCGTTTCCGGGCTCGGCTAACGAAAGTGGAAGAAAACACATTCCGATGTTTTTACCTAATGCGGGCGCCGGACCTCCGCTCGTCACCCAACCTGCTCCTAAGCCGTTCGACAAAATTTCGTAGCCGTCGCGGGCGATCCCGCGGCCTTTCACTTCGAACCCGGCGAGCTTGCGCGTGATTCCCCGCTGCTTCTGCTTCACCAATGCCTCGCGCCCCAGGAATTCGCCTTTGTCGAGTTTAACAATCCAGTCTAACCCGGCTTCCCAAGGCGTGATGGAGGCGTGGATTTCGTGGCCGTAAAGTGGCATGGCAGATTCCAGGCGCAGCGTGTTGCGCGCGCCCAGGCCGCAGGGGATGATCTCCGCGCTTTTCCCCGCCGCCAGGATTTCGTTCCACAGGCGCACGGCGTGTTCGGGGGCGATGTAGATTTCCCAGCCATCTTCGCCGGTGTAGCCGGTGCGGGCGATGCGCGCGGCGGCGCCGCCGAAGTGGCCGTCGACGAAGTGATAGCGCTTGACGGGGGCCAGATTGATGTCGGTGAGTTTCTGCGCAACGCTGGTGGCTAGCGGTCCTTGAATGGCGAGTTGAGCGTAACGTGGGCCGGCGTTTTCGACGGTGGCATTAAAGCGATTATTGCCGGCGATGTGTTCGTAATCCTTGTCTTGATTGGAGGCATTCACGCACAGGAAATAGTGCTCGTCGGCGACTTTGTGGACCAGGATGTCGTCGACGAATCCGCCGTGGCCGTAGAGCAGCGCGGAATAGTGGGCCTGGCCGAGCTTTAGTTTCGAGGCGTCGTTCACGGTGACGTGCTGCACTAAATCGAGCGCCTGAGGGCCACGCACGTCGATTTCGCCCATGTGGCTGACGTCGAACAATCCGACGCCGTGGCGGACGGCGCGATGCTCCTCGAGGACGCCTTTACTATATTCGACGGGCATGTCCCAACCGCCGAAGTCGACCATCTTGGCTCCGAGCGAGCGATGGACGGCGTTGAGCGGCGTCTTGAGCAGGGGCATGTCTACTTGATCACCGGACGGATCATGTCGAAGCGGTCCTTGATGCGGCTGTAGGAGGGTCCGCCCATGCGCGCGACGGGGTTGAGCTTGTCGGGATCGATGAACATATCCTTGTCGATGATACTATCGCGCACGTGGAAGCGGACCACTTCGCCGATAACCACGGTGCCGCCCCAGGGTTTGTCGCTCACTTCGATGATGTGGTGGACGATGCACTCCATATTGACGGGCGATTCGAGGACGCGCGGGGGCTTGACGATGTCGCTGGGCGACGGCTGTCAGGCCGCAAACGTCGAACTCGCTGATATCGGGCGCGTAATCGCCCGAGGTCAAGTTCATCTGCTGGGCGATTTCCTCGCTGACGATGTTGGCGACGAATTCGCGGGTGGCTTTGACGTTGAGCAGAGTGTCCTTGGGCGGGCGGCGGTTCATGGGGCAGAACATGACCATAGGCGGCTCGCCACAAATGGCGTTGAAGAAACTGAAGGGCGCCAGGTTGACAACTCCGGCGGCCGAGATCGACGAGATGAAGCCGATGGGCCGCGGAATGACGGCTGCCGGTGAGGATTTGATAGGCAATAGGCGCAGGGATGGTTTTGGGGTCGATAGTCACTTAACTGATTATGACCGATTCGCTGTGCCTGTCTCCTTCTTCCTCAATCCTTTTCCGTCGGGGCCCCTCAAGCCGGCATTAACCCGTGAGACACCCATTCGGATGCCCGGCGATCTAGAAGAGACCACCTACCGCGCGCGGGACGGAGTTCCAGTGCTCCGCTACTACCACACCCTTGTTACGCTCTGCGAAGGAGTCTAGAACTCCGCTCACGTGGCCCTTAGCCCCGGGTGGGTGGGACGGGCTCTCACGCGATCAAGTTAGCGCAGCGCGGTGGAGGCGCGTGTAGGTGCAAAACGCGAAAACGTTGAGCCGACGGGAGATGTGGCGCGAAGGGTGGTCGTGAACGCAATCCGGCTGCAATCGCTTATGCTTTGGAACGGCCTCGAGTTCGCGCGGCGTGATCTCCATGATCATGGCCCACAATGGTGTCGTCCACATGCGCCTCTGCAATGGTCAAGCGACCGTTCTTTACGCCTTTTGTACTGATAAGCGCATCCGCGATTTGCCGAACTTCCCGCGACTTTCCGCGCAGTACGATGACTTCCAAGCAATGATCGTGATCCAGATGGACATGAAGCGTGGACACTACGTTGTGGTGATACTGATGCTGCAGCTCGGTCAGTTTTTCACTCAAAAAACGCACGTGGTGGTCGTAGACCAGCGTCACAGAGCCGACCATATGGGCATCGGGCGCCTCCGATGATTCCGTAACTAGTTCAGCGCGGGCCAAATCGCGAAAGGCCTCAGAACGGTTGGTATATCCGCGCTTTGCAAGCAGGCTGTCGAATCGATCCAGCAAATCTGCCTCGATCGCAACCCCGATTCTCTGTAAATCGGACGTGCGTTTCAGTTTGGGTTCTGAGCGCATGTGTTCGTTTGGCCTATCGTAAGCGGGCACGCGTTTGCGCTTCATCTATCCAAGCATAATGCCAAAACGATTTCCCTCAGAGACAATCCAAATCGAGGCGGGCTACGTAACACTATTTGACACTTCGTGTGTGCTAGTATCACGTATCTCTAGTTCGTAGCACGATCAAATCTGGGAGGCGTCGATGAAAATATTTGGGCGTTGGGTGGCAGCAGGCGCCGTTATTTTTCTGGGAACGAGCCTACTACAGGCCGCGGCTGGTTCGCTCACTGGAAGGCTCACCGATCCGCAAGGTCAAGCAGTAGCGGGCGCAAGAGTAAAAGTGATTGCGAATAGCGACACGAAAGCCGAGGGTAATACCGATCGGGAAGGTACATTTGCCTTCCCGGCAATCGCTACGGGTTCCTACACGCTGGTGGCGTCTTGGCCGGCCTTCGTTGACGTTAGCCGAACTATCCACGTCGGCGATGGCGAGGCGGTGACGATCCATTTGCAGTTTATGGGGCTGGCTGCGCGCTCCGATGCGGTCACGGTGACGGCCGACGTTAAGGATCTGGATATTCAGAATCCCGACCCGGCGCAGCGGGTGTTGGTACGCGACGAAATTCTGGACGCTAATCCAGGGCGTCCGGGGGCGCCGGTTTCGATACCGGGCTTGCCGATTGAAACGGCGTCGGGGGGAATCAAGGCTCCGCAATACTTCGCTCCGGGGGTGGCCGGGGATCACGGCGAGCCGATCGCCCAATTCATCCAGGTGGGCGGTTTTCTGCTACCCAATAATCTGAGCGCCAACGCGCATGGGAACGGCTATGCGGACCCCAATATTCTGGTTCCCGCGATTATTGAAAGCGTGCAAACGGACGGTGGGGCGTTCAATGTGCGCGAGGGAAATCACTCGGTGGACTTGGCGGCGATTTATGCAATCCGGCCGGGTCTGGCGCCGTTCGCCACGCTGACGGGGGATTATCGGGACGCCGATGTGAGCGCGGGATGGAATTGGCTGGCAATGCAGGCGTCTTTCGGCAACGGTTTTCTCGACAGGCTGGAGCACCGGCAGCAGTATAAAGTCAACGGGCTGAAAGAGTGGAATGTGGGCGCGCATAAACTCACGGCGCTGGTGATTGGTTACTACGGGCAGTCGAAAATTCCGGGGCTGGTGCCGTTGGGTGTGCCGAATCTGCACGACACGATCGATCCGCGCCAAGCGGACCAAACGCACACTGGTGAGATTGCGTTGAATGACCATTGGCATCTGACGCCGCAGAGCGATTTGCAGCTTTCAGGCTTCTTCCGCACTTATAATCTTTCACTTTTCTCTAATTTCGGCGACGGGCTGATCCGGCAGAGCGAGTTCCGAACGGTCACGGGCGGGAACGTAAATTACACGCGGAAGTTCAACCGGCATTTCTCGATCATGGCGGGACTGGATTATTTCCGCGAGGCTCCGCGCCGCGATGATCTGGATCACTACGCTTCGACGGACCCCTTCGTGGTCGGACCTTTCGAAAAAGTGTCAGCGAACGATATCACTCTTAACTTCGTGACGCCGTTTGTGGCGATCGACGGCAGTATTGCTCCGTGGCTGCGGTACAACGTGGGCTGGCGGCGCGATGAGATCGGCTTCGATAATACTGATCTCCTCAATGCCACAAATTCGTTCCAGCGCTGGCAAGGCATCAATTCGCCGAAGGCAACTCTGGCGTTCGTGCCTCCGGAAGGTTTGGCGCTGCCCTCGGTTTCGCTCAGCTTCGGTGAGACTTTTTTTACAAATGACCCGCGTATGGGTACCGGGTCACAGGCAGGCAGTCTGATCAGTCAGGCTCATGCCTACCAAGCGGTAGTGAGCAAAACTTTCAGTAATACCGACTTGCGCGTGACTTTGGGACACGTTACGCAGTCGGCGTCTTTGGCGAAGATCGATCCTGACACGGGCTTGCAGTTCGACGAAGGGCCCGGCCGCAATCAGTACATTACTGCCTCGGTGCGGCATTACTTTCGCGGCGGCTTGCTGCAGGGTTCGGTGGCAAAGGCGGACGCGCGCGACCTAGCGGACGGTACGCCGGTGCCGGAAGCGCCGCGGCTCATTGCGGACGTATTGGGGACTCTCGACCGGCTGCCGTTTCATTTACAGGCACGCGCCGAGTTCGAAGAAGTGGGGCGTAAGCCACTCGGAGATGGATTTGTGAGCGTTCCGGTGCGGGAATTTCGCGGGGCGCTGGTGCGGAGCTTCCAGAACAACAGGATGCAAGCGGGCGTGCACTTCCAGATTGCCAGCGGCTTCAGTGGACAGACCACAGAGGTGCTGGCGCTGCCAGGCGAAGGAGAGCCTTTCGAGCGCGTGGTGGGTGTTCGCAATGCGTCCTACGCGACCGCGTCGTTCAGTTACCGCTTTGGACGGGCTTCCTACTGAAGACACCCCTACGACAACACTGCTGGCGCGCAACCTTGGTCTAAGCCCGAGAGGCGCGCCGCCGCTTCAGAATAATAACTTCAGCGACAACTGAATTTGCCGCGAGGGGCCGGCGGTGTGATTGATGAAGCCGAAGCCGGGGCCGGTAAGGATGTTCGCGGGCAAGCCGAAGTTCACAATGTTGAAGACGTTGAATAACTCGGCACGGAACTGCAATTTAGCGGTGTCGCCATGCAGGGCGGTTTCCTTCATTAAAGAGACATCGAGGTTGTGAAAGGCGGGGCCGCGGAAAGTGTCGCGGCCTAGGGTGCCGTCGCGGCCTTGGTTGGGTCCGGTGCCACCGGGGACGTCGATGGGGATCGAAAAATAAGACACGTTGTTGGCGCCCAGGCCGAAATAGTCTTCGGGTACGGTGTGGTTGGTGGAGAGATTGGGCTGGGCGATTTGATCGGGGCGGTCGCCACCGTTTGAGCCAGCTCCGGTTTGCTGAATTCCGGAGAACACGGTGAAGGGGCTGCCGCTGGTGAGGGTGACGACTCCGAAAGCGCTCCATCCGGAGGCGAGGGCGCGCACGAAGCGATTGCGAGGCAGCCAGGCGTCGAAGGGTAGGGCTTGCACGATGCTGGCGGTGACTACGTGGCGCACGTCGAAAGAGGACGGGCCTTTGTCGCTGGCTGTCAAGAACGGATCTTGCGGGGCGGCGGATTGGCGGGTGCCGTCGGTCACTCCCTGGAGCTGGCCGATGATGGCGCTCGCGTCGTCGAGAGATTTCGAAAAAGTGTAGCTGGCTTGAAAACCGATGCCAAGGCGCGGCGAGGTTTTCTGGACGCTGGTTTGCAGGGAATGATAGGTGGAATGGGAGCGGTTGGAAATGAGTTGTTCGAGGCCATAGCCTCCGGTGATGGTGCCGGCGGAATCGAAATTGGTGTAGGGCGCGAAGCCGGGTTGGGCGCCTCCATAGCCGTTGGGGAAACTCATGGCGGGGAGACGGACGCCGACGGTGGCTATGTAGTACGCAGTGAGTTTTAGATCGCCGAGATCCTGATCGAAGCCGGTGGAGTAGGAGCCGGTGTAACCGTTGCCGAAGCCTTTGTAGACTCCAATAACCGATACCGGACTGAGCTGATGACCGGGCGTGAGGGCAGCGAGATCGTTCTCAAAGCGCTGGAGATCCCATTGGGTATTAGGCGGGACGTCGGTGGTGCGTCCGCTGGCGAACAATAATTGGCCGCCGGTGGTGTAGAGCTGAGGCAGCGGAAACGGGGACACGGTGTTGTGGAAGTTGAGAGACGCCGCGGGCTGGGCCGTGATGAAAAGAGAGAGTTCGAAGGGGTTGGTGCTGGTGATGAAGTTGGTCTGATAGATGTTGGGCAGCAGCGTGACGATGGCGGTCGAGGCGCGCCACACGGTGTGTTTCGTCACTTGAAACTCCAGACCCAGGCGCGGGCCCCAGCCGTTCCAGTCAGTCTTAAATGTGGGCTGGAGATTTACCAACATCACTTGGCGCTGCGCGGGACCGGAGCCGATGAATTCGGGGCCCGAGGCGCGCCCAGCGGGCTCACTTAGGGGCGAGTTCACTTCGTAGCGCAGGCCGGCGGTGATGCTGAGGCGCGTCGAGGCTTTCCAGGTGTCTTCGAAAAATGCATTGTAGGAAGTACGGCGGATTCCGGTCAAGCCTAACTTCTGACCTTGCGGAAACATGGGCGGAGACAGGCTTAACGCGTAGGAAAACGGAGTGGCGGTGAGCAGGCCGCTGAGGGTGTCGGGCAACGGGTCGCCGGGATTTATATTGTGGGCGCCGCTGGCGGAACGAATGACGACCGGGGAATAGGCTGCGCCGCCGCCGAATGTATAGAGGCCGTCGGGATTGAATCCGAAGACGCCGGTGTCGCGATCGGTACGGACTTCGAAGCCGGCTTTGAAGGCGTGCTTGCCGCGGGTGAAGGCGACGGTTTGACGGGCTTGGAACAGGTTGGCCCAGTCTCCGGTGACGTTTCCGGCGGTTGCGTTGAGGGGTTGATACAGGCCGTCGGCGAAATCGATGCCGGGCTGGGTCTGATTCTGCGCGCGGAAGATGGGCGTGCTGCGCTCGTAGCCGAGGGTGGATTCGAGAATCAGGTTGGGCGAAAGAGTGCGGGTATAGATAAATCCGGCGTTGCGCTGGCGATCGCGAAAGATGACGCCGTAGCTGGGATCGATGGCGGCTTGACTGGGATTAGTAAGGGGTCCGTCGATGTTGTCGAGGCTGAAGCGGAGGAAGAGCTGGTCCTTGGCGGAAACTTTGTGATCCAGGCGCAGCGAGAATTGATCGGTGTTGGTGACGACTCTGGTGGAAGTGGCGAAGGTGCGGGCTCCGTAGGGGCCGCCGGGGTCGTTGGGCAGAGGATAGTGGGCGAGCAAGGCAGCGATTTGGGGATTCACGGGGACGAAGAGGGTGTCGCCGGGGAAGGCGGTGGAATCAAGGCCGCGGCGCTCATCGGCGGTGGGCACGGAGAGCACTTCGGTGGAACTGAGCACCTGGCGGAAGCCTTGATACTGCGCGAAGAAAAACGTGCGGTCGCGAACGATGGGGCCGCCGATGGCCATGCCGAATTCGTTGCGCTCAAAGGGCGGGATTGGTCCGTGATCGAAAAAGTTGCGGGCATCGAAGGCGGCGTTGCGGACGAATTCGAAGAGCGCCCCGTGGAGGTGATCGGTGCCGGCTTTGGTGATCACGTTGATGAAACTAGCGGCGCCGTGGCCGATGTCGGCGGGGATGGCGCCGGAATCGCTACGGACTTCTTCGATGGCGTCGACGTTGAAGTTAGAGAAAGTGGCACCGCCGAGTTCGGGATCGCTGGTGTCGATGCCATCCATGGCGAAGACGGCGGCGGTCGCGCGCTGGCCGTTGATGGCGAATTGGGCGGTGAAATTGGCGGCGCCGTTGGTGTCGGTCTGGGCTCCAGCGGCGAGCAACAGGAGCTGGCTGAAATCGCGCTTGTTGAGCGGCAATGCCGACACTTGTTTGCTGGATAAGAGTTGGGCGGCGCCAGGTTCGGCTACGGTCTGGGCTTGCAGGCGGCCGGACGCGGAGAGTTGCAGGGAGAGAGTGAGGGGGTCGCCGGCAGGCAGATCCACTTGCGCGGAGGCGCTGTTACCGGGGGTGGTAACGCTCACGGCGTAGTTGCCTTCCGTGAGATTTGGGAATTGGAATTTCCCGTCGGGGCCGGTAATGGCGTTTATGGTTTGCCCTTCGCGGTGCAGGGAGACAGTCCACTGGGAAAGGGGATGGCCTGCGTCATCGGCGAGAACTCCGTTGCAGGTGGCCGCGGACGCGAGCGTGCTTAGGAGAAAAAATAGGACGCAGGCTTTCGTGAATAGGGACATGGAGTTCGAGAGGCGGGCGACAGACGGGGGGTGGAGCTAGACCGACAAGGGGCGAGAGAACTCTCGGCGTGGAGAAAAGTAATTATGCCGGTGGACGCCGAGGTTTGTCAACAGAACAGAAATTGTAAGGCTAGGCGACCTTTACGGGGTCGGTGCGTTTTTTCGAGGAGAACAGATTCTTGAAGGCGGAGAATTTATTGGGGGGATCGAGAGGCATCTCTTGTCCAGCCAGGGAACCGGCCAGCGACAGATAGGCTTTGCCGAGCAAAGAGTTCAGGCTCACGGGACCGGTGCCGGCGATCGACTCCTGGATCACGGCGTAGTCGTTGGGCAGGACGGCGGCGATTTTTCCGCTCATCACTTTTTCGTATTCTTCCACCTCTACGGTGGCAGGGTGCTGCAGGACGCGGTTGAGAATCACGCGCCGGGCGGAGGATTTCGTGCCGTGCGCCTCCAGCTGGCGGAGACGGCGACGGGCCACTTCCATGCAGATGGGCTCGGGAGTCGAAACGACGAACATGTTCTTGGCGTGATAGCTGACGGCTTCGGTGACGCGGTCGACCACTACGGGGAGGTCCACGATCACGATGTCGTAGCGCTTCTTGGCGAAGCCGAGCAAGCGATCGAATTTCAAGGGTGAATCTTGACCTGCGGTGCGCGGGCCCCAGGCGGCCAGAATATCGACCCCGTGGGTATTGGTGACCAGGGCGGGCCAGGAGCGCTCATCCAGCCTTTCGGCGGATTCGAGCGCCTCCATCACCGAGGCCTGGGGCTTGAAATTTAGCAGAAGCGGGAGCGTGCCGGAGTAAAAATCGGCTTCGATCAGGAGAACTTTTTTGTTCAGGACCTGGGCTAAGCAGGTGGCGGTGTTCAGGGCCGTTATGGTAGCCCCGGAACCGCCTTTGGCGGGCAGGAATCCGTGCACCGAAGAATCGGTCTTTTGCTGATTCAGCGCCAGTCGAATGATTTGCAGGAATTCGCGCTCTTCAAAGGGAGCGACCATGATCTGCCAGATTCCCGCTTCGAGGGCGGCGCGTTCGTCGGCCACCGGGGCGCTCGCGAAACCCACAAAAGTCATCGCGGAGCGACTGGCTTGCAAACGCCTCACCAGTTCCAGCGCGGCGGAGAAACAGGCAGGATTCAGATCGATAAACAGGACATCGACACGGTAGGACGTCACCAAACGAACGATGGGTTCGGGGGGGCCTTGGAGATCGACAGTTTTCTGCACCACAATGTCTAAGCCGCCGCACAACATCTTGAGGCGGCCGATCAGCTCTGGCGTTTCTCCTGCAATAATTCCTTTTAACACTGCGCACTCCCGTGCCGCCAAGCGACACGCAAGATGCACTCTGCGGAGGTCGTTTGTAACGTATCCGTACCATCGACAGGCACGGTACTAATCTTTAGATGGTCCTGGGGTAAACGCGGGTGGCTGTCTAAGGCAAAATCTAAACGCGGGTGGGGGTGCCGGGGGTGGTACCGTGCTGAATTGTAACGACGTTGAGCGCGGGCTTCGATGCGGCGCCGCGACTTTAGCGCCGCTATTCGACGCGGGAACGACGATCTTATTCGATAGCGGACACGGCGCCGTCGGTGAGACGCACGGCGCCGAATTTCTGGCCGTTCTCGTGGTAGCTGTAGATTTCGACCAGGTGGCCGTCATCGAACATGGTGATCCGGGACGCCGGGGTGCCTAAGCGGAGCACGTCAGTGCGGGGCGTGCCGGCGGAAATGTTCCGTAATTCCTGGGGGGACATTTCGGGCGGAGGCGGCAGGGTGGGCGCTACGTCTGAGAGCGAACGAAAGCGGGTAACTTCCTGGGGCAGCGCGTAATGCGCGACCGGCATGAAACCGCTGCGCTTCTGCTGCGGCGAGGGCGGCAGAGGAACGCCGCCGGTGTCTTCCGAAGGGAGTCCTTTAGAAACCTTGAACGGCGGCGGCTCGGGGACGATGGTTTCAATTCGCTTGCCGGCGGCTTTGGCGGTCTGCTCATCGACTTTCCCGAAGATGGCGGTGAGGCCGTTGCTGACTGCTTTCCCGCTGGCGCCTCCCACGGTGCTGCCGGCGGCGATGGCTCCGAACTCGGTCAGATTCTGTGAAAAGGCGGCGGAAGAAATGAAAAGAATGAGTGCCAGGTTGCGCAAAGCAATACCCTCCGCTTCGAGCGTAGCAGTGGGGGACGCACTGCCGGAACGAGCGGTTCACCCTATCGGCACCTAGAAAATCATCTTAGATGCGAGGGGGTTCAGGGTGGGTTCAGGGTGGGGCGTATGATTGGAGTCGAGGCGAAGAAATGTCCGGGCTCACTACCACCGAGGCGCCGTTTATCGAGCAGGCCCGCCATGACGGGCAGCTTTATATTCATCAGCCCTATGATCTTTATAGCGAGGAAAATCACCGGGCGTGGAGCACTTTGTACAGGCGCATGTTGCCGCGTTGGGAGCGCTACGCGAACCGCCATTTCCGGGCCGGGCTGGAGGCCTTGAAACTGGATCACGACCGGGTGCCGTGCCTTCAGGACGTGAACCGGTTTCTGGAGCCGTTGACGGGATTCCAGGCGAAGGCGGTCAGCGGCTACGTTCCTACCTTTCTGTTTTTCGATCGTTTGCGGAACCGGGAGTTCCCGACGACGATTACGATCCGTCGGGGCGACCACTTGGATTATTTGCCGGAGCCGGACATTTTCCACGATGTGGCGGGGCATGTTCCGATGCATACCGACAAGCATTTCGCGGAGGCACTGGTGCGATTTGGGGAGTGCGCGCACACGGCGGTGGCGCTCGCGGGGAGTATCGCGGACCCGATGGAGCGGGTCCATACGGTGACGAGCATTATTAAAGCGATGGCTCGTTTCTTCTGGTTTACCATCGAGTTCGGGCTGATGTCCTCACCTAACGGATTAAAGGTGTACGGGAGCGGGCTGTTGAGTTCTTACGGGGAGATTGAGCACGCGATTGAGTCGCCGGAGGTGCAGCGGTACCCGATGCAACTAGAGTGGGCGATCAACCAGAGTTTTGAGATTGACCATTACCAGCCGCTGCTGTTTGTGGTGGAGTCGTTCGATCATCTGTTTTATTTGGTGGGGCGGCTGGAGCAGTGGATGAAGGAAGGGCGGCTGAACCATGTGGCTCCGGGGGAGCCGGCGGTGGAGGAGGCGGATTTGCAGAGTTTCTTGGACGCGGCGAGATAAGTTAGGGCCCGGCTTCCTTGCGGTGCGGGGTTTCGGCGCGGGCGCGTTTTACGATGCTGGCGAAGCGGTGGGCTAGTTCGCGGACGCGGTGGGTTTGGCGGAGTTGAATGGACTCGTGGGGGATGAGGGCTTCGCCGATCCCCACCGCCGTTGCGCCGGCGCGGATGAAATCGCCGGCGGTTTCTTGATTCACGCCGCCGGAGGCGATCAGGGGGATGTGCGGGAAGGGGGCTTTCAGGGCGTGGATGTAGTGGGCTCCGCCGACTTGGGCGCAGGGGAAAATTTTAACGAAATCGCAGCCGGTGCTCCAGGCCTTCATGACTTCGGTGGGCGTTAGCGCGGCGGGGATTACGAGAGCGCCGGTGGTCGTGGGGAACGGGGCGTTGCCGAGGTCGAGTCCAGGGCCGGTCAGGAACTGGGCGCCGGCGTCCAGGCAGCGGCGGGCGGTGGCTGTGTCCATCACTTCACCGGCGCCTACGATGACCTTGGGATTGTCGCGCACCAGGGCAGCGAAGAAGTCCAGGGCGCCGGGGACGATGATGGTGATTTCGACGATGGGGATTCCGGCGTCGGCGATTTCCTGGGTGATGAAGTCGGCGTCGGCTTGCGTGGAGACTCTTATGCAGGGAATGATGCCGATCTCGGCGATGCGCGCGTGAACTTCTAGCTTGGTCATGCATTGCCATTGTATTTGATGGCGTATAATCCTTGTGTTTATGAAACTCTTCAAAATCGCGGCAGTGACGTTGGCGTTCGCGCTGGCTCCGGCGTTTGGGCAGGGTTATTTGAGTGCGCTGGAGTCTAACAAGAAAGTCGTGTTCGATTTCTACCGGCTGGTGTTTGAGCCGCGTAATGCGGATCTGGCGGAGATCTACATTGCCGAGGACATCATCGAACATAATCCACGCATGGCGAACGGGCGCGTGGAATTGGTGAAGCTAATTCAATCGCTGCCGAAGCCGGCTAGCGATGATGTGGGGCCGGCGCTGAAAAATCCTCCGGCGTTGATTACGGCGGAGGGGGATCTGGTGACTTACATTTTTAAGCAGGTGGCTGCGGATCCGAAGGATAAGTCGAAAACATACGAACGGTTTTCGTTCGATACGTTTCGCGTGAAGGGCGGGAAGATCGTGGAGCATTGGGATGGAGCGTCGCGATGAAAATGCGTTTTGTGCTGGGGATGATGGTGTTGGCGCTAGGCGGTTTGGCGAGCGCGCAAACGCTGGATATTTATGTGATCGACGTCGAAGGCGGCAACGCTACTTTGTTCGTTACGCCGGCGCATGACTCGCTGTTGATCGATACGGGCAACGCCGGACCGGTGGCGTCGGTGCGCGATGCGGGGCGCATCTTGGAGGCCATGAAGGACGCGGGGGTGCAGCAGATCGATCATCTGATCACCACGCACTGGCATGGCGATCATTTCGGCGGGCTGGCGGAGCTGGCTTCGAAGACGACCATCAAGGAGTTTATCGATCATGGTCCCAACGTGCAGCCGGGGGAGCTGGCGGACAACTTTCTGAAGAACACTTACCCGGGACTGTACGCGAAGGCGAAACATACGGTCGCGAAGCCGGGCGATAAGATCGTGATGGCGGGGCTGGATGTGCGCGTGGTGGCATCGGCCGGCGAGACGATTAAGACACCGCTGCCAGGCGCGGGGAAGACGAATCCTTATTGCGCGAATTACAAGCCTGGGGATAATAACGCAGAGGACCCGCAGTCGGTAGGGATTCATGTGGCGTTTGGAAAATTCCGCACGGTTCATCTGGGGGATCTGACGAAGAACAAGGAATTCGAATTGATGTGTCCGACGAATCGCATCGGCACGGTGGATGTGCTGTTGGGATTGCATCACGGGCAAGCCAGTTCAAATTCGGAGGTGGCGGTGTATGCGATGCATCCGCGGGTCGCCATCATGAATGACGGGACGCGCAAGGGCGGCGAGCCGGACGTTATGAAAACCGTGCACTCATCGCCGGGACTGGAAGATCTCTGGCAACTGCATTTTTCGCTGCTGAGCGGGCAGGAGTACAGCGTACCGGGGATGTTCATCGCGAATACCGTTGACGAGCCGCAAGGGGCGATGCCGATTGCTCCGATGGCGGCTCCGCAGCCGGGGCCGAATGCGCCACCGGCGCCGGTGCATAACGGGACGGCTTACTGGATCAAAGTTTCGGCGAAGCAAGATGGCTCGTTTACCGTCACGAACTCGCGGAACGGATTCAGCAAGACCTATCGATAGTCAATCCGCGACCTCGATTGATCCCCTGCCCTACGTGGTTACTGTTTGGTCTGTGATCCAATGGAGGGCATGTCGGTATTCGCTCTGGCGTTTCTGTTTGGCGTGATTGCGGGGCTGCGGTCGATGACGGCTCCGGCGGCGGTGAGTTGGGCGGCGCGGCTGGGGGGCGTGCATGTGGAGAACACGTGGCTCGCGTTCTTGGGATTTCAATTTACGCCCTACATCATTAGTCTCATGGCCATTGGGGAGTTGATCGCGGACAAGCTGCCGAAGACTCCTAGCAGGAAGGCTGCGGGGCCGTTTGGGTTTCGGATTGTGTCGGGTGCGATTTGTGGGGCGGCACTGGGCGGGGTTCGGAGGCGCGATTGCAGGGGCGCTGGGAGCGGTTGTGGGGACACTCGGCGGCTACGAATTCCGAAGGCGGTTGGTGAGGGCTAGCGGGGGGCGGGATCTTCCGATCGCGCTGCTGGAAGACGTGATTGCAGTGGGGGGCGCGGTGTTGATCGTGTCGCGATTCGCATGAGCACCAAATTTGACGCCATCGTGATCGGCACGGGGCAGGCGGGTCCTTACATTACTCGACGGCTGGCGGGGAGCGGCATGAAGGTGGCGATCGTCGAGCGGAAATTCTTTGGCGGGACTTGTGTGAACACGGGCTGCATTCCGACCAAGGCCATGGTGGCTAGCGCTTATGCGGCTCACTTGGCGCGGCGCGGGGCGGAGTTTGGGGTGGAGATCGACGGCGGCGTGCGGGTCGATATGCAGAAGGTTTCGGCGCGGAAGACGGCGATCTCGATGCAGTCGCGGAACGGGCTGGAGAATTCGCTGAAGACGCTCGTGAACTGTACGGTGTTCGAGGGGCAGGCGCGGTTTGAGTCGGCGCATGAGATCAGTATGGGCGCGGAGCGGATCACGGCGGA
>CAVVZG010000158.1:0-44591 GCA_963752205.1 Bryobacterales bacterium | reverse complement strand
AGAGCAGCCCCGCCAAACCCGACTACACCCGCCGCACCGGCAAAGATTGCGAATTCTGCCACCCGCCCAATTCCCGCAAACTGAACGAAGCCGGCGAGTATTACCGAGACCACCACAACTCGCTCAAAGGCTACACACCTAGTAACAAACCCGCCCCCTCCACCGCCAAGTCAAAATAGGGCGGCCTTGAACCGAAGGTGATCTGTGGCCACAGCAACAGCAATTCGTAGTCTGGTTCGCGGCATCGTCGGCCCGGAACTACCGTCCTTCGCGAATCCCACTCGCTATCGCAGCGAACTCGACGCTGCAGGCTTCTTGCAAAGTCCCTTCTGTGACAAGTGCCCCTGGGATCAGGACAAAGCGCAAATCGACACGGACCACGTTGTGAACTATTTCAACGCCGTCGGACACGGCGTCTTCAACCCCGCCAGTCTGGCCTTGCTGGGCTCCTGGTAGTGTCCGGCTCCTGGTAATATAAGTCCGATGAAAAGCCTGCTTGCGTTAACCATCGCCGCCGTTACGTTCACCGCCGGCGCCGCCGCCCAAGATAAAGAGATCACGTTGATCGCGCCTGGTGGAATCCGCGCCGCCATCGAGCAGATGATCCCCGCCTTCGAGAAAAAGAGCGGCTACACCGTCAAGGCGACTTTTGGCTCCGGCCTCGGAACCAAGAAGCAGGTAGCCGAAGGCGGCGCTTTCGACGTGCCCGTCGTGCAGCCGCCCTACCCGGAAGTGATCGCCTCCGGCAACGTCATCGCCGATAGCGCCAAGCCTCTCGCCACGATCGCGATCGGCATCGCTGTCCGCAAAGGCATGCCCAAGCCCGATATCTCCACTGTAGACGCCGTCAAGAAAAGCTTGCTAGCCGCCAAGTCGGTCTCCTTCCCCAACCCCGCCGGAGGCGCAGCCGCAGGCGTAAGCTTCATGGAGACCCTCAACAAGCTAGGCATCGCCGATCAAATGAAGGCCACTCTCAAGCCCGCCCAAGGAGGTGCCGGAGCCATGGCCATGGTAGCCAAAGGCGAAAGCTGAAATCGGCCTGACCTTCTTGAGTGAAATGGAAGATCCCGGCATCGACGTAGTAGGTGCGCTCCCCAAAACGATTTCGCCCCCCACGTCGCTAGTCGGTTTCATCTCCGCCCACGCAAAAATCCCGAAGGCGCCAAGAAGTTGCTGGATTATCTGGCGTCCAAAGACGCCGCCGCCGTCTATAAATCCGTGCGCATGCAGCCCGGCCGTTAATCTACTTCCCCACCCGCGCCGTCTGCACCTTAGCGGAAGTATTCTCACTAGTCCACGCGACTAACGTCCCATTCCCGTCGCGTAAAATCCGCGGATAGCCCAAGCTCCTGCGCGATCCCTTCGCCACTTCCACCACCGGTCCCGCCACACCCGCAGCGGAAATCGGCCTCAGCAAAATGCGCGCGTCATCGCCGCCCGCCTCGAGCCAAGACACCAGCGCCCCGCCCTGCTCGTCCAGCGCAATCGACGTATACCCAAACGACCGGCCGGTACTTAACAGAACCGGTTTGCCAAATGTCATCCCGCCGTCGGACGAAAACACAATCTGCTCCCGCGGCATCCCCTGCGCGCCCGTAAACCATGCAATCGCGACGTTATCGCCCTTCGCAGCAGCGGCCGCCGCATTCGTCGGGCAAGCGTTGATCTTCCATTTATCTGGATTGATGTTCTTCGGAGCCGTCCACTTCCCGCCCTCCAACCGCATCACCGAAATATCGCGAATATCTTCCGGAGTGTGATCGCGATAAGCCACCAGCAACCCCTTCGCCGTCTTCACCACCGACGTCGGACAGCAAGTGCAAACATCATTATCCAGGCTCTCCTCTTTAAGAACCTTTCCCTCGGCGCTCACCACCGTCCGCTTCAAGGAGACCGGCCCGTCTTCGCCCTTCAACGCCTCCAGCCACAAAATGGAAGCCTCGCCGTCCCCGCTAGCGACAATCGAAGCCAACCCATGCTGCACCTTGCTACGGTCCTTATGAATGATGACCGGCGCAGTCCACTTCAAGCCATCGTGCGCCACAGAAACGTAAGAGAACTCGGTATCGCTCCCATCGTTGGGCGACTCCACCCAATGCGCCACCAGCGTCCCATCGCTCAACGAAATCACCTCCGGCAGTTCCGCCGGTTGCCGGAAAAACTGGCGATGCGCCGCAATCGTATGCGGTTCCGTCCACTGCGCCCCGTGCCGCACGGCGTACTTCAGCGTGTAAGAGTCGTCCTTCTCCGTCTCAATCCAACTCAACAGCGGACTGCCATCCTTCGCAGTAGACCAACTAGCCTGCAGACTCCCCAAGCTCGAAGGATTCGGAATCGACTCCGCCAATCCCGGAAGCGCCAACGCTACGATTAAAATGAGTGGTTTCATAAGCGATCTTTCAGTCCCCATGATACGCTAGCAAACAAAGAATATATGATGCAAAATCGCATTCTTGCCGCCGCACTGTTCACCATCTGCCTGCCGCTGACACCCACCTCCGCCCAGATGGTCCCCGTCACCGACAAGATGCTGGAAAATCCCGACCCAGCCGACTGGCTAATGTGGCGCGGCACCCTCAACTCCTGGGGCTACAGCCCGCTCAACCAAATCAACAAATCGAACGTCTCGAACCTCCGCATGGTCTGGACCCGTGGCATGACCGCCGGCATCCAGGAAGCCACGCCCCTAGTGCATGGCGGCGTGATGTATCTGCCCAACCCCGCGAACGTGCTCCAAGCCCTCAACGCCGCGACAGGTGATCTCTCGTGGGAATACAAACGCCCCGTCCCCGAAGACATCGCCCGTTGGTTCGCCGGAGCACCACTCAAGAACCGCAACATCGCCATCTACGACGACAAAATCATCGCCCTGGGAGCCGACGATTTCGTCTACGGCGTCGATGCCGCCTCGGGAAAGCTGTCCTGGGAAACCCGGATCCAGGATTACCGCGAGCTCTCCGCGCAACAAACCTCCGGCCCCATCACCGCCCGCGGCAAAGTGTTCTCCGGCCGCGGCTTGCGAATTTAAAGTGACCGGCGAAGCCTGCGTAGTCACCGCCCACGACGCCAAGACCGGCAAAGAACTCTGGCGCGTCCACACCATTCCCAAACCCGGCGAACCCGGCAACGAAACTTGGGGCGACATCCCCTATGACCAGCGAAAACACGTAGGCACCTGGATGCCCCCCAGCTACGACCCCGAACTCAACCTCTTATATATCGGGACCTCCGTTACCTCGCCCGCCCCGAAATTCCAACTAGCCGGCAACGACAAAAAGTATCTCTATCACAACTGCACGCTCGCCATCGACGCCAACACCGGCAAAATCGTTTGGTATTACCAGCACATCGTCGATCACTGGGATCTCGACCACCCCTTCGAACGCATCCTGGTCGACACCGCGGTAGCCCCCGACCCCAGTGAAGTAACCTGGATCAACCCGAGATTGAAACCCGGCGAGCGCCGCAAAGTCCTCACCGGCATCCCCGGCAAAACCGGCATCGTCTACACGCTCGACCGCCAGACCGGCGAATTCCTGTGGGCCCGCCCGACCAGTTTCCAAAACGTGATCACTAGAATCGACGGCTCGACCGGCGAAGTCACCGTGAACCCAGAAACCACCTTCAGCCACGCCGGCCAAGAACGCCTGGTCTGCCCCGGCCAAAACGGCGGCAAGAACTTCCCCGCCGGCGCCTACAGTCCTCTCAACAACGCGCTCTTCATGCCCGTGCAAAATCTGTGCGCGATCATGTCGCCCATTTCCGACACAATTGTCGCCAACTCCGCCTACGGCCTGAACGTCCGCCAGCAAATGGCCCCTGGGGCGGACAAAGTCGGCACCGTCTACGCCGTGTCGGTGGAAACCGGCAAAACTCTGTGGAAGTTCGACAACCGCGCCGGCGTACTCTCGCTAGTAGCCACCGGTGGCGGACTCATCTTCGGAGGCGACGCCAACGGCCGCTTCCGCGCACTAGATCAGGACACCGGCAACGTTTTATGGGAAATCAACCTGGGAGCCCCCGTAACCGGCTACCCAGTCACCTACGCTGCGAATGGAAAACAATATATAGCCGTCAGTACCGGCACGTCTCTAGTTTCGGTAGGAGTCAACCGCATGGCCCCTGAGCTGAAGCCCGGCACCAACAACGCCATCTTCGTTTTCGCGCTCCCCTAACGCCTAGCGCGAATCCAAATCGATCCCGAGCTTCTTCAGCTCCTCAGCGTAATACCGCTTGTGGAGCAGCTCCCACTCTTCCGTGCCCTCGGTGATCTCCCGCTTCTGCGTGCGAATCTTCGTGCGAGCCGCTTTGTCCACCTTCTCCTCGGTCTGCAGCAGCTCTGTGATGATCTTCACCATCTCCAGACGCACATCGTTAGGATCGCGCTTCAGCCGAAAATCCCGGCTCTTGCGCAGCGCCGCCACGATCTTATGCGACAAGTCGTTGATCTTGTCTCGCGACAGCTTCATCTGGTCGCCCGCGTCGCGCCCCGCGGCCCGAATCACCTTGCGCTGCGTAATCAGCGTGTTCTTGATGCGCCGGAACATGTCCTGATAGCTGACACCTTCCTTGCGCATATACTCGCTGTACTGGCTCAGCATCTCGCGGACTTCATCGTTCAACTGGTCTTCAACGGCCAGGTCATCTTCGATGATTCCAGACATAAATTCCCCGGCCACCTGCACGTCGGTGGTTTCAATCCACAGAGGACTCAGTTTCCGGATAGTTTGGCGTGATATGTAATCGACAAATTCTCGTGCGAGCAGCATCCCTCTCCGTTCACCGTTAGCTTCCAGTCTAAGGGTGCCGCGCGAGGAGTGTCAATTCGGGCGCCCTTCAAATCGTTGAGAAACAAGATACCGGCACACTCGCTGAGTATGACGATGAACATGGCTATCTCAGTCCTCACGACCGCCTGAACGACGTCCTACATGCACAGGTTGCTAACGCATTCTCTAATCTGAGTCCAACCTGCACCGCAGCCTTGAGCGCGGCCGGTATCGATCTCAATCAGGTCGCAATTAACGCGTCTTCGACTGAATACTATAGCGCCCAGTTTGAGGGGGGTGATAAAGTCCGACAAGTATCAGGATACGACCTCGGCCCACCGGGACAGACTTTGAGGCAGTATTTGGGCGGTTCGGTCGCCGCAGCGCTCCTTAGTTACGGGGGGGTAAGCATTACTAATCAGGTGGTGGTGGGAGCATTGTACTTTGCGGAAGATGCTGTAAGTCAAAATGCAACATTGGTTCATGAAGCACTCCATACCGCTTTAAACCTAGACGACAGTGAATTGGCTGCCAAGCTAGGGCTTGGCAATTTAGACAATGCTACAGCTTCCGATGTCATTACGGCGTATCTCTTGCCGATTGGATACCATGTAGGGGACTTACCAAGCTCAGGTTGCACAAAGTAGGTAACTTGATGAATCGCACCTTTCCACGATTGGTGGCTATCCAACTCCTTATCGTTATTTTCGCAGCGCGGACAGTGTCAGCGCAGGTCGTAAGGGACCAACGAGGCGCTGGAATAGTCGATCGTGGCATCGTTATAGGAGCGACGTTCGATCACGGGCAGGTTCGCCGCCAAGCGTTGGAGTTCCTTCACCAAGAAGCAGCGGGTGCCTCAATAGCCCGCTTACTGATTGCTATGGACGAACAGAGTCTAGAGAGAAACTACGGGCACGGTACGCCGAACAACACATACAGCTCTACAATCGCCGATATTGATCGAATCGGAATTCCTAAAGGGCCAATGGCTCGACTGCTGGCGATTGGTGGTAAAGGAAAATTGAGCTACCTTGAGAATGGTATCGTTACCGAAGAGATTCTTTCGGACTCTCCTGATCCTACAATTTTCCACGAAGGCGAATACAGTTATGAACTGCTTCATTTCACGCTAACAAAGTCCCGGCTTCGCGGCGAACCTCATTTCTTGACTGTTTACTTCAAAGCCTCGCCTGGTGTATCCATGAGTAATTGTGTTCGGATATACAAAGCGCTGCGTGATCTGACCAAGATCGAACAGTTGGCTATCGTAGTTCGGGGCGATCCGTGGTTTATGGACGAACAAAGGTATCCTGCGGTCCCCGCTTTCACACGGCCGCTCAATGTCCCGAATGCTGTTCAGTATATGACTGGTGCCCGTGTGGCGTGCAGCTTGGTGGGGGATGAGGTACGGTGCTCTGGTCGAAATTTTCTTCCATGAACCAGTAAGCTACGGCCTACTCAGAGCATCTTGCTGAGGGGGGTGCAGTTTCAATCCCCGCTATCTCCTAACCCGTCAATTCGGGCGCAAGGAAAGCAATATAGACGGGAGAACTGCTACACGTCGGCTTAAGGTTCGCGTCTTCAGATGCGAGAAAGTGAAGCAAGTGCCGCTATCCTGAAGGAATCCATGAAATTGTTAACTCTCGTATGCGGTGGGCTATTGATCTCTGTTTCCCGGCTTTTAGCGCAGGACTCCATCCCAGAAGCGAATCCAGCTAGGCCCACGGTTTCGACCCCAGCAACATTAACCCCGGTAGGGTACCTGCAATTCGAGACAGGCAGCCTCGGGGCCGTGACCTCTCCTGAATTCGGGACCCGCATCGGGATTAACCAAGTCACCAAACTAGCCGTCACGCCCCGCCTCGAACTCTTGGTCCTGAATGAACCTTACGTCCACAGCAGCAATAACAGTGGCAGCGACAAACAGATTCACCCTGGCGAAGTCTGGCTTGGCGCGCAGGCCGTTGTCCTCCGGGCCGACGACGCCCGCCCTACCATCGCAGTGAGCTATGTCCGACGCCTGTACGAAAGCCCTGCCCCCGAGCTCGATATGGGCACCAACCGGCAAAGCGGCACGCTACTGTTGAGCAATGATGTGGCAGGTTTCCATTACGACGCCAATTTCATCGTCACCGAGCAAACGGAAGGCGGCGTCCGCCGCGCGCAGCACGCTCAAACCCTCTCTATCTCCCATTCGCTGAAGAAGTTCACCATCTCGGGCGAAATATGGCATTTTACCCAGCCCTATTTCAATTCGAATGCGGTCGGCAACCTCTGGGCGCTCTCGTATCCCGTCCGGCGGAATCTGGTGATTGATGGCGGTTTCGACCACGGTTTCACCTACACATCTACGCACTGGGAAGAATTCATCGGGTTCACCTACCTGTTGCCGCATCGGCTCTGGGCTAAATGAAGCGTGTTACAAGGCAAGGATTGAATTGTCCGCTCGACCGCGTCGTGATTTCAAAACTTTTTGGACCATATTTCCTGCGGGAGTTCGCAAGACTTACTTCAACGCCGCTATAAAAGCATTCATCTCAAGCAGCACGTCCCCCTCTTTAGTCAGGAAGACGTAGTGATTCACGTTTGCCATCCGGACCACGCGCGCGCCCGGCACGCCCTCTTCAAAAGCCTTCGCTAAGCTCTCCTTAGACGGCTGCACTAGCGCCAGCACACGGCGCACTTCAGGGTCTTCGCTAGTATTGAACCACGGCCCCAGGTCCTGCGGGTCCGCAATGAAGGCGAGCGCCGGAGCCCCGATGTCGGCGAACTTCTTCATGCCCGCCAGGATAGCCTGAAAAACACGCGGGGGCACGCGCGATTTCCCCACGCTTCCATCAGCAGTCGCTACCCATTGCATGCGGTATTCGGCTTCTGGAAAAATACGTCCGTTGTCCCGCTTGTCGTAGGCTTGATAAGCAGCAAAGCTAGCAAGATCCGCCGAGCTCGGCGCTGGCCTCCGGCTTGCAGCCATTTCTAACTGGGTATTCATTTCCTTAAGGTGCTCCAGGCTCGGTCCCTTGCCGTTGTCGAAGGAATACGGAAACACGGCATCGAAATAGACCAACGCGGCGACGCGATCGGGACGACGCGAGCCGATCGAGCTCAGTTCCGAACCCGCGTAAGAGTGTCCGGCCAACACCGGACGGGTTAGCTTCAGCGAGTCGAGGACGGCAAGCACGTCGTCACCTAGGCGATCCGCATCATAACCAGCAGCGGGAACGCTGGACGCGCCGAACCCGCGTCGGGTGATTCCATACACATGGTAGTGAGTCGTGAGTTTTAGCGCAAAATCATCGTAAACGTGAGCCGTGTTTCCGAGCCCAGCCAGGAGAACCAAGGGTCGTCCCCTGCCACCCCAATCGAGCACCTCCAGGCGAACGTTGTCATCCACGGTTACGAAGTGGACCCTGTGCGAAGAAGGGTCGCGCCAGTCGGGTGCTTCTTGCGCGCAGAGAGGCACGAGAAGCCAAATGATCGGGAGAACAACGGTGCTTGGCACGGTGCGAAGGACCATAGAGTTTTTCCTTCAGTGCAATTAGACACCATCGACCCAGAGAAAGTGTCGGGACAGTTCGACATTTATCAATAAATCCGGTGACTTGGACAATAAGTGGGCAAAGGGAAGGGCAGGCCGCCTTCACCGGTTTTCGATATAGTGTTGAATGCTAGGATGGCGGCGAGCGCGGTTAGGCATGAGTGACCTTGCGAAATATAAAGTTCGTGGCCCCGTGGCCACTCTTTCAACGGAACATGCTACCTGGGATATGGCGCGCCAGGAATGGCAACCGCCGCGGGGCCTGGTCACCACCTCGTTCCGTCCTGACGGCGCGGTGAGCACCAGCGATTTTCACAATCCCGACGGATCGGTTTTGCATTCGCGATGGCTCTACGACGAAGCGGGCCGGCTGATCGAGTCCACCACTCAATTCAATGAGGGACCAATCGACAGAACCGTCTATTCCTATGACAAAGCGGGACGGCATCTGCGGACAGTGCAAATGAGCCACGATGGCACCCAGACCGAGTTAGAGACCTGCAGTTACGACGCCGGCGGCAAGAAAACCAAAGTGCGTTACCTGGGTGTTCGCGGACCGAACACTGGCTATGGGATCGAAGGCTCGGAGCAGGGTTACCCTGCTCCGGGAGCCACTACGATGACCACCGCTTTCGGCGAAGGGGATCTCCCGGCCGAAGTTGTTTTTCAAGATGCAAACCATAATTCCATTACTGAGGTGATCTTCACGCGAGACAACGCCGGGAGGACATTACGCGAAGAAATGCATGCGAATGGCGAATCTCTGTTTCCGGATTTTCTCGATAAGGCTCCGCCCGAGGAGCGCGAGAGGATAGCCGCGCTGCTCAAGAAAGTTTTTGGTGAACCCTACTCCAACACCGCGTACGCGTACGATCCCCAAGGCCGGATTGTTGAACGGATTAGGAAAATGGGCAGCCTGAGCGAAGAGCGCACAACTTATCGTTATGGCGATCGCGAAGATCCTATCGAGGAAACCACCGAACACAAAAATCGCGAGGCGCGCATCAATGAGAATGGGGCCGTGGTCTACACCGCGGACCGCGTGAACGTGCAGCACAACCGGTTTGATTACCTCTACGACGCGCACGGAAACTGGACCGAGATGACAGTGTCCTACCAAGTCGAGCCGAGCACCGAATTTCAGCGTTCCAACAGCGAGCGCCGCGCCGTTACGTATCATGCGAGCTCCGGGAAAGAAGCCGCCTGATCCTCTCGTTCGACTCGCAACCTGATACGTGCTATAAGAAACGATGATGACTCCAGCCGCAGCAAATCCCAACGTCCCGAATCCCAACCAAGCATTGTGGGAGAAAGGCGACTTCACCGCCATCGCCGTCTTCATGCGTGAATCCGGAGAAGCCTTCGTAAACTCCCTCGGCATCAAACCACCGCTACGGGTTCTGGACCTAGGCTGCGGAGATGGCACCACGGCCCTTCCTCTCGCCCGTTTGGGCGCCGATGTCACCGGAATCGACATAGCCCGCAATCTGGTCGAAGCCGGGAACCGCCGCGCCGCCGAGGCCGGTCTCAAAAATCTGAAATTTCAAGGAGGCGACGCCTGCAACTTACAAGGCGTTCCCGACCATTCTTTTGACCTGACCCTCTCCGTCTTCGGCGCCATGTTCGCACCGAAGCCCTTCGAGGTAGCCAAAGAAATGGTCCGCGTTACAAAACCTGGTGGCCGCATCGTGATGGGCAACTGGATTCCCAACGACCCGACCTTCGTCGCGCAGGTGCTGAAGATCAGCTCGGCGTTTACGCCTCCGCCACCGGAAGGCTTCGTCAGCCCCATGACTTGGGGCATCGATGCGAACATCATTGAGCGCTTCGGCCAGGCCGGCGTCCCCGCCGGGAAAATATCCCTGGTCAAGGATACGTTTGTCTTCCGAGCTCCCGGCCAAACCCCTCAGGGAGTCATCGAATTATTCAGGCAATTCTACGGCCCCACCATGAACGCCTACGATTCCGCCGACAAAAATGGAAAAGTGGAAGAGCTCCACAGCCAGCTCGTGGAACTTGCTAAATCCAAGAACACCGGCGCTGCTGGCAGCACCTCCATCCCTGCTACCTTTTTGCGGGTCACGGTCAGCCTCTAAGCGCCTGCCGCAAACCGCAGGATTCAAGCTAACATCCAATTCCACCGATGGTAGTTTAGGTGAACCTTGTGTCCAGCCAAGCGACGCTTCCCGTCGACGCGACTCCGCAGCTCAGATCCACCCCGGCGTGGCCGTTTATCCTTTACGGCCTCACCGGTTTCACCGGAGTCTTAGCCGAGCAGGGATTCGAAAAGTACTTGTCATTATTAGTCGGAGCCACAGCCGCCGCATCGGCTGCGGTAATCGCCACCTACTTCCTTGGATTCGCCCTCGGCAGCTGGATCGTCGGCACGCTGATCCGGGCGGGACGCCTGCGTTACCCCCTGCGAACCTACGGCTTGCTGGAGCTGTTGATCGGCGTCTCCTGCGTGCTGTTCGCATATAGGTTCCATCCCATTACCGGAGCGCTGGCTCCCTGGCAAAGCATATTTTCTAGTTCCATTGCGAAATTTGCCGTGCGCTTCGCTTTAGGGAGCCTGCTCATCCTCCCGAGCGCGGCATTGATGGGCGCATCGTTCCCACTCATCGCGCACGTAGTCGATCGCGGCAATGCTTCGCACGGCCATTCCTGGCTCCGCGCCTACGCCTCGAATCTGACGGGTGCGATCGTCGCGGCCCTGAGCGGTGCGTATGCGATTTTGCCCTGGATGGGAATTCGCGGCGCGTTCTGGTTGTGTTTGGGAATCTGCGCCTCGGTGTTCGCCGCGTGTTTCGCAGCCGGACGGCGCGAAGTGCCGCTCGACATTTCCGTTGAAAACCGGCGCAGCGAAAACCGCGACGCCCTCGATCGCGACGGATGGATGCTCTTGACCGGCGCGTTTATATCTGGATTTGTGTTCTTTGCTCTGGAGGTCCTTTGGACGCATCTGATCGCCGCCGCGATCGGCAGCAGCGTCTACGCTTTTTCGGCCATGCTGACCATGGTACTGCTCGGTTTGTTCATTGGTGCATTCCGCGTGGACAAACTGGCCAGTTCCAAGATCAGCTATTCCCGCATTTTTCAGTTCAGCGCACTATTGTTGGTCATTCAGCTCCGCTTGTGGGATTACGGACAGGCGTTCTTCTTAATTAAGCTACCGCCGCTGCTGAGTAATTTCTATGGTGCCGAAGCCTTCAAGCTGGCACTGGCCGCATTGCTGATCGTGCCGTCGGCGGCCATGTTGGGATCGATCTATCCATGTTTATTGCGCAGCCCTGTGCTGGAACGCCCCGGCTGTTCCTATCTGGTCGGCTATTTAAATACCTGGAACGCGCTCGGATGCCTGGTGGGCGCCGTTTCGGGGGTCTTCCTTCTCATCCCGATCCTGGGCGCCGAGTGGTCGCTCAAACTGATCGTATTCGCCGCGCTGGCAGTGGGATTCGTCTTCGCGTGGCGCGAAAATCCTGCCGCGAAAGCCGTCATTCGCGCCGCCCTCGGCATCGCCATAGTTCTCACCTACGCCCTGTTGATTAAATGGGATCATCGTCTGCTTGCCTCTGGCCTGAACGTTTTCTTTGGCCAGCCTTCCTCGAACGCGTCGGCCTCGCCACCCGCTGCTCAGCCCCGGGAGGAGAGCGAAAAGCTGGTTTTCTTCCGCGAAGATGTTCAGGGCGGAATGACCTCCGTGGTCGAAATCTCCAAGAAGGGCGCCGGAACAGAAAAGATCCTGCTGACCAACGGCAAGTACGAAGGCACTGACAATCTCACCAACCAAGGCCGGGCGCAAATCGGGTTTGCCGCCATTCCGTCACTCTACGCCGGACAATTCGGACGCGCATTGCTGATTGGGCTGGGTACCGGACATAGTGCGCTGGCGCTCGATAGAATCGGGTACCGCGATGTGGACATCGCCGAATTCGCACCGGGCATCATCGACGCTTCCCGCAAGCAATTTTCACGTTTGACCGAAGGCGTGCTCGATTTCCCGAACGTTCATCTGAAAGTGGAAGATGGACGCAACGTTCTTTTGACGAATCCGCTCCGGCACTACGACTTGATTACGGTGGAGATCACCAGCATCTGGTTCGCTGGCGCCACCAACGTTTACTCCCGGGAGTTCTACGAGCTGGCGCGGAAGAGGCTGGGGCCGGGCGGTGTTCTTCAGCAGTGGCTGCAATTTCATCACATTAGCCCCCGCGAGATTGAATCCGTCGTGGCCACCGTCCGTTCCGTATTCCCGTATGTGAGTGTCTGGTTCACCGGGGATCAGGGAATGATCGTGGCGACAGTGGAACCGCAAGTGCCGGGCGCTGGACGGGAGTCCCAGTTGACCGAACGCATGAGGTTGCTGATCAAAGCAGGGCGTGAACAGCAGGACCAGGTCGCTCACGAGATTTTCACCGCACGAGTATTGGACCCCGCCTCTGTCGACCACATGATCGCCAACGTTCCTGCCGTCATCAATACCGACCACAACCGTTGGCTCGAATACGCGACCCCTCAATACAACGTCAGCGCAGTAGATTGGACCTCGCGCAACCTTCTCTTCCTACAAAGCTTTGAACAAATAGGAGTCAACCCTCCACCCCTTGCCGCCGTCGCCCATCTCCCCTAAAATTCTCAGCGAACGGGCCGCGAACGGAACCCTACCCGCAAGCCCCGCCCACCAAGTGAATCGGCAAATTCGTCCGCTTGGTAGTCCGGAATTGATACCGCACCAATACCACCGCGAAACTCGACGGCTCGCAGCGCACCACCCTGCCCAACGTGACCACTTGCAGCGGAACCCTCCCGTCCAACAGCGACGGCCACTCGATACTTAACTCCACCCGCACGCCTTCGCTGATGGTGTGCTCCGAGGAGACGAGCACCCCGCTCCGGCTCATATTCATCACTACGCCCGTGCCCACCACCGGACACCGCCGCGCTAAACTACGGTATCGAACCCGCATTTCGAGCGGAAAACGCACCTTGCTCCGGCGTTCGAGCACCTCTGCCGCGAGAAAATCTTCCATTTTATGCTTCCTGGAACGGAGCAACGTCAAAGCAGCGGAACGCATGCCTTTTGCCAGCAAGTAAGCCGCCAATGTTGCTCGCCACAACCACTAGTAAAAGAACTCCGCCTGTGACCACCCATGGTCGCACGACGCTACTCCGTCGAAAAAAGAGTGCTACCTCCCCCCTACGCTCATTGAATATCTTTGGCTTATCGATTGCAAGCACTAGTACCGTGAATTAGGAATCCCGTTTTCCTTCCCTGGATGCGAATGGACAATGCAATGGGCCAGCGATTCCAAGGGCTGGACCTCTTTTTACCAAGGAAGAGTCTCAACACGATGAATATTCCAAATCCCCCGTCCTCCTCCGTGCTCGAGGAACAAGATCTTCACCGCCAACCGATACAGCAGTTCTATGAGAATTCGTTAGAACGCTACGGTATGGACAGCGAGCAGACCCGGATGTTCGCCCAGCACCTCTCCGCCTACCAAGGCGGGAGTGAGTTACAGACATATGACTCGGAATTGTCCTAGGTGCGGTTGCAGTCACTTAAAGCGCTCGCGAAGGAAGCCCTCGGAGCGCTGGTTCCGTCTCAGTGCGTACCGCTGCTCGATTTGCTCCGAACGCTTCGTGACTAGACCCGCAGGCAACGGCCTGTGGCGGGAGTGGATCGGCAAGATGATGGGCAGCTTATATAAACGGCCAGCGCTGTAAGTTTTACCCGCGCCCATGCGCGCGAAGTGCAAAATTGATAGTTGCGTGCCGATCAAGCCACTTGCTGGCTGGCCGGTTCCAGCAGTTTAACGTCGCTCTGCGCCGGCATCATGGAGTGCGTTTCTACCTCGTCAAATCCTTGCACTGTAATGCTGTAGCGCCCGTTATCGCCGCGCGCGATGAAGCCCTTGCCTTTCAAATACCACAAGGCAGCCTGCAGATGTTCGCGCGGACAACCTAGCATCTCCTCGAAAGTCACCGCCGTCATGCCCGCATGCTCGGGATCGTGAACCGCCTTGGCATATAGCAGCCCCAGTATCCCGCGCCGCTTAGCGCGTTCCGCCTGCGGCCCCTGCACCGCTTCCGCCTGATCGAAAATCTTCCACTGCAATTGCTTCGACGCATGATAGCGGGCATCGTATTTTGCACGTTTTTCGGGATCACTAAGGATCCGCGCCGCCGCCGTCAGCCGGATAAACATCTCCGCATTCCCGGTATCGGGAGTATCCGGATGATAGCGTTGCGCCAGAATCCGGTGGACGCGATGAATGGTATCGGCGTCTGCTTTCGGGTTTAGCTGCATCACTTCGTAACAATCCAATTGCTCGGGATCGGCCGAAAACCCGTCATTATCGCTGGGCGGAGCTTGCTGCTGCCGCTCGTTCGGCGCGCCCGCCGGCCGGATGCCTGCTAATTCGAGCCCAGCCTGATACATTCCTTCGCCGCGCTCCGCGCACCATTTCACATCCGCCTGCAACTGAGCATCGGTTCGATCCTCGCCCAGATTGCCCCGAATCACCACCATCGCGCCAATCTGCAGCGGTGTCATCAGCGAAAGCCCGACACCTCCGTCAGTCAGATCACTCAGGTATCCGGTGGCCCAACGCGCGACTCCCTGCTGGTCCTTTAAACGGACCCTGACTACAGTAGGTTCGCTCGGTTTCCGGCCGGTCCGCCGGCGTTGTACTCGCCCGGAGTTTGTCATGGGAGCCTTGCTCTAGCGGAATCCGTAGCGCATCGGAACGATGCCGAAGCGTTCGATGAAGCGTCGCTGTTTCTTGGGCTTATTTTCTCGATCCAGCAGCATCGCCGCGAATTTCTGCGCGCTGGCCGCGAGCTTTGGCGAAGGCCTCCCCGCGCGGATCGCCGCTGTAACATCGTCATAGTCGCTGGGGAACGACATATACACCGGCAGCCCCACAGTCTTCTCGATCTCCTGGAAGCCCAGCTCCGCTCGCCCCGAAACGCGGTTGACCACCAGCGAAATCTTATCGAACAGCTCCAGTTTCTTCAGCAACTGAACCTTCAAGTGCGCCAACCGCAGCGCCGGCAGTTCAGGAGTCGTCACCAGCAAAATCTTATTGGCGTCGCGCAGCACCGTCAGCGTGGTTTCGTCGAAAGTATCCGGCAGGTCGGCGTTCACCACGTTATAGTTGCGCCGTGTAAATTCGATCAGGTGCGCGATCTGCGCCCGCGGAATGCCTTCTCCCACCCGTGGAGCCCCCGATAGCAGCAAATCGATATTGCCCACCCGCTTGATCAGGCTGCGCCAGGCGTCGTCGTCCAGTTGCTTCGAATGAGCCGTGGCATCGGCCAGGTTGCGGTCGTGCTTCGCGTCGAACAAAAATTCCGTAATTCCCGAGGCCATGTCGAAATCCGCCAACAGCGTATGCGTATTCTCCATCTGGCTGAACGCCCATGTGGTGTTGGCCGCGATGGTCGAAGCGCCCACCCCGGCTTTGGCGGGAACATACGCAAAAAAGCGGTCGGTCGAATCGATCGTCGCAGGTCGTACTTCCAAATCCCGCTCCAGCTGATCCAGCACCTGCGCGACCTCGCCGTTCTCAAACGGCGACGCCAGGAACTGCGTCATGTGTAAGTGCAAAACCTGCCGCAGCACCGACACGTCCTGCGAAGGATGAATGGCCACCCGCTGGATCGCCGGGAACTCAGCCTCTAACGCCCGCGAAAGAACCTCCGCCATGGCCGTGCTCTCGATATTGAGGAACACGATCTCCGGCGCCCAAGCCCGCACCACCCGCCGCAAGTCCTCGGCCGAAGGATAAACGTCCAGAGTCCGCGAGATATTTAACATCCAATGGGGCGCAATAGCTTGCTCGAATTCTTTCCTAAGGTCTTCGTTGGGGCAGATAAGTATGGCTCGCATGGATTGACTATACGAGCCATTTAAATGGGGCATAACCTGACCACAGTACCGATTTGAAAAACCCTTGGTACTGGACCAAGGTTCTAAGGCCCTAGACCACCGCGTCGCCACGATGATTCTGCAGAAATTCATCGTCGATGGCCTTGCGTCCGCGAAATCCTTCTTCCATCCCGTGCCAGAAGCGGATGCGGTCCTCGCCCAGTTTCCAGCACAGGCACACGTCCTGCCCGTGATAGCGCGTCAGAAAATCAATGAGCCCGATGTCCAGATCCTTGATCAGCACGCCCAATTCTTCCACCCGCTCGAAGATCTCTTTGAGAGCCACGCCGCTGGTATCCCGCCGCGCCCGCGCCGCCAGAATCGGTCCCGGATTCACGCGCGACCCACCCGCCATGCGGATGCGCTGCGTGCTCTGATTCAGCTCTTCCTCGGCACCCTGATACTCAGACTTATGAAATAGCGCGTCGCGCAAAGCCTTCTCCACCTCGGGCAGCAGTTGCTCGGCTTGTGCCAGCGTGAAATGTCGAGACATGAATTAGACAGACCGGTCTTTCCATAATCGTTCAATGGCCGGCTTGAAGCGCGAATATAGATACGATACCAGCAACAGCAGCCCGCCCAACGCCAGAAACGCCGTGATCCGGAACCCCCGGCTGAGAGACCATACGTCCAGCAAATACAACTTCGCGATCACCAGCGCCATCAACCCCAGCCCCAGAATGCGGTTCACCGTCGACCGCAGCGCCACCCCCGCCACCACCAGCGCTGCCGCGTACACCGCCATCAGGATGGAAATCCCGGTTGACTCGACGTTCGAAACATCCTGGACATCCGAGTTCCGCGCCGCCCAGCCGCCCACCTCCAGCGCCAACGCCCACAACAACACCAGGTGCCCCGCCCCGTAACTGACGGCCTTCGCCTCCGCCGATCGAGCGAATCGCGAAGCGATCCACAAGCTAGCCGCCGCCACCGCGAAAGTCAGAAAGCGCCGGTTGACCAGCGCGTCCATCGCATAAATCCGGCTATCGAAGCGTAAGCATTCGAACGAATACCAAGCCGAACAACAACCACGCCCCCACCTGAAAGCGTCCGGCGAGCCACGCCAGAACCACCGCCTCCAGCGCCCACAAGATCGTGATGCGGAAGCCCACAAACTGTAGCGGAATCGCCAGCGTTAGCAAAACTACGCCAATCGCCGCCGCCAGTTGTCCCAATTCCTTCCGCTTGCCCCACACCGTTTGAGCCAATCCGCCGTGCAACAGCGCCAGCAACAAAGGTGAACGCACCCATCCCCGCGTGATACTGCCGGTCGAGCAGATCGTACGACCCCACGAAATACACGCCCGTATTCAATGCCAGCAGCCATAACCGCGACCCCACCGCACTAGCCGCAAAGAACACCACGAAGATAATCGACAGCCACTCAAACGCCCCCACCCGCGTTTCATCCGCCAGCCACTGCTCGCTCCATCCCAGATACAAGAGTCCCGTGCCCATCCAAGCCAGATATTCCAGCGCCGGCCACCGCTTCACACGCGCAATCCCCAGCGCCCCCAGATTCAGCAGCAGCGTATAGCCCGCCAGCGCCCACATGCGATTCTCGCCGGTCGCCAGCAGCACCGGCGTAAGATATCCGCCCACCAGCCCCAGCCAAGCCACCGCCTGCGAATCGTAATGCAATGCCAGAGCGGTCCCCGCGCAAGTGGTCAGAAACATCAGCAGGAACGCTGTCTCTTGCGGAAGCAATTGATAAAACCCAAACCCTGCGTAAAACGACAGATACAGCAGACCCAGCCCCAATCCCGTCAGCCCACGAGCGAAGACCTTTTGCCCGCGCAGCGAAATCCACTCGCCCACAAACAGCGACAGCATAGCCGCCGCCACCCCCAGCGCCACCCGCATCCCCGGACCAATCCACTGATTGTCCACCGCATACTTGAACAAAAAACCCACGCCGAAAATCAGCGTGACCACCGCCACCCGGTTCAACCATCCCAACCCAAATCTGTTTTCAAGCGAGGGTGCCGGAGCGACCTCCGTAAACGGCGGCGGAGCCGAGGGCAATGGCAGCGATGGGGGCAGTGGCGGAGGCAACGCCTCCCGCACCGGCTCAGTCTCTGCAGGCGCGGGCGCCGCCGGCAATCCCATCGCGCCTTCGATCCGCAGCAGCCGCTGTTCCACCGCCTCCTGGCGCTCCAGCAGCCGCGCCAGCACGCCCGCTATTTCTTCCGGCGAAGACATTCCATTCCAAACTACACTAAGAATAAAGATCATGAGTGATTCCGGTTTCCCCCTCCCACCCCCGACCTTTGAATTCCTTGTCTTCTCCCTCAAGACACAAGCCGAAATGCAACTCGGCCTGCTCCGCTTCGACGAGAATTCCAGCGATCAGCCCAACCTCCCAGCCGCCCGCCACGCCATCGACCTGCTGTCGATGATCGCCGAGAAAACCCGCGGCAATCTAGCGCTAGACGAGCAGCGCCTCATCGAAAACGCGCTCACCGAACTCCGCTTCCGCTTCGTGCAAGTCTCGGATCAAAAGCCCGCGGAGCCCCCGCCCGCTTCAGCCTAATGCCGGACTCCCTTCGCATAACGGTGCTAGGCTCAGGCACCAGTTCAGGAGTCCCCACCATCGGTTGCGGCTGCGCCACCTGCGCCTCCACCGACCCGCGCGACAACCGCCTGCGCCCCTCGGTGCTCATGCAGTACGCCGGCAAAAACGTCCTGATCGATACCACCCCAGACTTCCGCGCCCAAGCCCTGCGCGCCCACATCGCCCGCGTCGACGCCATCCTCTACACCCACGCCCACGCCGACCACATCCTAGGCCTCGACGACGTCCGCCCCCTCAACTACCACCAGAAAATGTCGATCCCCGCCTACGGAACCGTCGAGACCTTCGACATCGTCCGCCGCATCTTCCGCTACGCCTTCGATCCCGAGCCCTCGCAATCCTCTGCCCCCCGCGTCGATCTACACACCATCACCCAGGAACCGTTCGACCTCTTTGGACTCCGTATAATCCCCATCCCGCTTATGCACGGCCGCGGCGTGACCTTAGGCTTCCGCTTCGGCAACGCCGCATACTTAACCGATCACAGCGACATCCCCGAAGCCTCGAAGCAGCTCCTACAAAATCTAGACGTTTTGTTTTTAGACGCCCTAAGACACCGCCCGCATCCCACTCACTCGACAGTCGCGCAGAGCCTGGAATCGGTAAAACAACTCCAGCCCCGCCAAGCCTACTTCACCCACATCTGCCACGACCTCCCGCACGCCGCAACCGAAGCCACCTTCCCGCCTAACGTACACCTCGCCTACGACGGCCTGGAACTAGAGGTGCCGCTCCCGCCCCTTGGAGTTCGGGAATAGATGAGAGTCGCCCGGTCTCTAGAAGAAGCCGCCGCCTTCGAGCCGGTGGCCGTGACCATCGGCAACTTCGACGGTGTCCATAGCGGCCATCAGTTGCTGCTGCACGAAGTCACCACCGTCGCCAAAGAAAAAGGTTTAGAACCAGCCGTCCTGACCTTCGACCCGCACCCCGCCTCCATCGTCGCCCCGCAACGCGCCGCCCGCCTGCTCACCACCCAAGCCGAACGCTGCTCCGTCCTTGCCCGCGAAGGAATCGAGTACGTGCTAGTTCTCCCCTTCACACGCGAAATGGCCCACTGGACCCCCGAACAGTTCGTAGAACGCGTCCTGGTGAAAGCCCTCCGTGCCCGCGTGGTGATCGTCGGCAGCAATTTCCTCTTCGGACACGATCAAGCCGGTGACACCAAAGTTCTAACGCAACTGGGCCAGCGCTTCGGCTTCGAAACCCGCATCATCACCCCTGTGAAACGCCGCGGCCGAACCGTTTCCTCTAGTGAAATCCGCCGCGTCGTCGAAGTGGGCAACGTCGCCCTAGCCTCTCGCCTGCTCGGACGCCCCTACGCCACCGCGGGCGTCGTGGTTTCAGGCCAGGGCATCGGATCGAAACAAACCGTGCCCACGCTCAACCTGCGCACCCACGCCCAAGTGCTCCCCGCCACCGGCGTCTATATCACGCACACGTTCGACGAAGAGTCCCCCCGCCGCTGGAATTCCATCACCAACATCGGCTATCGCCCCACCTTCGAGTCCGCTGAGCCCCAACTCACTATCGAAACTTTTCTGCTCGATCCCCTCACCGAACCCGCTCCCCGACAGATCCGCGTAGAATATTTGCGGCGCGTCCGCGAAGAACGCAAGTTCGAATCGCCCGGCGCTCTTAAAGCACAAATCCTCCGCGACGTGGCTCGCGCCCAAGCTTTTTTCCGCCGCCTGAAAAAATGGACGCAAAGCGCGTAAAATAGGTCATGGCAATCTCTCCCGGCAAACTCCACCACCTGAAAGCGCTCTCGAACAAGGAAGGCATCATCGCCGCCGCTGCGATGGATCAGCGCGGCAGCCTGCAGAAATCCCTAGCCAGCGCGAAAGGCGTCGATCAAAAAGCCATCACTTATGAAATGATGTCGGAGTTCAAAACCGCCGTCACCAGCATCCTCACCCCACACGCTTCAGCCATCCTCCTCGACCCCGAATTCGGCTTGGAAGCCGCCAAAGCCCGCTCCAAAAACGCCGGCCTCCTGCTGGCCTACGAAGAATCCGGCTACGACAACACCAAACCGGGCCGCCTGCCTGACCTCCTGCCCCTGGTCTCCGTAAAACGCATCGTAGACTGGGGCGCCGACGCCGTAAAAATCCTGATCTACTACAGCCCCTTCGACGAGCCTCGCGTCAACGAAATCAAGCACGCCTTCATCGAACGCATCGGTTCGGAATGCGAAGACAACCAAATTCCGTTCTTCCTGGAATTCGTAGGCTACGACCCCAAAGGCGGCAATGAAAAAGGCTTGGAATTCGCCAAACTCAAACCGCAAGTAGTCATCGGCAGCATGGAAGAGTTCACCAAACCGCAATACAAAGTGGATGTCCTCAAAGTAGAAATCCCCATCAACGCCGAATTCGTAGAAGGCAGTTCCGTCTATAAAGGTGAGAAGGCCTACTCGATGTCCGAAGCCATGGACCACTTCCGCAAAGCCGCGGACGTAGCCACCAAGCCCTTCATCTATCTAAGCGCCGGCGTAGGCAACGCCCAATTCGTAGAAAGCCTGCGCATGGCCACCGAAGCCGGCACCGATTACTCCGGAGTCCTCTGCGGCCGCGCCACCTGGAAAGACGGCATGCCCATCTATGCCACCAAAGGCCTGAAAGCGCTCGAAGATTTCCTCTCCACGAAGGGCGTAGAAAACATCAACGCCGTAAACGCCGCCCTCAAGGGCGCCACCCCCTGGTTCAAGAAACTAGGCGTAGCCGCAACCGCTTAAATGATCCTGAAGCACCTCGCCGATCACGCCAAATTCTCCGCCGAGAAAATGGCGAAGACCGATCTCGCCCAGGGCGCAACTCTCTTTGCCGGACTCAACTGTTTCGAACCCGGCCAGCAACATGCCGCCCATGCCCACCCCGGACAAGACAAACTCTACGTCGTCCTCGAAGGCGAAGCCGAGATCCAGGTCGGCGACGAAACCCAATTAGTCTCCACCGGAGGCGGTGCCTTTGCCCCCTCCGGCGTAATGCACTCCGTCCGTAACCGCGGCGGCAACCGCTTGATCGTGCTGGCCGTCCTCGCTCCCCCGCCAACGCGCTCCTAACGCCCGCCCCACTGCAACTTCTCGCGCAGCACATCGAAAAACCGCATCCCGCCCGGTCGGATCAATTGCACCGTATGATCCGAACAGCAGCACACCACCCGATCGCCTTTGTTTAACTGCTCGCCCACCTGCCCGTCAACAGTCAAATAGGTGGTGTTGTCCCCGCCGATCGTAATCTGAATAATGGCTTCGTTAGGCACGATCACCGGCCGGTTCGTAAGCATGTGCGGGCAAATCGGCGTGATGCACAGCGCAGCCACTTCGGGAACCATAATCGGACCGCCCGCCGAGAGCGAGTACGCCGTCGATCCCGTAGGCGTCGAAACAATCAGCCCGTCAGCCTTGTAGAGGCACATGAACCGATCGTCCACGTGCACTTCTAAATCAATGATGCGCGCGATGTCTGCCTTCGCCAGCGAAATATCATTGAGCGCTTCAAACGACCCCACGCGTACCCCGCCGCGCCACAATTCCGTATGCAGCATCCGCCGCCGCGAGACGCCATAATCGCCCGCCAGCACCCGCTCCAGTTGCGGATACAACTCCTCCACCGTGATCGCCGTCAAAAATCCCAAGTTCCCCAAGTTCACCGCGAACAGCGGAATGTCACGCCCGTGCAACGCCCGCGCCGCCGACAGCAGCGTGCCATCGCCGCCCAGCACGATCAACAACTGCGTGCCCTCCGGAACGCCATCGCGCGCGATTCCCGCGCCCCGCGGCACATAACCAGCGGTCTCCGGATCGTAGCGAACGCTAACGCCGCGCGCCGTCAACCACTCCACCAAAACCGGAGCTACCCGCGCCGCCTGCTCGCTGCGCGGCTTCGAAATAATCCCTGCGGTAGAAATCTTAGTGGTCGGTTTCGCGGCTTGCATAAAGCAAAAACTCCCGGTTCCCCTCAGCGCCAAGAATGGGACTCTCGATGATATCAGTCCTGAACCCCAGCGCCTCCACAGCCGCCCGCACCCGCTCACAAGCCGCCTGATGCAGCGCCGCGTCGCGCACAATCCCGCCTTTGCCCACCTGCCCGCGCTCCACTTCGAACTGCGGCTTCACCAGCAACACCATCCCGCCTCGCGCCGTTAATAAAGGAGCCATCGCCGGAATCAGCAGTGTCAACGAAATAAAGCTAGCATCGCAGACCGTAAAATCAAACTTCTCCGGAAAATCCCCCGCCGCCAAAAACCGCGCGTTGACCCCCTCCCGAACCACCACCCGCGCATCGTTGCGCAGCCTCCAGTCAATCTGCCCGTGCCCCACATCGATAGCCCAAACCTTCGCCGCCCCGCGCTGCAACAAGCAGTCCGTGAACCCGCCCGTCGAAGCCCCCACGTCCAAACAATTCCACCCCTTCACGTCGATTGCCCAGTGCTCCAGCGCCCCCGCCAGCTTATACCCGCCGCGGCTGACGTAAGGCATCCGCTCCAGCACTTCCACGCGCGACTCCGCGCCCACGCTATGCCCCGACTTTACCGCCTTCTGCCCGTTCACCAAAACCTGCCCCGCGAGAATCAATGCCTGGGCCTTCTCGCGCGACTCCGCGAGCCCCCGCTCCACCAACAACTGGTCAATGCGTATTTTCGCAGCCACTGCCATGCTCCCCGCCGTCATGCCTGCCGCCGCACCACCAGATCCGCCAACTCCCGTAACCGCTGAGCTCGCTCGTCAAAGGGCTGCAGTGCCAGATGAGCCGCCAACCGCTCCTCCTCCGCCATCTCCCGCGACCGTTCAATCCCATACACCGCCGGAAACGTAATCTTATTCTGCGCCGCGTCTTTGCCGGCCGTCTTGCCCAACGCCTCCGACGATTGCTCCACATCCAGAATGTCATCGACAATCTGAAACGCCAGTCCCACATGCTCGCCGAATCCGGTCAGCGCCGCCAGTTGCTCCGCATCCGCCCCAGCGTAAATCGCCCCCATGCGCACGCTAGCCCGCAGCAGCGCCCCTGTCTTCGCCCGATGAATTGAGTCCAGCAACCGCGCCGTCGGATGCTTCCCTTCCCCCTCGATATCGTTCACCTGCCCGCCAATCATCCCGCCGACAGTGCCCGAAGCCGTCGCCAGTTCCCGCACCAACTCCACTCGCCGCTCCGCCCCGGCATCCAACTTCGCCAGAACCTCAAACGCCAGCGTCAGCAGGGCGTCGCCTGCGAGGATCGCCATCGCGTCCCCGAAAACTTTGTGGCAAGTCGGACGCCCCCGCCGCAGATCATCGTTATCCAGCGCCGGCAGATCATCGTGGATCAGCGAATAGGTGTGAATCATTTCCAGCGCACAAGCACATGACTCAATCCCGCTAGGCGCGTCCGAAACCGCCTCGGAAGCAGCCATCGCCAGCAGCGGACGCACTCGCTTGCCCCCTGCAAACAAGCTGTAGCGCATGGCTCTATGAATCGTCGCCGGATTTTCGTCCTCGCCCGGCACCCAGCGGTCCAGCGCCGCCTCGACAGCCTTCTGCTGCCGCGCCATGTATTCGGCAAGCGTCATGCTTTGTTCGAACGGAGCGGCTCCGGCTGCACATCGCCCGCGCGCTTCATCAGGATCTCCACCCGCGTCTCGGCCTCTTCCAGTTGCGTACGGCAAGCGGCGCTCAACTTCATGCCGCGCTCGAAAAGCTCCAGCGCGCGCTCCAGCGGCAGCTCCCCGCTTTCCATTTCTTTGACGATGGTTTCGAGTTGCTGCAGTCCCGCCTCGAAGCTGAGGGGTCCGTCGCTCGCCGTTGGCGCTTTCTCGGGCATGAGTAGCTCCCATTCTAGCGAATGCGGCCGCGCGCGTTCACAAGTTTTGGCAAACCCGCCGACTGGTTTATAATGAAGTTCCCGCCGCAATGCGGGCGCGTAGCTCAGCTGGTTAGAGCGCCTGCTTCACACGCAGGAGGTCCGGGGTTCGAGTCCCTGCGCGCCCACCATCTTTCAATAACTTACAGCGACGCTTAGCCAATGTTAGTGTCATTTAGTGTCACAACCGATCAATTCACGATGCCAGTTGCAAAAGCTGTGAGCCGTTCGCTCATTGCTTCAACGCCCGCCCGTCTCCGTTCCAGGTCCGAATGCGTGTAGTGCATTGTCATCCGAACATCCCCATGTCCCATCTGCGCCTGCCGGTCGGATAGCGCCATCCCGATCTGCTCGCCTAGCGTGGCGTGAGTGTGGCGGAATACGTGCCAACTCAACCACGGCATGCCGAGTTCTACTGCAATCGGTTTGAGCACCCGCCGGAGAAGGTTGTTCTCATTCAGCGGCGTGCCCTTCCTGGAAGCGAAGACCAAGTCATCGGGTCCAATGAATTTGGACTTCGACCGCAGGCTGGCCAGCGCCGCTATTACGGTCGCACTTAGCGGCACGGTTCGCCGCCTTGATTTGGCCTTCACCGTTCCAAACTTCCCACGGTAGTAATTCTCACGGACCGTCAGTGCACTGGGCGGCAAGACCTCCCCCCCTACTACCACAGCGTCCCCCGTCAGGTTTACTCTTTTCCAACGCAGCCCTAGCATCTCGGCAACATTCATGCTGGTGGTCATTGAAAGCAAGGCCATCTCCCGTGCCGGAATCGGAAAATGGGCCAGCAAATCGCGCCCCTGGGAAAAGCTCAATGCATGGGTTTCCTTGCGCTGCATCTCTGGCAGCCGGACGCCCCTCGCGGGATTGTCCCCGTGATAAGCGCCCTTCAGCTTGGCGTGATTGAAAACCGCGCTAACGGCGTTCCGAATATGCACGATGGTCTGAACCGAATACCCGGCCTCAAACTTCCCCTTCACTAAAGCTTGCACTTGGTCCGTGGTAACGTCCCGAAGCCGCAAGCCTCCGATCGCGGGTAATAAGTGTTTGTCGAGAATGTACCCATAGTGCTTCTGACCCGCGTGCTTTAGTGCCCAGATCACGTCTGTTTTGAACCTTGCCTCGATGAAATCTTGAACAGTAACGAGCGACATGGGCCGCTGTGCATGTTCGTCTACACGATTGAGAATCTCTCTTGCTAGTCTCTGTGCTTCTCTTTTGCTGACCTCCTTCGCAAGTGCAATCTTCTGGTTGCGCCGGATACGGACGATCTTGCCGTCCGCATCCAGAGCATCTTCCCGGAACGCTAAATACCAGGCGTTCCCCTGTTGGTGGACGTAGCCCTTTTGCTGCGCCCTGCGTCGAGCCATTTGGATTTCTCCTCTTGGCTCGCGGAATGGCTCGATCAAAACGATACCATTCCCCGAGGGGGGCTGTGGTGCCGGGATGTGGTCGAGCGATTTCATACGAATTAGGAAACAGGGCAGCGTTCACGGTTTTCCATGTCTTCTTGAAGTGAATCGGTGGTGGTTATCTGCGATCCTCTCGTGCGGGGTTTGCGGGGTTCTTTTCCAGCCAGCGGGATATTTTCCACGACCCTTCTTCCCCTCTCTTGAACAAGATGTGATTTTTTGGCTTGAGGTCAGAAACAAACCCCGCAAACCCCGCAGGCCGATCTCAAGACTCCGGTTATGTTGCATTTGCACCTGCGGGGTTTCGTTCTGAAAATTTGACCTGCCAGCGGCACACTTTCTCGTGCGCATCCCCCGACGCACGGTCAAGATAGATTCCGTCATCGCCGTGCCTAGGTCCGGCTTGCCTCGCCAGAGCGCCCCCGAGCTGATGTTTGAAACTGCGATTAAGGTTTTGAAACGCGTCCGCAAGCTCGGCGGGCAGCAAGTGTCTTAACTCGTCATGAGTCTCAATCGCTTGTGCGATTTCCCGCGTCGCAATGATCTTCTCTCCGAAATGACGTTGTAACCCCCTGAGGAACGCTTCCCATTCGCCTCGGCTGGTATCGGATCTCTGGAGGATCTCCGTTTGGTTGCCTAGGAATCCATTCACGCCAGCATGGGCAAGCACACTCCCAACGGTGGCAGCCCAGTCTTCAAAACTCCCCAACATCGGGATATCGGCCTTTGGGCGACCAGCAGCGAACCATGCGCGCACAATCGTAAGAAGAGCGGCGAGAAGTTGGCCGCGATTGCGTTTCACCCAGGCCAGCAGATCGGGATGCTTGAAGCCGGTACGTTGCCATGGATTCGGCATTCTTGAATCAAGGCGGATCCAAACGCCTCGGCGAACCATATCTCCGTCGAGTTGAATGTTATTTCCCGTCGCAATCCATGTTGCTCGTTGGGGAAGGCTGGGACTTAGATTCGTACTTAGCAGGCGGTCCTTCCATTCCGATGCCGTCAAAGCTCTGCAAAGATGAGGGGACTTCAACGGACGATCAACGTTATCGATGACGACGACTGTCGATCCGCCCAGCAGGACCGAAGTGATCGCCTTGCGCCACTCCTCTTCCTCAGTGGGTGCACCCATCATCGCGGCGACCCCGCCTGTTGCGATCAGAATGATGACCTCGGCCAAGAGACCCTTGCCGGTACCCATCTCAGGCGCGTCAATCAGGGCCAGCGGCACTTTCCCGAAAGTTTGCCGCGTCACGAGCGTAACTAGCAGTCCAAGCAAGTTGGCATGGGACGCCCGATCTGCGTATGGAAATTCTCCGACAGCTTCAATGAGCCATGAAAGCGCTAACCGGACTTCGGTTTCGGTTGGATTCTGCGGAACAGCGGGGAGCACGAAATCCGAAGGAGGAGTGTAAACGAGACCCGTCCGGGGATCATAGCCCGCGCGATCAAGAATGCTCCCGTCGTCCCGGATGATCGGAACCTCGACTATCGCGTCCAGGCTTGGCAGTCCGGGCCAGTTCCCCAGTGCCAACAGGTCCTTGACCACGCCAGGCGGAGGAAAGCAATTCGTCCCTTTTCTCTTTTCTTTGCTTGCTTCCTTCACCCAGTTGGCACTTCGCGCCAAGCAAGCCCGAAGGTCGGAGTCACCCAACGCCTGCACAATCGGGCGGTCTTTCTCATCTCGAATCACGCGCGTGAGCCTCGCGGAGCGTACAAAAATTTGAGGAGGCTCATTAGTTGATACAAGGGAATTGAGCGCGTCCTCTGATATATCTCGAAGCTGCCTGTTCGTTACGGCGATCTCGGGAAGTGCGACAGCTAGTTCAAAATTTGACTCTTTGTTGAATTGGTGGGATTCTTCTGTTGACATAACTTTCCGCTCTCTGCCCGCCGATCCATTTGCAGTGGTTCCGGCGGGCTTACTTTTAAAGGGCTGTTACTGGCCAGCCACACTCCCGCGCCGCATCGACCATTTGATGTTTTGCTCGGATCAAGTCTTCTAGTGCGTGCTCGATCCGTTCCAATTCGGCCTCTGGTGGCTGAATATAAGCGCGCTCAATCTCAGATAGGCGGGCGCGGGTCACGCCTGCGCGCTCGCAAAGAACCCGCCCTGAAATCCTCGCCAACGCCCGCTTATCACGAAGTTCTGAGCCGGATAGCATATGATCACCTCCAAAAAAGAAATAATTCTTGAGTAGAGTACCGGGTATCAGGCAGAATGGGGTGTATAACTGGTGTCGCCGAATGATCGAAAAGCAGCCCTTTTCTCTAACGCAGGATGAAATGCAATGGTTTGGTCGCTGGTTTTCCTTAGACATAGCCGAGCGTACCGGTATTCGAGGGCGACGACAGAAACAGGCTATGGTAGGGGCATTCTGCACTCGCCCGGTTGTGCTCGGCGGTGGCCGGAAACCACCGGGACAGCTGCATGGGTCAGACTTTTCGTTACGGGTAGCACTTCTAATCCACGGATGGCATCGAACGGGAATGTCTGTCCGCAAGGCAGCGGAGAAGGTCGCGGAGGACTACAGGTACTTTCTAAAGACTCACCTTGGCGGGGATACCGAGATAGACGAAACGGTGCGACAAGCCTACTATTATCGCGTCCGCAAGAAGCATCCGCTTGACGTGCTGCTAGAGTCCTGGTTTTGGAACTTCCTGCATTGCTGCGATTGGATCAAGGTATGCGATCCGAGGGCTACCGACTTGATTGCATTGGATTATCAGAACAAGGGCAGGCCCGAAATGGCCACGATGTTTCGGGACTTCGTGGTCGACGTTCGACAGGGGCTTCCACTAGGACGACTGCATCGACATATTGCTTAGCTCTTCCCTCACAATCGCCCTGATCCTCTCATCCAACTTTGCGGGTGAGATCCGCTGACCTTGGTGAAAAAGATAACGGTGTCGGTCGCAGCAGAACTTCTGGCCGCGTCTGGGACTCGCTATAGGCTCTCCGCACCATCGGCAGAGGCTGGGGATCGTCTCACTCATTCCTTGCGCTCCTGAGGCCGTTATCACGCGCGCAACGGCACGTCTATTCGACGGCGGAGCATGGGCGGAGGTTACAACGCGGCAACGTCGCGCTGAAGTGGAGCTTCGATATTTCCCATAGATTATTTCAGTAAATGTTTAGGTAATTCTCCACTCATTCAAAAAACAGAAAATATTTCTATAATCTGCGCCAGTACGATGAGTAACCAATCAGAATCTTTGTTCTCATTACTTGGCGAAGTACTTCCCGCATTAGATGGAGTAGTTCCATTTCAACCGAGGAATGCACTAGCCAGGTAGCGCGCCCTTTGTACAAGTACAGTACTATAACGGCGTTTTCGCGCCACCGCGCCCTTTGTAAGATTAAACTAATACTAACGCGGCAGACCGAGGGGGCTTACTTCAGAAACTTAATAGGGACTCATGCGAGATCGTACTAAGGACGAAGGAGTCGAGAATCGCTGAAGGTTACGTTGGTTCTGTAAATAGTGCGTCCGGGCTAATCTTGCGTCTCTGCGTATGCCGCTCGGAAAAAGTCGATGAGAAGTGCTTCGTTTTCCTTTAACGCATCGGGGCTGGTAATGTCGAACCTGCACCTTCCTCCGCCAACAATTTTAAGATTTAGAGCTTCGAAGCGCTCCTTATTGGCCTCGAATGTGGTTAACTTTGTGTCCACCAAAACCCCCTTGCGACGGGGGCGAAAGATTACGAAATTGTTGGATCTGTTTCCTTCCTGAAGCCCGATGTACTGCGATTGGTAGTTCAGGGACAGAGTGTTTTCGATTGTTCTGAGGAGCGTCAGACACTGATCTATTAGAGCCATCGACTGCGCCGAACTCCTTCCTTCCCAGTAGTCTCGGTCGGCTGGCGCACGGCCTACGCTCTGTTCGTCGGCGTCGTCCGGCTCATCCTCGAATAGGGTATCATCCAGCACCTTGGTGAAGTTTAAAACGATCTTGTCTTCGACTTGAAGTGCAGAAAGCTGGAGTGCGATCATGGGTATCGTGCGGTTGAACAGTTGGATGATGTTCAGAAATCGCGAGGTCAACTCCTCGGCGATCAGCACCGCCATGTGCTCGTAACGCGGAAACCGCCGCCGCTCGGTATCCCAGTATTCAATACAACGGATGATGTGACTCTCGTCCACCTTGCCGAGCATAAGCTCAACTTCGAAACGTTGCATGTACTCTGGATCTGGATTTTCAAGCAGCATGTCCAGCCGCCCGGCGCGTGGCTGCCGACGCTCCGTTTCTCTAACCGTGAGATCGCCCAGCCCGAGTATTTCGGGGTCGCTCACAATTACCTTCCTAACCCAAGCCTCATCGAAACGTGGATCGTCCTTCAAAACAATGCGTTTTGGTTTGAAATACTGTGCTGGCGTCGCGACCGTTGCCATTCTATTCCCCTCCTGAGTGCTCTGAACGGGGCACTCAAACCGTAACGTGCCGACCATGTGCTGCGGGCCTAAGAAGCCTCAACTATAATCATTCGGATTTAAATCTGCAACCCTGGAGGGCATGAAAGCAGCACGATGTTCAATTGGCCTCCCGCAAAAGGGTTCAGAACCGTGCACAAGTCCAGCCCAATAGCGGACCCAAATGGGCCTTCGGCAGAGTGCTGCGAGAATCGCGGCAATTAAAGGGGATGTCTCAGGAGGGCCTTGCGGAGGCGGCTGGATTAGATCGTTCGTTCATTAGTCTGGTTGAGCGTGGTCTCCAAACCCCCAACATCGTCATTCTCCTAAAGGTCGCCCAAGTACTTCAGGTGTCGGCAGCGGATTTGATGGCGCGCACGGAAGCGATGATCCATGAGACTGGCAAAGTGACCAAGGGGACATAGCCTGAACCGAAGCGGACCCAGACAGGCGACTCTAGAACGGGACGCTCTTGTCAGTTCTGCGCCGCCGCCGTATCCCCCAAATCTGATTCGCAAATTGGGAGCGTGTCTCCGGTGGCGTGGCGTGAATCATCGCAACGGCATCCGCTACGGCCATGTTCCCGCCGTCACCTTTCATGCTCATTACCGCATTCATCCACTGACCTAGACTTTCGGCACCGCCGGTCGCGGGATTGTACTGCCGTGTGCGCCCGCCCAGGTTCGCCCGCTTGAGCGTGTTTCCGCAACGGACATTGCAACTCCGGCAAGTCCAGATTAGATTCTCTGGTTCGCCGTTCTCTTCACGGCCGTCAACGTGGCCCACTTCGACGTTACGGGTGGAACCACATAAAGCGCAGATTAGATCGCCCGGCGGAGGGCAAGCGGTGGCGCGATAGCGAAGTGCGCGGTCAGTAACCTCAGCCGCTTCCTTGCGCCACCGCTGGCCACACTGCCGGGCTGAGGTCAGTCCCGGGCGTCGGCTCCATCGCCGTCGTCGGTGTCATCATCGTCATCATCGTCGGTGTCATCGTCAGTGTCGTCTTGATCGGCACTACCAACAATATCGGCGATAGCGTCCAGTTGGTCCTGAAGGTCCTGATTTTCCGCTTCCAGGTCGTCGATCTGCGCTTCCAGTTCTGCTTTCGTTTTTCCGCCTGCCATATGAGTGCTCCTTTTATTGGGGTTCGTGAGGGTGAACTTCCGCCGCTCGGCGTAGTCCTCTAGGCTCTCATCCTCGATTTCATCGGCCCGGTCAGGATCGTCAAGCACGTCGAGGGTGAAACGGACGGCCTGATCCTTGCGGGATTGGACTTGATCACGGGTAAGGGCCTTCATCGAACTCCACACTGCCAGAGAATGAAAATCGGAGGAAGGTGGAAGATTTTAGGGCGTCAAATATTGAGTGCGGATATTCGGGCTTGAGCGGCGAAGACAAAACCGCCTCTCCTCATTTACCATTAGTAACATCCATAATGAGTACCCCGAAGACGGACGATCTCGATGCGGTTCGCGTAGTGGTCGATGCGATCAAGGATTTCAAGTCGGACGAGCAGCAGCGCATCTTCAGGTGGGTTGCTGAGAAGCTGGGGTTGCCACAGCCCTACGCGCCTGGTGTTCACGGTTCCACCCCGCTTGTCGGGGCACTACCCAGCGTAACTCCGCTGGCACCGCCCCACGCACCACCGGCTCCGGGTGCTGGCGCGATTGATATCAAAACTTTCGTCGCCGCAAAAAAGCCCAGGAATGACGTCCAGTTCGCTGCCGTCGTCGCCTATTACTACCGCTTTGACGCCCCGCAAGCCGAACGCAAAGATGCAATCGACAAGGATGATCTGCAGGAGGCCACGCGCAAGGCAGGTCGAGAGAGATTTGGAAACCCATTGCAGACGCTCAACAATGCTCACACATTGGGCCTGCTGGACAGAGGTTTGGAGAAGGGGACATTCACTATCAATTCGGTCGGTGAAAACCTTGTCGCGATGACGCTGCCGGGTGACGGCACCGCGAACCCAAAACCAAAAGCGAAGAAGCGCCCCCCAAAAAAGGCCGCGAAGGCCTCGAGCAAGAAGGCGGCATCCAAGAAAACGAAAAAGGCCTAAGCCGTGACGGATGGGCAGCGAACGATAGAATCGGCGGTTGCCGAGGCCACGAACCTGCAGAAGGTACTGGCGCGGCAGAACGGACGGCAGGTCAGATCCGACGAGGAAAAACAGATCATCAAGGCAACTGCCCACGCCTGGTTTAATAACCACCGGTCGATCATGGTCGCCCTTCTCGGTGACGAGCAGCTCAAGGACATAGACGGCATATATAGAGATCTTATTTCGGCGGCTGGACGCGCTACGGTACGCATCAGATACGTCGCCTCGCTAAAACTGATCAAGAAACGCCTCGGAGCATTAGAAGCCGATCATGTGATCGCGCTTGCATCCGTACCAGCCCAAGTGGTGACCTCGGATACCGCTCCGAAATTTGATCCTCTCATCTCCGACCCGAAGATGCAGGCTATTCTAACTAGGCGGTGGCAGGAATGTGGTATTTGTGTTAAATCCGGTGCACCTCTCGCAGCTACGGTCATGATGGGCGGCCTTCTTGAAGGCCTGCTCTTAGCGAAGATCAACCAGCTTTCCAACAAGACTCCCGTCTTCAACGCCGCCACTACGCCCAAAGACCCCAAGACCGGCAAGGCACTCCAGTTAAAGGAATGGGGGCTGAAGAATTACATCGACGTGGCCCACGAGTTGGGCTGGATCACCAAAACTACGAGGGATATTGGTGAAGTCGTCCGCGACTATCGGAACTACATCCATCCCCAGAAGGAACTTTCGCATGGGATCACCCTGGAACCCGGCGACTCGCATATGCTTTGGGAAGTAGCCAAGAGCATAACACTGCAGCTCCTGAAATGATTTAGCGAAGACAAGAGTTGAAACACTGCGCTTCGGCGATTGGATAGAATGGGACTCTCCAAATGGCCGAGAAACTGCTCTTTATCGACACGAATATCTGGCTGGATTTCTATCGAGCCCGCAGTGACGCCGGACTCAAACTTCTGAAACATGTTGAGGCATTGAGCGATAAATTGATTGTTACCTATCAATTGGAGTCGGAGTTCAAGCGCAATCGGCAAAACGTTCTCATGGATAGTTGGGAGAATCTCAAGCCACCTAACGATTTGGGGTTTCCGAACATTGTCGCCGAAGCGAAGGCGTCGAAGATGTTGGCTCAACACATGAAAGAGGCTAAAGCGCGAGTTGCCAGAGTAAGGAGACTGATCGTAAAAGCGATGACCACCCCGCGCCAAGATCCGGTCTACCAAGCATGCGATCGAATGTTCCACCGGAAAGACGATTTGGTGCTGAGCCGTGAGAATTCCCAGCGGAAATTAATCCGCAACAAGGCCCTTAGAAGATTTCTGCAGGGCTATCCGCCAAGAAAGAAGAACGACACCTCAATGGGTGATGCCTTCAATTGGGAATGGATGATTTATTGTGCTACTGAACGTAAGGCTGAGCTAGTCATAATTAGCCGTGATGCGGACTACGGGGTGAAAATTGACAAAAAATGCCACCTCAACGATCACCTACGGCAGGAATTTAAGGAACGAGTGAGCAGTCGCCGCAAAGTCGTACTATTCGACCGGATGACGGAAGGCTTGAAATACTTAAAAGTCAATGTCTCGAAAAAGGAAGTAGAGGCGGAAAGAGAATGGTTGCGGGCAGAGTTTTCGGGCTCCTCGGTAGAGCAGTTCAATAATTGGGTTAATCAGGTGTCACGCGTCGCATTCAAACGATCCAGCTCAAAGCGTGTGGGCGGTCCTTTGCTGCTGCCTGCGCCAGAGATGGTTCCACAGGACGCGGAGGAACCTGAGGTTGGATAAATCAGGGGCTATCTATGGCAGGTGAAACCGAGCGTTGTATTACCCCCTAACCTGCTTAGGGTGTCGGACCCTGGTCCCCAGCTTTCCCGTGTTGTTTCTGATTCTGTCGTTTGCGACTGTGCACCCGATCCCTTAACCGGCGTTGTTCATTCCAACGCGTTTCGCTGGTCAGGCTTTGGTAGTTAGGGATCGCCTTCGGGTACACCCTCGCCCAAATCTGCTCTGGCTTCGCATCCGGGTTTTCCCGTTTCAATCTCCGTTGCAATCGTACGGCGAGCGTGACATTGGCAATCCGCTTCCTTCCCGGACGGCCAGGGCGCGGAGGGAGCACCGTCCGGAAAAGCCGGGCTGCCCGGTCCTTGAGCTTCCGATCGGCTAAGAACGAGAGCTCGTGCTGCTCCACCACCTTTCGTGCGGCTGCCATGATATCCGTCACCAATTCGACGGGCAACGGCTTCTGTGCCGAGGGTGATGTTCTTCGTCGACTTGAACCCGCTTCCTGTGTGTCAAAACCTAGTGGTTTCGACACGGCCTCGGTAGTGACGGGAAGTACTTGCGATACCTTATCGCTCATAGAGCCTCCGCCGTAGGGTTTTGGCAAGCTCGGCGTGCGCTCCCGGCACTGACGCCTAGGCTACGCGCGATTTGCCGCCAAGAAAGCCCCTGCTTGCGAAGCTGGGCAACCTGATCGCGGTGGAAGATTACTCGCGGCCTTCCCACAGCGCGCCCGGATCGGGTGCCATTGCGCCGGGCATGGTCCAGCCCAGAAACGACCCGTTCCCGAATGATGCTGCGCTCAAGCTCGGCCATAGCCGCGATGATCGTAAACATCGCCTTGCCCATCGGCGTGCTGGTATCGAGTGCCTCCTGGTGCGAAATGAAATCGACCCCGAGGGCGCGGAACTCCTCCAGCGCGAGTACAAGCTGCTTGACGCTGCGGGCGAATCGATCGAACCGCCAGACCACCACGACGTCGAATAGCCCACGCCGTGCGTCGTTCATGAGAGCATCGAGGCCTGGCCGTTTTTCCTTGGCACCGCTGGCACGATCCGAATAGTTTTTGTAAATGATCCAGCCCCGTTGAGCGATCAAGTCGCGAAGGGGTTCTTCTTGTACCTCTGGGTTTTGAACAAAGTCGCCCTGCCTGGATTTACTAGCAGTGGAGCAACGGACGTAAACTGCTGCTTTCATTTTGCTGCGAAGCCTTCTAAGCTTTTGGCCTGCTCGGATAGGAGCCATCCCGCGAGCCGGTTTAGTGTCAAGTTAGTGTCAAACACCCGCTGTTTCGCGGGCGTTCTTGGCTTGCGCAGAACGATAAGTTATTAGAAATGAATGGAGGGATATAGGTGACTCTTGCTTCACACGCAGGAGGTCCGGGGTTCGAGTCCCTGCGCGCCCACCATAACTACCATCGATCCCAAATGAGTTCATCTAGGCTGGTCGCGGGTGAACTTGGCGGTCCTAGCCGAATGATTGCGTCACGGATAACGTCCGGCGCGGCACCTTGTGTTATATTTCGGGTGGAAATCGTTTAATGTCCCTACGGATTTTCACGCCGGCTTTGAAGGCACTCTGGCTTGCCACTGTCGTCCTAATTGGCCTGGTAGAGGTCGTCCCCTTTGACAATCTTCATGTGCGCCCGCTATTTTTCTACACCTATGAGTTTGTCAAGGCCGCGGCTTTCGTGGGACTCGGATTCGAGATTCCACTCGCGTTTTGGCGTTTTAATTCTCTAAATCGAGGTCTCGTGATTTCATTGGTTTCAGCAGCTGCCATGGAAGGGGTTCAGCTGTTCGTGATGGGCCATAGGTTTCACGTGCTGGAATTGCTTCTCAAAGGGGTTCTGATCATGTTCGGCTTCGCGCTCGGCTTAATGCCGCGGCGCGACAATCAACTATCGCTCTTGGGCGTTCACGTGCGCTTGGTAGACGCCCGCTAACTCGCGGCGAACCGGGGATTGTAATCCCATCAAAACTCTGCAGGTCGATAAGGTTCAACTAACGAATTCAACAAACCGTTATCGAAGATTCCCCGCTTGAAGCCCATGACGGACCTGGCGGATAACACCGAAGAGCCGCTGAACGTAGGTACGGAATCCCACCGTGTTGGCGCCGCCGGTTTGTAAATAACTTGCTTGGGCCTTGTAAAGCAGACAGCGACGCCGGCCTCTCGACCACTCGACAGTGATCTCAGCAGTGATAACGTAGCCCACGGCGCCGAGTAGTGCGATCGTAAGGCAAACCAACGCGAAATGCAGCATGGCGTCTCCTTCTATGTACATCGGCTTCGCACCCGCTTTGGATTAGCAATTCTCTAGCCAACATTGAAGTAGCTTCTGGCCAACGCCAAGACTGGATTGTTTAAACCCTTACATTAAGATATCCTTACCGTTTTCGCGTCGTCGTCGGTAATTTGCGCCGAATAGAAGGTGCCGGTCATCTCGGCTCCGGAATTGGACGGCTGCAACAGAATTTGCCCTTCGGCCTCCACGTTCCTTTCGGTTCACTTTAGTCTGGTCGCATTCTCGTGCCAGCACACCCGTGCTTAGAGTCGTCAAAAGTACAAGTGATACGTCGGCTAGAGCTGGCGTTTCGATGGCTTTTTCCTGCGCCCGAGCTTTCCACCAGATCGATAACTCCATAGTTTGGTTTTACCAATCAGCGGACTCTACGTTGCCGCGTCTTCCGCCAACGCGTTGCACGGAAGAGTCGGTTACCCCGCTTCATAACATCACAGGACTCCCTTCCAATCAGCGCCGCTAGGGAATAAGGGATGTTCATTCCCAGCAGGTCGTGTCCAGGCAGGTCACTCCAGCGCTTTCAGGCAACAAGATCCTCGCTGCGGCTGTGCGTACTAGTCCGGTTCTCAACACAAGCTCCTTCCTCTATATCGGGTTGCGCGATATACTTTGACTGTACCGGCTCGTAGAAGAGACGCTGAGAACTTTGCTGTGTCTTGCAGTCTCTGGCACCACGAAAACGCGTCGACCAAGCTGTCGGAGTTCCATTAGCGGTTGGGGGAAGGGTTCGGCCCCGCCGTCAGGCAAATTGGGGCCCAATGTCCGTCGGAGGATAACAGTTTGAGATATACCGCGATCCATCGCTTGTCGCTCTTCGGTTCATTTATCCTGTCCGCCATTACCGTCGTGGGACAAGTTGATGTGACAACCTGGCAGTTCAATCTTCAACATACGGGAGCCAATCAGAATGAGACGATTCTCACGCCAGCGAACGTCAGTACTCCCGGAAACTTTGGGCTGTTGTTTACGCAGACTCTCGATGGTCAAAGCTATGGGCAACCGCTCTACGTCAGCGCGACGACCCTAGGGCAATTCGCCGATGGATCCAGCCACAATGTGGTTTACGTTGCAACCGAACACGATAGCGTCTACGCCTTCGACGCAGACAGCAACCTCCTGCAAAATAGCTTGCCCTTATGGCACGTTTCGTTGCTCCCTTCGGGCACGACGCCGGTTCTGCCAGGTCTGGTTGGATCGGGAGATATTCAAGTCGAGATAGGAATTACTACCACTCCGGCCATAGATACCGCTGGCGGCACGCTTTACGTCGTTTCCAAAGTCAGGACTTCGTCGGACGGATCGATCCAGCAGTATCTGAACGCGCTCGATTTGAAAACCGGCGCGCCAAAGTTTGGGAGTCCAGTCCTGATCAATCCCACGTTCGCGGGTAACTCCTATGACGCGGTCAACGGGGTCATTCCGTTCAGCGCCCTGCACGAGCACACGCGTGCCGCGATGATTTTCTACAATGGCGTGGTTTATATCAGCTACGCTTCCCACAGCGACACTCTGCCGTACCATGGGGAGCTTTTGGGCTACGATGCGCATTCGCTCCAATTGGTCAAGTCATTCATCACGACGCCCAACGGGCCTGAGGGAGGATTCTGGGGTGGCGGGGCCGGGCCCACTATCGATAGTCAAGGCAATATGTTCATTTCGGTGGCCAACGGAGCGTACGATCAACAGGCGTCCCCTTATACGACAGGCACCGATTGGGGCGAAAGCATTCTGAAGCTCCCGACTAATACCACTGGGCCGATATCGCTTCCATTCTCAAATACTCTGAATTGGTTCACGCCGAGCATATGGAGTTCGCTGAACGGCGGCGATTTCGATCTGGGGTCCGCGGGCTTGCTCTTGTTGCCGGATCAGACGGGCGGTAATCATCCGCATCTCCTGGTCGGCGGCGGGAAGGGAGGGGTTCTGTACGTGGTCGACCGAGACAACCTTGGAGGCCTCAACACGCCGGATAATTCCGTTCAGGAAATTACCCTAAAAAATATGCCCTTGCTGTTCGCAACCCCCGCGTATTTCAATGGCAATATTTACTACGCGGCATCCGCTAGCCCGCTGGAGCAGCGTGCAGTGGGCTACAATTCCGCCACCGGCAATTACATTTCACCGACTCCGATCACGTCCACCAATAACTACAACAACAAGGGTTCGGGTGTTTTTATCTCGGCCAACGGCAGCCAGAACGGCATCGTTTGGATCCTGAATGGAAACGGTGTGGATGCTTACAATGCCACTAATATCTCAGGGCTGCCTATTGCTACCGTGTCATCCACCGTCCCGGTTGGCAACATCAGCACACAGAACCAAAAGTTCGGTCTGCCGATGGTGGTCAACGGAAAAGTATACTTCACGGCCTACAACACTTCGCCGAATACCGGTTACCTCTTTGTATCAGGACTCCTTGGCCCGTCCGGAAATTCACCGGCGGCTCCCAGCAATCTGCAGGCCTCGGGCACGAGTTCGATTTCGGCGGTCGTGACGTGGACTGACAATTCCAACAATGAGTCCGGCTTCAGCATCCTTCGCGGGACATCGGTGAGCGGTCCTTTCAGCCAGGCTGGATCGGTGAGCGCCAATGTCACACAGTTTACCGACACTGGGTTGACTCCACAGACAACCTATTATTATGAAGTCGTGGCAGTCAATGCCAACGGCAGTTCCAGTCCGACCAACGTGGCTCCCGCTACCACCTTCCCAACGTTCACCCAGCCTGGCCTAGTTGCTTACTGGAACCTGGATGCGATCGGACCGAACAGTTCAGTAGCGGATGTCACGAACAATGGGCACAACGGAACAGCCAATGGGGAAGCGGTATTTACCCAGGGCGGGTTCATCAACGGCGCTTTTACCTTCCATGGGACTGAGGTGATTTCGAATATCTCCGTGCCCAATACCCCTTCCTTACAGTTCGCCATCAATCAGAGCTTCACGCTCTCCGCGTGGGTTAACCCCGCCAATCTTAACGCTACAGAAGAGCCGATTATCGCGAAGTCCGCGGACCAGGGAAATCAGTATGGCATCTATATCAACTCAAATAACGACTGGGTTTTCCGTGGCTCGAGTGGTGATCTCGTGGGCCCTCCCGCCGTGCAAAGCGCTTGGACGAATATCGCGGCAGTTCAGGACGGCGTCGCCGGAACGCGCAGCCTCTATGTGAACGGTATCTTGGTGGCAAGCAGCGTAGCACAAGCCGCCGATGGCGCAGGTACGCTCGTGATGGGACAGGCCAGCGCCTTGGGTGAAACGCTGGGTTTTGAGGGTATGATCGATGAAGTCCGTCTGTATAACGTGGCGTTGCCTCCCGCTGGGATCACGGGTCTCCTGGGCCCGCCGGTACTGGAGGCGGTCTCGAACCAGACTCAGGGCACTGCGGGAACTTTTGGAGTCATTTTGTCGCCCTCGACCCCGCCAGTTGCTCCCGTTGTTGAGCCACGGCAGGGTGCAATCGCAGGCGCCTATAACGTGGCCTTTCACTTCGACGCGCCGGTTTCCCCGGGCATTACAGCCAGTTTGAGTCTGCAAACTGGCGGTGGTGCCGTCGGTAGCATCAGCCCCACCATAAACTATGATCCAAGCGGAACGATTGTCACCGTCAGCTTAACCGGCGTTGCGAATCTTCAAGCTCTCAACATTCATCTCGCGGGCATTAATCCTGGTAACGGAACCGCGGATATTCCTCTGGATATTCTTTGGGGAGACGTCAACGGCGATCATATCGTCGATAATTTGGATCTTACGCTGGTACAACAGAACTTTACGCAGGCCATTACCCAGAGCACGGCTCTTTACGATATCAATGGCGATGGAGTTGTGAACAGTAGCGATGCCGCTCTCGAAAACACTGCCCTCGGCACCTATCTGCAGCCCGCAACCGTCAGCAACGTAAGCACCAGCAACATTGCGCCTACGTCGGTCACGATCGCCTGGACTACCGACCAAGGCTCCAGCAGCCAAGTTGCGTACGGGGCCACACCGACCTACGGATCTTTCTCTTCGCTCAACTCCGCACTAGTAAAGTCGCATTCCGTCACCTTGACTGGATTGACTCCGAGCACCACCTACAACTATTCCGTTATCTCGGTCAACGCAGCCGGCACGGCGTCATCGACTAACTTCACCTTCTCGACTCCTGCGATTCCGCTTACGTCTACGATTTCCCGAGTCGGCGGAGCCGCTAACAACACGAGTTCGAGCACTACTGCCACTTCCTTGTCTATCCCCTACAACAGCAGCAGCGGCAACACCATCGTGGCGGTCTGCGCTTTGGGGAACACGTCCTCTTCCATCAGCTCCATCACCGACAACGGATCAGTTTGGGCACTACGCGCCTTCGTGAGCAACGGCACGGCGGTGCGATCGGAGATATGGTCGACCGGCGCCGGCGGCTCGGTCGCCTCGACATCTTTCACGATCAATATATCCGGTGGCACCCCGGCGAGCTGCGCGCTCGAAGAATATGCCGGCGTGCTGAACCTTGGCGCCACCGCCACCAATCAAGCTACCTCGGGAACTATGTCGGTCAGCTTAACGACTCAAGACGCGAATAATTATATTGTGGCCGGTCTGGGAGCGAATTCCTACTACGGCTATAGCATATCCGGTGGAGCGATACGGCAAACCGGCGGTCTGACCACGAATCCTGGCAACAACTACGTGGAGTTGGTTCTGTGTGACAACACAGCTACCACGGCCACTTCTGTTAGCTGTTCTTCGGTTTCTGGTTCGGCCCCCTGGGCGATACCCGCGCTGGAACTCCGCGCCGCCGGTGGTTCAGTAACGATTCCCGCAATCAGCGGTGTATCCACCAGCGGTATTACCACTACTTCGGCCACCGTTATCTGGACAACAGACCAGCCCTCCAGTTCGCAGGTTGCATACGGAACTACGACCGGTTATGGTTCACTCTCTGCCCTCGTTTCCTCCCCGGTAACGTCGCATTCGGTAACCTTGACCGGACTTACTGCGGGTACCACCTACAACTACCAGGTCCTCTCAGCGAACGCTGCCGGAACTGGCAAATCAGCAAACTTCACTTTCTTGACTCCAGCGCCAGCTCCAGTGATTAGTTCGGTAGCCTCGAGCAGTATTACGAGTACGTCGGCCATCATCACCTGGACCACCGACCAGGTTTCCAGTTCGCAGGTTGAGTACGGGACTACAACGGGCTACGGGGCTCTCTCCACGCTGAATTCCTCCCCTGTGACATCGCACTCTGTCACCTTGAACGGACTCACTCCCGGGACTACTTACAACTTTGCCGTAATGTCAACGGGTTCCGGCGGTCCTGCCACTTCGGCGAACTTCACGTTCTCGACTGCGGCAACGATTCCGGTGATCAGCGCTGTAGGCTCCAGCGGCCTGACGACTACATCGGCCACCATTAGCTGGGTCACCGACCAGCCCTCCACTTCGCAGGTTGCATATGGAACGACGACCAGCTACGGATCCGTCTCCCCCCTTAACTCCTCGCTAGTAACATTGCACTCCGTGACCTTGAACGGGTTGACACTGGGCACGACTTACAACTACGCCGTCACGTCCGCGACCTCGGCCGGACCTGCCACATCGCCCAACTTCACCTTCTCGACTCCCTCGGCCGTGGGCGTATCTACCATTTCCCGCGTCGGCGGCGCGAGTAACAACACGGGCTCGAGCACTACGGCTACTTCGCTGTCGATCGCCTACACCAGCGCTAACGGCAACACTATCGTCGCCGTGTGCGCCCTGGGCAGCACGTCTTCTTCCATAAGCTCTATTACCGATAACGGATCCACATGGGCGTTCCGGACTGGTGTGAACAACGGCACGGCAGTCAGATCGGAGATATGGTCCACTACCGCCGGCAGTTCGGTCGCCTCGGCATCTTTCACAATCAACATATCCGGTGGCACTCCGGCAAGCTGTGCGCTCGAAGAGTATGCGGGCGTGCTGACGCTTGGCGGCACCGCAACGAATCAAGCGACATCGGGAACCATGTCGGTCGGTTTAACGACGCAAGACGCCAACAATTATGTCGTGGCAGGCTTGGGCGGAAATATTTACTACGGTTACAATCCAACCAGTGGCGCCATCCGGCAGACTGGTGGCCTGACCACGAATCCGGGCAACAATTACGTGGAGATGGACTTGTTTGACAACACCGCCGCCACGGCCACTTTGGTTACGAATTCATCCGTTTCTGGATCGGCCGCCTGGGCTGCCCCCGCTCTGGAACTCCGTTCGGTAGGCGGCTCCCTATCGATTCCGGTGATCAGCGCCGTGGGCTCGAGCGGAGTCACGGGCACGTCGGCCACGATCAACTGGACGACCGACCAGCCGTCCAGTTCACAGGTTGCATATGGAACCACGACCAGCTACGGGTCATTGTCGTCCCTCAACTCAACCCCGGTGAAGTCGCACACAGTGACCTTGACAGGACTTGCTGCTGGCACAACCTACAACTACCAAGTCATGTCCGCAAACGCAGCTGGCCCCGCCACGTCGGCCAACTTCACGTTCTTAACTTCAGTGCCGGCTCCGGTTATCAGCTCCGTTGCCGCAGGCAGCCTTACGAGTACGTCGGCCACCATTAGCTGGACCACCGACCAGGCCTCGAGTTCGCAGGTTGAGTTCGGGATTACCACAGGCTACGGGTCTCTCTCCGCGCTCAATTCCTCTCCGGTGACCTCGCATTCCGTAAACTTGACGGGGCTAGCTCCGGGGACCACTTACAACTTTGCGGTAATGTCGACGGGCGCAGGCGGTCCCTCCACATCGGCGAACTTCACGTTCTCGACTTCGGCGACGATTCCGATGATCAGCGCCGTGGGCTCGAGCGGGGTCACGAGCACGTCTGCCACCATCAACTGGACCACCGACCAGCCCTCTAGTTCGCAGGTTACGTTCGGCACCACGACGGCTTACGGGTCTTCTTCGCCTCTTAATTCCGCTCCGGTGACGTCGCATTCTGTGACCTTGACCGGTCTGTCTCCCAGCACGACCTACAACTATGCCGTCATCTCGGGCAATGCCGCCGGACCCGCGACATCGGCGAACTTCACCTTCTCTACTCCCGCGACTTCCGTTATACCCGTGATTTCTATAGTCGGCGGTGCTCACAACAACACGGCGTTCAGCGCCACCCCCACTTCACTCGCCATCCCTTACCGCAGCAGTAGCGGCAACACGATCGTCGCCGTATGTGCCCTGGGGAATACTTCTTCTTCGGTCAGCTCCATCACTGACAGCGGATCCACGTGGACTTTCCGGGCCGGCGTGAACAATGGCACGGTGGTGAGATCCGAGATATGGTCCACTACCGCGGGTGGCTCGGTCGCCTCCACGTCTTTCACCATCAACATATCCGGCGGCACTCCAGCGAGCTGCGCCATCGAAGAGTATGCCGGCGTTTGGAGCCTTGGAGCCACAACCACGAGCGCCTCCACTTCCGGAATTATGTCCGTCAGCATAACGCCGCCCGAAGCGAACGATTACATCGTGGCCGGGTTGGGGGCCAATTCATACTACGGCTACAATTCGACCAGTGGCACGTTCCGGCAGGCAGGGGGACTCACCCAAAATTCCGGCAAGAACTATGTGGAGATGGTGCTATGTGACAATACGGCGGCAACGGCCACTCCCCTCACCTGTTCATCAGTCTCCGGGCCAGCCGCTTGGGCCATTCCTGCATTGATCCTCCGCTAGAGGCGCGCGCTGGCGAAGTTTCGGCTTCTAGGGGGAGGGCCGGGGGCCACGTGATCGAGTCCCCCATGTCCGCAAAGTTTTAGTACTAGATACCGTTTTGGATCTATCGCCTCGCGAACAGGTGGCACTTATACTCAAACAAAGGACTTGGAAACGGATGATCCCGTTCGCATGAAACGCGTCTGTAAGTCCCTTCCCTATTGGCGGGCCGGGGCGGCAGGTGTTGCCGGTTTGCTCGTGGCGCGTAGTGGATCGCCCACGTTACTTCGGAGG
>CAVVZG010000157.1:0-13164 GCA_963752205.1 Bryobacterales bacterium | reverse complement strand
GGAATGGGGGCGAGCAACTGGGGAACAAGCGGCTACCGACACCGTTCTGCGGATCAACGCGGATCATGCGCGGGCTACGGCGTTTTTGATTCACGATGGCGTGGTGCCGTCGAATGAGGGGCGCGGTTATGTGCTGCGCAAGATCATGCGGCGGGCGCTGCGCAATGGGCGCATGGCGGGGGCTACGGATCCGTACCTCTATAAGCTGACTGGGTTTGTTGCGGAGCACATGCGTGACGCTTATCCGGAAATGATGGAGAGTATTGCGCGGGTAGCTCGCGTCGTGAAGGACGAGGAGCATCGCTACGCGACGACCTTCCAAGTTGCCGAGAAAATCTTCCAGGACGAGGCCAAGGCCGCGGCGGGCGGAGTGCTGCCGGGACCGGCGGCGTTCAAGTTGTATGACACCTACGGGCTGGCGCTCGATGAGCAGGAAGACATGGCTCGCGAGTTCGGGCTGGCGATCGACCGCGAGGGCTTCACGGCGGAGATGGAGAAGCAGCGCACACGGGCGCGTGCGAGTTGGAAGGGCGCGGAGAAGGCGCAGGTACGCGCTGAGTATCAGGCACTGCCGAAGACGGAATTTGTGGGACGCGAGACGCTGGAGGCTCCGGCAAAAGTGGTGGCGGCATTTGATGGCGAAGTGGCGCTGGATCGGACGCCTTTCTACGCGGAGGCTGGCGGGCAAGTGGGCGACAGCGGTGTGCTGATCTCGGCGACGACTGGCGATACGGTGGCTGTGGTGGAATCGGCCTACAGTGGCGCTCCGGGGAAGACGATTCACAAGGTCAAGGTCATCGGGCCGGTGAATGTGGGCGATGAGGTGATCGCTAAAGTGGATGCTTCGGCTCGCGAGTCCACTATGCGCAATCACACGGGCACGCATTTGCTGCACGCGGCGCTGCGGCGGGTTTTGGGATCGCATGTGAAGCAAGCTGGAAGCGTAGTGGAACCTTCTCGGCTGCGTTTCGATTTCACGCATTATACGGCGATGGATCGCGATGAAGTGACTGAGGTGGAGCGGCTGATGAATCAGGAGATTCTCGCCAACCGCGTAGTGCATACCGATGTGATGGATCTAGACCAGGCGCTTTCGACAGGAGCGATGGCGTTGTTTGGCGAGAAGTACGGCGAACATGTGCGCGTGGTTTCGATCGACAGCTTCAGCAAGGAGCTCTGCGGCGGCACGCACGTGGTGCGCACGGGCGATATCGGGCTCTGCAAGATCGTTTACGAGGGCAGTATCTCGGCGGGAGTGCGGCGTATCGAGGCGATCACGGGCGAAGAAGCGCTGCGCAGGTTCCAATCGGCGCAGGCGCAGCTTGCGGGCGTCGCTAGTGTCGTGCGGGCTTCCGAGGGCGACATGCTCGAGCAGCTTGAGAAGCTGGTGGCCAAAGAAAAATTGCTGGAACATGAAGTCCAGCAGCTCAAGACCAAGATGGCGCAGGCGCAGGCTGGGGATCTGGAGAGTCAGGCGCGGGACATCAAGGGCGTAAAAGTCTTGTCGGCTCGGGTGGATGGGTTTGACCGGCAGCAACTGCGTACTCTGGTCGACTCTCTGCGCAACAAGTGGAAGACGGCGGTGGTGGTCCTGGCATCCGCACACGACTCCGATATTGCCATCGTGAGCGGCGTTACCAAGGACCTGACTGCAAAGGTGCAAGCCGGAAAGTTGGTTCAGGAAATCGCCTTGGGCACGGGTGGCAAGGGCGGCGGCCGTCCGGAAATGGCCGAAGGCGGGGGCACGAATGTTTCCGCGCTCGCGGCAGAGCTGGATCGAGTCTACAAGACTGTAGAGGAGCGGCTCTGACGTGTTCGACGCCGTGATCGTTGGCGCGGGGCCTACGGGGCTGGCTTGCGGCATCGAACTGAAGCGCCGCGGGCTAAAGGCGGTTTTGATCGACAAGGGCTGCGTGGTGAACTCGCTGTATCACTATCCCACCAACATGGTGTTTTTCACCACGCCGGAGCTGCTCGAGATCGGCGACATTCCGATGACGTCGCTCAACGAAAAGCCGGTGCGGGGCGAGGCGCTCAAATACTATCGCCGTGTGGCGGATCATTACCAGCTTGATATCCGGCAGTATCAGCACGTCGAGAAGATCACGGGCGAGGACGGGCGCTTCGTCACGCATGCCGTCGATAGCCGCGGGTGCGCGCAGCAGTACGAATCGCGCAAGGTGATTTTATCGATGGGGTATTACGATGTCCCCAACAAGCTGAACGTTCCGGGCGAGGATTTGCCCAAAGTCATCCATTACTACAAAGAGGCGCATCCCTACTACAACCATGACGTGCTGGTGGTGGGCGCGAAGAACTCCGCGGCGATTGGGGCGCTGGAGTTGTGGTGGACGGGGGCGCGGGTCACGCTGGTGCATCGCGGCGCAGGGATTCACGCGAACGTCAAGTATTGGATCAAGCCGAACATCGAGAACCGCATTAAGAATGGGGAGATTCCGGCTTACTTTAACTCGACGGTCGAGGAGATTCTACAGGACTCGGTGCGGCTGAAGACTCCGCAGGGGCCCGTCACGCTGAAGAACGATTTTGTCTTTGCGATGACGGGGTACCGGCCGGATACGAAGTTTCTGGATGCGCATGGCATTCATTTCGATCGACAGTCGGGACGGCCGTTTACGGACCCGGAGACGCTGGAAAGCGACCGCAAGGGGATGTACTTAGCGGGGGTGCTGGTGGCGGGCATGCATACCAACGAGATTTTTATTGAGAACGGGCGGTTTCACGGCAAAAAAATAGCCGAGGCGATCGCGGCGCTCAAGTAAACGCGACGGCCCCGGCAATTTTCGAGGAGCTTAGTTTGATTTGGCTACAGTCTTCGGCGCGGGCTTCGCGCTGCCGGTCGCGCCGCCTTCTTTGACTAGCTTGTCTAAGAAATTGCGCAGGAACATTTCATCCTGCAACTCAGGGGTGCCGGTGGCCGCGCTCTGCGCTACTACGTTGCCTTTGCGGTCGATGATGGCGACTTGCGGGACCACCCAGCGGTCTAGCACGGAGAGTCCGAGGTAACTCACTACGGCGTCGCGCGTCGCATAGCCGACTTGGAAACCGATGTTGAACTCTTTTACGAACTGCGCGGCCATGGCGGCGTTGGCGTCGTTGAACACCGTGCCCAGCATGACTACGCCCTTGGGGGCGAACTCCTGCTGCAACTTGGTGAGCATCTGCGCCTCGCGCTGGCAATGGGGGCAGGTGGTGAACATGAACGGCATCACCACGATCTTGCCCTTCAGGCTGGAAAGCAGAATCGGCTTGCCGGACGGGTCGGTCACGGTAAATTCCGGGGACTTGCGCGGCACCGGGGGAGTGGCAAAAGCCGAAACGGAGAGCGCCACAAACGCGGCAGCAGACAAGGCTCGCATAGCAAGGTTTCGCATAGGACCAGTTTACCTCAGACCTTCTATAGATTGGACGGACGTGCCCGATAATCGTACCGTAAAACGGCCGGAATCGCCAGTGCCGGAAATCTCGGTCGCGGTGGCCGACGCCACCTCTATTTTCTTCCATTTTCCCTTGAGAACGCGCTGATAGAGCTCAAAATAGGTATGGGCGGCCTCCGGGGAATCCCATTGCGAGACATAGGAGAGAACGGGATAGCCCTCCTTCTTATTCTCGTAGAGGCGGAACCAGCCGGCGCGCCAGTGTTGGGCGGCTTCGGCGCCTTCGCTCTCGCCGACGAACTGGCGCAGCAGAATGGCATGGTCGAATTCGCCCACGGCGCCTTCAATGATGGCGCGGAACTGGGCAGCCTGCTTGCCGGCGATCTTGGCGATCCCCAAGGGTTCTATCATGGCGGGGTCGAGCATGTCGAAATACGCCATGGGATGCATGATCTGCTGGGTACTGCGCGGGCCTTGCGCGAATACGGCTTCGAAGGCGTCGCGGCCCAGCTTGCGATAGACGGCATCCTGGAAGCGCGCGCCGGCGTTGTAGGGGAAGAGCAGCGACTCGCGCATATACAACGGCGATTTATCCAGCACCGGGAACTCGCTGTTGTTGTCATGCTCGGACGTTAATTGGTCGAGCATTTTGAGCGGCACTTCGCCTTTACCGCCGGCCCGCTTGGCTTCGTAGGCCCAGGTGAGCCAGGTGGCCTGGCCTTCCATTACGGCTTCGCGCGCGGTGGATTCGTCGGAATCGGGCGAGCCTTTATTCAGGTATTTGCCGAGCGAATGCTGCTGGTCCGCCAGCGCGTGGGCCAGTTCGTGCACCAAGGCCATCTGCTGCTCTTCACCGGCGGGGGTGGAATCGATGATGTAGAGGCGCTTCTTTTTGTAATCGTAGAAAGCGGCGGCTTGTTCACCCAGCAGGTCTTCGGTTTCGCGAGCCAGGTTGAAGTCCTGCGGCACCAGACCGAACATCTTGAGCGCTAGCTCTTCGGCGCGGGTTTCTTTATCGTGTGAGCTGTCTTTGATATGCGAAGACAGGTAATGCTGGAATTTGTCTTTACTCAGGATCTCGGATGGGACCTTTCGCTTTACGGGCCAACCGGTGATTTCCGCTAGGGTCATCACCATCTCGTCCACCTGCGAGAAAACCGGGGGCGCGGTTTCCGCGAAAGCGGTCGCAGCGGTCAACAGCGCTACAACGGACAGGCGAGAGGACATCGGACGCCACCAGCGTAGCACGGGCGCTGTTGGCTACTTCTTTGGCTGCGGCGGTTCGGTGTTGAGCTTCTGCTCGTAGTGATCGGGGATGGTGGCCAGGCCTTCGACGATGTGGATCTGGTCACGCTCGCCTTCAAAGCAGCCGGATTCCATGATCTGGAAATCTTTGGCGGCGCGTTTGAAGGTGAACTTCATTTTCCAGGGACGGGTGAATACTTTGGGATCGTCGAGCGTGGCTTCGTACTGGATCACGTCGCGGCTGATGGGCGTGAAACGTTCGACCACGTGCAGAGCATCACTGTGAAAATGCCCGGCCATGTCGAACACGCTCTTGTCGTTGTTATTGGTAACGTCGACCACCAGCGTCGAACCTTCCCAATGGCCGCGCGAATCGCCCATCCAGGCTTGATATTCCTTAGGCGGATGCTGGCCTTGCATGTGGACGATCCGGTAGGCGTGCATATTCTCATGCACGATGGCGATTTCGGTGGGCGTTTCGAAAATCTGGAAGGGGAAGTACATCGCGTGCGGAACGCCTTCGTAATGGCACTTGCCGGTGGGATCGGTTTCCATGTGTTCCAGGCGGTACTTCACTTGTTCGGCGGCCCAGGGCTGAAAGGGGAGCACCCCGCCTTCGACGATGCCGACTTTCGATCCGGCGCCTAACAGGAACCCGGGAGGGTGGGGAAGAATCGAGTATGCCGCGCCGTTGGTTTGCGGCTGCCACAGGCCTTCGAGATCGGGGAGGCCTTCGGGGGTCCGTTGCGGCGTGTAGGCGGCAGTTTGGGCGAACACGGACGCCGTCAGCGTGAATAGAGCGATGCCAAGGATTTTCATGCTGTTCCTTATTTCGGCGCGGGGCGGTAGTAGGGATGGATGGCGCGTCCGCTGTCGCCTTCGATGCATTCCTGCTCGTGCAATTCGAAACCCTGTTCGGTGATCCGATGCAGGGGCATGGCGATCTTCCAGGGACGCGTGTAGGTTTTGGGGTCTTCGATGGTGGCTTCGTAGGCGATGACGTCCGGGCCCAGGCGGGTGTAGCGTTCGACGACGTGGAGCTGATCGCTGTGCGTGTGGCGCGCGGAATCTAACCAGGTCTTGTCGTTGAAGTTGGTCACGTCCACCACTAGCGTGTCGCCGTCCCAATGGCCCACGGAATCGCCCAATTGGAAGTCGATGTCTTCGAGGTGCGCGCGCCCATTGGTTTGGATGATGCGGTGGTCGTGCTGGTATTCGTAGAGGAACACGACGTAACCCGGGCGCTGCATGATCTCGATGGGGAACGGCATATAGGTGATGCGCGGGACGCCGGGCATGGAACAGTGCGCGACAGGATCGACGCGGTCCCCCTTCTGTTCGCGTTCGAGCGCTTCCGGCAGATAGGGAATCTGGCGGCTGTCGGCTACTTCGCTTACGTCGAAGGAGGCGGCGTTGCGCGTGATCCAGATTCCTTGCAGGTCGGGTTTGCCGTCGACGGTGCGCGGGGCGGAGTAGGGGGGCTTGGTTTGAGCAAACCCGGCGGTCGTGAACGCAAGGAGGGCGATGAGGATTTGGCGGCGCGGCATGTGGAGTTGCTTTAGCCGGGGTTGGTTTCACTGCCCAGCGGAATCACTTTGCCGTCTTCGAAGATGACGTTATGGGCGTTGCCGGTGTGGCTGCCGTCCTTGGCCAGATAGCCTTGGATGGTGACGGTGGTTCCCGGCGCGATCATGCCCTTCTTGTAGCCGCGGCGGTAGAGCGAGTTCGGGCCGGCGGTTTCGAAACCCCAATTGACGACGTTGCCTTTGTCGTCTTTCACGTCGATGTAGATCCAGGAGTGCGGATTCGTGAGATCGAACTTGGTGACCACGCCGGTCATCTTGCAGGGCTTGTTGATGTCGTACTCGGCGGCGAAGGAGTGGTGGGCCAGCGCCGGCAGCGTGGCAACCAATAGCGCCGCGCAGCCCGCCAGGATCATGAACTTGGATTTCATTACGGGAATCTCCCGTGAATCAATATAGGGGTTCGCTGGCGTTGAGTCAATCGCCAAACGGCTGACAGGATTGCGCTTTGCGCACTGGTGCTATACTGAAGCTTCTTCATGGCAAACGCAAAAGTTAAAGAGAACCTGTATCAGGCTGTGTATCAAGGCAGCGGCACCTTCCTCATCACCAAGCCGAAGCGCAAGGCGGCCAAGCGGCGTCAGTCGAAGCTGAAGGGCACCGTCCGCGGCGCGCGCAAATCGTAAAGCGTCGTCTTTTTGCAGCGAGGGAGCTCGCTCGATTTGGCGGAACGCTCCTCAGTGAGCGGGTGGGATTTTGTGGTGAGCTAGGTGGCGGGTTGGTAAGGCAGAACCTGTGAAGTGGCTTGCTCCCTTTACTGCTGCGACTTCAACTTACACTGCGATCCGAGCCAAGAGCCGACTCTCTTCCGATAACCTGTTCAGAACATTTGTAAAAGAGTCATGTCCGCGCTGTGATCAGTCACGCGTGTTGTCGTGGAAATGAAAAAGGCTGCCCTCATTGAGAGCAGCCTTTTGAGTTTAGAGAGTCGAGAAAGTTAGTCGCCGAAGCTGCCGACTTCTTCCTGTTTCGTAGCCGGCTTGGGAGCGGCGGGGGCGATGGCGCTGAGCGGGACAATGCCGGGAGTCGGTTTCACGCCCAGCACGTGCTCGTTATACATGGCCAGCATCTGAGCGTTTTCGGCGGCTTCCTTCTGCTTGGCGTCGCGGGCGCGCTTCTTTTCCTCGCGGGCGGTCTTGGCGATGCCCAGGTCGTCGAGGTCGTGCTGCCGTAGCTTGTTGACGTCATCGGCGCGCAGCACCAGGTTGTGTTCGGTGCTCGGCAGGTTGACGTTCTTGCCGCCGGCGATGATTTCGTGGCGGCCCTTGTCCTCGTACCACTTGGTGAGGGTGGCGGTCATGTGCATCTTCTCGATGATGTTGCGCCAGCCGACGCCGGTGTTGTAAGCGCAGAAGGAAATCTCGCCTTCCTGCGTGGCGTAGGGGATGATGCACTGCTCGGTGCGGCGGAAATCGTAGTTGAACAGATCCTGGAACCACATGCCGGCGATGAACAGGAAGTTCCAGCGGTCCTTGCGGCGCATTTCGATGTCGTCCATGGTGCGGTCGCCGGTGACTTTGCCGTACTTCTTGCCGGTCATGCCGAAGCACTTGTCGAACTTGGCGATCAGATCGCTCAGGCGGAAGTGCGTGGGCGCTTCGTAGGGATTGTAGTTGCGGAGCAGCGCCAGCGACACGCCGAACACCGACATCTTCTTGCTGCGCGCGCCATCGTTGATCTTGGCGACGTCGCGAGCCAACTGATCCGCGTTGAGGAACGCGGTCACCGGGCGGTATTCCTTGGTTTCCTTGTCGCACATCACGGCCATGCCGATGCCGCAGTTGGGATGGCAGCCGCAGCTCAACTGGCCCCAATCGGCGTTGGGCCCGTGAACCAGATCGGCGAAGTCGGAGAACGTGCTCATGAAGGAGATGGGGAACCAATCGCGTACCGGCTCGCCCAGGCCCGTCTGATTTTTCACGTCGTGCGCCAGGTTGGCCAGCGTGTAGCGCTGCGCGTGGCGGCGTTCCGGGGTAACGGCTTCGTCGCGTCCGGTGAAGGACACCGGCTGGAAGCTGAGGAACGGAATCTTTTTCGGGTTGTCGAGGGCGAAGCGCACGACCGCGCCGACCTGCTCGTTGTTCACGCCGTTGATCAGCGTGATCACCGGGACGATGTCGACGCCCGCGCTGTAAAGGTTCTCGATGGCGCGCAGTTTCACGTCGAACAAGTTGCCTACGGCGCGATGCGAGTTGGCTTCGTTGCCGATGCCGTCGAATTGCAGATACGCGTAACGCAGACCGGCTTCCGCTGCTTCTTTCGCGAATTCCGGACGCTTGGCGAATTCGATACCGTTGGTCGCGGCCTGCACGCTCTGATAGCCCAGCTGGCGGCAATAGCGGATGGCATCGAGGAAATACGGCGACAACGTCGGCTCGCCGCCCGAGAACTGAACCGAGAGCTGGCGGCGCGGCTTGATCGAAATCGCGTTGTCGAGCAGCGTCTTGATGTCTTCCCACGTCAGCTCATGCACGAAGCCGACCTGATTGGCATCCATGAAGCAGGGATCGCACATCATGTTGCAGCGGTTGGTGAGATCGATCGTCAAGACCGATCCGCGGCCGTGGGTGATGGTGCTGGAACCGTGATCGTGCAGCTTTTCGTCGTTGTGCGCGCGGATGTCGCGGCCCGGGAATACGTCTTCGAGATGCTGGCTGAAGGCGGGATCGATCGACATGAGGTCTTCGAACTGACCGTGGATGGGGCACTCCTTCACCATCACGATCTTGCCGTCCTTCTCGATGATCCTGGCCTTGATTTCGCCCAGCTTGTCGTTCTTGAGGATCTCGACCGGCAGCTTGCCGTCGAGGATCTGCTGGCGGATGTCGGGGATGCACTTGGGGCAGAGCGAATCGGTCTCGCGCGGCCAGCCCAGCTTCGGCTTCTGTTTTTCCCAGCTCTTGAGCAGCGGTTTGTCAGACCACTTCGGAGTGAACGAAGGGTTGGGGTTGATCGAATTCAGCTTGTCAAAAACAAACCAAGCCGCATTGGCGGCTACGGCTACTGCTTTTTCAACGTGCTTGATCGGCTTAGTCAAGGGGCGATCTCCAGAGCGTAGGATTGAACTTCTTTAACCAGTACAGAAAACCCAGTATAGGGTCCTGGGTACTATCGGGCTAGCCTATTAAAGCGAAAGGGCGTTAACTGCATTGGATGGGGCTATTGGGGATTGAACGGGCGGGTCGATAACGACCAGAAAGCATTCAAAAGCAATGACATAGCGTGATATGGGCGCGCCGGGGCAAATCTTCAGTCCAGTGGGTTGCATCTAAATCAGTGACCCATGCCGCTGGAGACAAAAATTTCCAAAAGCCGGAGGCCTCTGTTGAAAGTTGCGCAGTGCGGCGCTATCCTTAACGGTTGCCCCACCTTTTCAAACCGCAGGAGTCAGACTCAACATGTCTAGCATTGATGTTCCCCTAAAAGACGGGGGATTCGGGAGCACTCGCCGTACGGACAAATGGTGGGTGGAACCCATTCTGGTGTTTCTCGGGTACATGGCCTTCATCGTTTACGCGACGTGGGCCGCGCTTCAGGGGAACAATTATTTGTGCACTACGCAGTGCGGCGGAGCGGACTATTTGTCGCCCATGTACTCGCCGCTGTTGTTCACTTCGGCGCCTGCCTGGTGGCCGGCGATCCTGCCGTTCTCGGCGGCGATGTTCATTCTGCCGTTTCCGGGTTTGTTCCGCTTCACCTGCTACTACTATCGCGGCGCCTACTACAAAGCATTCTGGGCTGATCCGCTGTCCTGCACTGTTGGCGAGCCGCGCAAAACCTATCGCGGGGAAAAGAAATTCCCGCTGATTCTGCAGAATGTCCACCGCTACTTCCTTTACTTCGCCATCATCTTCGTGTTCATCCTGCTGTTTGACGGCTACCGGTCACTGTGGTTCACGGGCGCGGATGGCGTCAAACACTTTGGAATCGGCGTGGGATCGCTAGTGCTGATTCTCAACCCGATTTTGCTGGGTGGTTACACGTTCGGGTGCCACTCGTTGCGGCATCTGGTGGGCGGGATCAAAGACGTTCTTTCCGGGTCTCCGGTGCGCAAGAACGCTTACGACTGCGTGAGCTGCCTGAACCGCAACCACATGAAGTGGGCCTGGGTGAGCATGTTCTTTGTGGGCTTCGCGGACGTTTACGTGCGCCTGTGCTCGATGGGCGTCTGGCACGATTGGAGAATTCTTTAGTCATGGCGGAGTTTCCGGTTCACGAATACGATGTGCTGGTGATTGGCGCGGGGGGCGCGGGATTGCGCGCTGCCATCGAAGCGTCCGGCGCCGGTGCTAAGACCGCTGTGATTACGAAGTCGTTGTTAGGCAAGGCGCATACCGTGATGGCGGAAGGCGGCATGGCGGCGGCCATGGGGAACGTTGACGATCGCGACAACTGGCGGGTGCATTTCGCGGACACCATGCGCGGCGGGCAGTACCTGAACAATTGCCGTATGGCGGAGCTGCACGCAAAGGAAGCACCGGCGCGGGTTCATGAGTTGGAGGCTTGGGGCGCAATTTTCGATCGCACCAAAGACGGGCGGATATTGCAGCGCAACTTCGGCGGGCATCGCTATCCGCGCTTGGCGCACGTAGGAGACCGGACCGGACTCGAGATGATCCGCACTTTGCAGGATCACGGAATTCATCAGGGCATCGACGTTTACGCAGAGCACACGGTCCTCACATTGCTGATGGACGGCAACCGCTGCGCGGGCGCGTTTGCTTACGATCGCGAGCGCGGCCGTTTCAAAGTGTTCCCGGCCAAGGCAGTCGTGTTGGCGACGGGCGGCGTGGGTCGCGCGTTTAAGGTGACCAGCAATAGCTGGGAATACACTGCGGACGGCCAGGCGCTGGCTTATAACGCGGGAGCTTCGTTGCTCGACATGGAATTTGTACAGTTCCATCCCACGGGAATGGTCTGGCCGCCTAGCGTCAAAGGCATCCTGGTGACGGAAGGCGTCCGCGGCGAAGGCGGCGTGCTGCGTAACAAAGACGGCAAGCGCTTCATGTTCGACGATATTCCAGAGAACTACCGCAGCTCGACAGCGGATAACGAAGAAGAAGGCTGGCGCTACACGCAGGGCGACAAGAGCGCGCGGCGTCCGCCGGAGTTGCTGACGCGCGATCACGTGGCGCGCTGCATCAATCGCGAAGTGAAGGCCGGGCGGGGGAGTCCGCACGGCGGCGTATTCCTCGACATTGCGTGGATCAAAGAAAAGCTGCCGAATTCGATCGAGCACATCAAGAAGAAGCTTCCCAGCATGTATCACCAGTTCAAGCAGCTCGCCGATCTCGACATCACTAAGGAGCCGATGGAAGTGGGTCCGACGACGCACTACATCATGGGCGGCATTCAGGTGGATGGCGACACGCAGATGAGTTCGGTCGCGGGATTGTTCGCCGCCGGGGAATGCGCTGCCGGCCTGCACGGAGCCAATCGGCTGGGCGGCAATTCGCTCTCAGACTTGCTGGTGTTCGGCAAACGTGCCGGTGAGTACGCGGCGAAATTCGCCAAGGAAAATGGGGCAGGGAAGCTGGACCAGGGTCAGGTGGATGCAGCTGCCACGGCGGCGCTGGCTCCTTTCGAACGCGGGGCGGCGGGCGAGAACCCGTTCGCGGTGCAGAACGAATTGCAAGATTTCATGCAGGACCTGGTAGGCATCGTGCGCATGGAGAGCGAAATGCAGCAGGCGCTCGAAAAAATTAAGGGGCTACGCGCGCGAGCCGCGAAAGCCGGAATCACGGGCAACATCGAATACAACACCGGCTGGCACACGGCGCTCGATCTCGACAACATGCTGGTGATTTCCGAGATGATCGCGATGGCGGCGATCGAACGCAAAGAAAGCCGTGGCGGGCATTTCCGCGACGATTATCCCGACAAAAGCGCCGATTGGGCCAAGTACAACCTGCGCATCAGCAAGGGCGCCGACGGGCAGCCGCACCTGGAGCGCGTTCCCGTGGTGCCGCTCACCGACGAAATGAAGCAAGTGATTGAGGAGAACAAGTAGCATGGCCGATCAAGCGACCTTTCGCATTTGGCGCGGCAGCGAGGGCAACGGCAAGTTCGTCGACTACACCACGGAAATCACCAGCGGCATGGTGGTGCTCGACGCCGTGCACAGCATTCAACACAAGCAGGCCAACGATATCGCGGTGCGCTGGAATTGCAAAGCGGGGAAGTGCGGATCGTGCTCGGCGGAAATCAATGGAAAACCGAAGCTGATGTGCATGACGCGACTCAACACGCTGGACCTGACGCAGCCGGTGACGGTGGAGCCGATGAAGGCGTTCCCCCACGTGAAAGACCTGGTCACCGACGTCTCCTGGAATTACCGCGTCAAGATGAAGATCCAGAAGTTCAAGCCGCGCAAGCCGGATGCGCCCGATGGCTCCTGGCGCGTGCAGCAGGCCGACGTCGATCGGCCCCAGGAATTCCGCAAGTGCATCGAGTGTTTCCTGTGCCAGGACGTGTGCCACGTGCTGCGCGATCATGACCTGCACGACGAGTTCATCGGTCCGCGGTTCCTGATCTACACGGCGCAACTGGAGATGAACCCCATCGACACCGGTGACCGCCGCAAGGCGCTGAAGGACGAGTTGGGGATCGGCTACTGCAACATCACCAAGTGCTGCACCAAAGTGTGTCCGGAAGAAATCAAGATCACCGATAACGCCATTATTCCGCTCAAGGAGCGCGTGGTGGACGTGTTCTTCGATCCCATCGCCAAGCTCTTCGGCAGCGGCAGATAACGGCGCGCCTTTCGTGTAGAATCGTTTTGATTCGCACGGAGGCGTTTTCTGCTCAGCTACTCAAAAGGCCCGGACATCCCGCTGCTCAACCGCACGACCGGTGAGCAACTGGAGCACAATGCACAGCGTTGGCCCCACGGGCTTGCGGTGGTGTCGTGTTACCAGTCCAAACGGCTCAGGTGGTCA
>CAVVZG010000156.1:0-13566 GCA_963752205.1 Bryobacterales bacterium | reverse complement strand
AGGCGTGCGCAGCTCGTGGCTCATGCTCGCCAGAAATTCGCTTTTGAGCCGGTTAGCTCGCTCAACTTCGCGATTCTGCAAGGAAAGCTCGGTGTTAACGCCGGCCAACTCCTGCGAGCGGCGCTCCAGGTTGCGATTCAACATCTTGATCTTCTCTTCGGCCTCCCGGCGTTCGGTCACGTCCCGGACCACGCACAACACGTGTCCCGCTACCGGGCTCAGCTTAATGTCCACCGCAAATTCGCTGCCATCCTTGCGAACGCCGAATAAATCGATCCCGGCGCCCATCGGCCGTCTTACTGGGTGAACCGAGTAGCCGGCGCGATGCCCCAAATGCTTGCCGCGGAAACGCTCCGGCACCAGCGCTTCGATCGTCAAGTTGAGAAGTTCTTCCCGGGAGCGCTGGAACATGTGCTCCGCCTCGGCGTTGGCGTGCAGGATACGCCCTCGCTCGTCAACCTCGAAGGCAGCGTCCGGCGCAGACTCGAAAAGTAGTGAAACTCGCTGTGCGGATGCAATCCGGTCAGCCGCTTCCCGCTCACGAGCGGCCATTGTGGCGTGATCGAGTTCAGCCCGTTTCGCGTCACTCAGGTCCGCCAGTACCGTCAGGTAGCCGGTTCCGTCGCTCATCGGCGCGCCCCAAATTCGCACGTGGACGCGAGTTCCGTCCTTGCGCAATCTCACGGCATCCACGCCTTCGTGGTCGACCTCCGGCGAACGATGGTGTTCGCGCACTTGGCCCGGCGGAGACCCCGGAGGGATGATGGGAAGCGGTTTACCCTCAACCTCTTCCTTCCGCCACCCGAAGATTCGCTCCGCGCTATCGCTCCACATAAGGACGCGATTTTCCACGTCCAGAGCAATGATGGCTACCGGCGATGCCTTAATGATGGCTTCGAGCACCTGTTCAATTCACCCCTCTCTTCTTCGCTAGAGGACAATCAATCTCGCTGAGCATTTTAAGTGCCAGCCTCAACTGTTAGCAATAACCAGCACTTGGCGCAGGCAGTCACTTCTCGTATAACATGGTGGAGCTAAAGGATTACATGGTACCAGTGGTCAAACTAGTCGCGGTTGACGATACCCCCGCTGGCCTCGAGCTTCTAGCTGAGGCTTTGCAACAGGAGGGTCTTGCGATATTTACTTCTACCGATCCGGAGGAGGGCTTGGAGTTGATCTACCGCGAGCACCCGCAGATCGTATTGCTCGACCTGGTGATGCCGAAAATGAGCGGGCTCGACATGCTGGAAAGAATCGTCGAGTTCGATCCCGCGATTGACGTCATTTTGATGACCGCGCACTACACCACCGAAACGGCAGTCGAAGCGATTCAAAAAGGCGCTTGCGATTATCTGAATAAACCGGTTTCGATCCCAGCTCTGCGCGCCCGGGTCGAGAAACTGTTGGTGGATGCACGGCAAAGGCAGCGGGCGGTAGACCTGGATAAGGAACTCCTCGAAACGTCCAAATTTGAAGGCATGATCGGCCGCAGCCCCTTGATGTGGGACCTGTTTGCGCGCATTCGACGCGTCGCCAGACACTATCGCTCGGCGCTGATCACAGGGCCGACAGGAACCGGCAAAGATCTGGTAGCCAAGGCGCTGCACAATCTGAGTCCAGCCAGTTCCGGACGTTTTGTTACCTGCAACTGTTCGGCGGTGGTCGAAACTCTATTTGAAAGCGAGCTCTTTGGCTACGTCAAAGGAGCCTTCACGGGAGCGAATACCGACAAAATGGGCTTGGTCGAGTTCGCTCACGGAGGCACCCTTTTTCTGGATGAGATCGGCGATATGCCTCTCACCACGCAAGCCAAGTTGTTGCGCGTCCTACAGAATCAAGAGATCACCCGCGTCGGTTCCGTAACACCACGGAAGGTTGACGTAAGGGTGATTGCCGCCACGAATCGCGATGTCCAGGAAATGATCGAGCAGAAACAGTTTCGCGAGGACCTGTTTTACCGCTTGGCCATGGTGGAACTAAAGACTCCTGCTCTGGCCGAGCGCAAAGAAGATCTGCCGCTGCTCGAAAAGTTCCTGTTGGACCGGTTTTCGACCCAATTCGACAAGCAAATTACCGGCATCACGCGGCGGGCACAGATTCAGCTCGCGCGGCATTCCTGGCCCGGTAATATCCGCGAACTGGAAAACGTCCTAGGGCACGCCTGCATGATGACCTTGAGCGATATGATCGACGTCGAGGACCTGCCCCCGTCCATCCGACGTTCGGAAGGCCTGAAAGCGGCGGAAGCATCGGCCCTTTCCGGCGATTCGCTCGATTCCAATTCTTCCTTCGAGGCACACGAAAAAGAACTGCTGGCGGAAGCCTTGGAGAAAGCCGGCGGGAATCAGTCCGAGGCGGCGCGCATTTTGCGCATCAGCCGCGACCGCATGCGCTACAAGATGGCGAAGCACAATCTGCGGTAGCCTCCGAAACCTAAACTTGCGCATTTCCACGCAGGCGTTCTCCTGCGATGTGCGGAGCTTCGCCCAATCGGCCGCCCAATTCTTTTTCCAATCCTCTACTTTCAGAGCGTTGGGGTCGGGGTTCGCCGGAATACAACCTGCATCGAAAGGAGCGGCATGATATTGCCGGGGGATCTGAAGAACCCTCGGCATCCCAGTTCGGGAATGAGTGGGTTAACCCTACCCAAGTAGCGGGCGATTGGCCTCAACCGCTGCCGGCGGCCCTCATTGGCGCCGCCGCTCCGAACTGGATTTTTTTGAGGCGAACGGAAGAGGACAGAATATGGAATTTCTGAGTTGGCTCGAGAACACCGAGTTTTGTACGTGGATCCGTGGCTCGGGTTCGATCTGGGCGTACCCTCTGGTTCTGACGCTGCACACCACCGGCATGGGAATTCTGGTGGGCTTTAACTGGGCGCTGGACCTGCGGCTTCTGGGCGTCGCGCGGCAGATCCCGGTCCTGGCCATGGAGAAGTTTTTCAAAGTAATGTGGATCGGGTTCTGGGTGAACCTCATCACCGGTATCGTCCTGCTGGCCGCCGACGCCACCACGAAAATGACCAGTTGGGTATTTGGCGTAAAGATGTTCTTCATTGTTCTCGCCATGATTGTCCTGGTAAAGATGGAGAAAACGATATTTAGGAATCCCGCAGTCACGGCTAAAATCGACGGCGGGACGCTGACCTCCGCCGGACCGCTACTGCAAACTTCGATGCAAACGCCGCGTGCAGGTTCGCAAGCCGCGGCAGTCCTCGAACCTTCCCTGGACAGTGAAGCCCACTCCTTGCCGGCCAACGCGAAGTTATTGGCGATTCTCTCCCTGTTTTTTTGGACTATTTCAATTACCGCAGGACGCCTGATGGCCTACCTGGGACCGCAGACCGGAATCAAGTAAAGGAACCGACACCATGTGGCACGAGCTTCTGATCTTTTCAAAATGGCTGGAGACCACTCGCCTGTCGCATCTCATGGCGGGGGGATGGAAGTGGGGATGGCCTACCTGCGAGACGCTGCACTTCATCGGCTTATCCATGCTGCTTGGCTGCATCGGAGTGGTTGACCTCAGAATGCTAGGCGTCGGGAAAAGCATGCCGGGCGCACCCGTGCAAAAGCTGGTGCCGTGGGCAGTGGCGGGGTTCATGATCAATGCGATTACCGGAGCGCTGTTCTTCATAGGCGCTCCCCATCAATACATCAAGAACGTCGCGTTTCTGTTCAAGATGCTTTTCCTGGTAATCGCGGGCTTGAACATACTGCTGTTCTACACTACCGGCATGCTCAAAAAGGTGGAGGCAATCGGCCCCGGCGAAGACGCCCCGACCGGCGCGAAAGTCATCTCGGCCGTCTCCCTCGTTTCCTGGCTCATGGTCTTATATTGGGGGCGCATGCTGCCCTTCGTGGGCAACGCTTTTTGAGCCCGCCTCAGTCCATGAAGCCTTTCAAATGCATTCTTCCCGGAATATTTCTGGCCTGGGGACTCAGCGTGTTCTTCATGCCTCAGCCCTCCTTGGCCAACCCTGATTTCACCAAGCGCACGGGGAAGAAGTGCGTCTATTGCCACGTGGGTGCCTGGGACTCCGGAAAGTACACCGAAGCCGGGCAGTATTTCAAGGAACACCTCACCCTCAAAGGTTATGTTCCCAAGGCGCCTCCGAAAAGCACCTAACTGATTTTGACTCAGCATCCGCCCGGCGGATTGCGTGAGATTCCCCAGCGCCTTGAGCCACTTCCGGCTAACTATTTGACATTGCAAGGGTACCTTGTGGTCCGCCAAATGCCCCTAAGACGGCGAAAGAGGCCAATATGAACAACATCACATTAGTAGTCGGACTATGGATGGTACTCGGAATCGCGACCTTGGTTCTCGCCGTTTACCGGTGGGTTCTCACCGCGCATTATGAGAACGACGTAGTGCACTTGGGCGCCGGGGAAGAGAAGGAAATTCCGCGGCAAGCCTCGTTGGCACGAAGAATGGATACCATCGATCGCTGGGGTAAAACGATGACCGTTATTACCGCAGTCATCGGACTTGCGCTAGCGTCCGCTTATCTTTACCAAGCATGGGAGAGCCCCCATCCCGGCCCCAATAATTTCTATCGCAACTCAGAGGTGAAATAGCCATGCCCAAGATCAAACACATCGTTTTCCCGGTAGACTTTTCAGGCCGCTCGAACTGCGCCTTGCCGTTTGTGGCGGAAATGGCGCGCCGGCACGAGGCCAAGGTCACCTTACTTGCCGTGGCGGCTCCCTATTATGCGGGCGGCATAGCCGGAGCGCCGATGATCGATCTGCAACTGATTCTCGATGGCGTGAAGTCGCAGCTAGACGGGTGTTTCCTCAGTGACTTTGCGGGCGTGACGGTAGACCGGATGGCGATCCTAGGCGACCCGGCCCGGACCATCACCGATTTCGTCGCGGCCAACAAGGTCGACTTGGTAATGATGCCAACTCACGGCTACGGCCCTTTCCGCCAATTGCTGTTGGGATCCGTGACCGCCAAGGTGCTGCATGACGTTCACGTTCCCGTATGGACCATGGCCCACACCGGCGAGGCACCAGAGCTCCAGCATGTCGCGGCCCGTAAAATTCTTTGCGCCGTGGACGCAGCTTCCACCAGCATTACCTTGATGCGCTGGGCCGGAGGCTTGGCGAAGAACTTGGGCGCGACTTTGCGGCTTGTGCACGCCGTACCTAGCATGGAGGCCTGGCCGGAGCGGCAATTGGACCAGGAGTTCGAAGAAACACTACGCGATAATGCGCGCCGAACCATTGAGGATCTGGAAAAGGCCGCCGACATCCGCGTCCCCGTTTGCGTGGGCGCGGGGAGCGTGCCCGATGTCGTTCGCGAAGAGGCGTTACAACATGACGCGGACTTGGTGCTCATCGGCCGCGGCGCACTGCAAGGTACCCTGGGACGCTTGCGCACGCACGCCTACGGGATCATTCGTAACGCACCGTGCCCCGTTCTCAGCGTGTAGATCGCGGGGTTGTTTGTGTGGCTCCAGGACGTGATATTCTCCCAAAAGGAGTCAGCCAATGGAGCCAACCAAACCCAAACTACCCAGCGATGCAATTGAACTCTATAACCTATTTATCCACGGCGTAATCGGCCGCCGCGCCTTCATGGACGGCGTCAAACGCTTCGCCGTGGGCGGTCTCACGACGGCGGCGGTGATCGATGCGCTGATGCCCAACTACGCGCAAGGGCAGCAGGTTTCGAAGACCGATGACCGCATCAAAGCTACCTACGAAACCATACCGTCGCCGCAAGGCAACGGCAGCATCAAAGGATATCTCGTCCGGCCCGCAAGTGCCGACACGCGATCGGAGACGCCGGCGAAATTGCCAGGGATTATCGTCGTTCACGAAAATCGTGGCTTAAACCCGCATATCGAGGACATCGCGCGCCGGCTCGCCCTCGCGAACTTCATGGCATTCGCGCCCGATGGACTCACTTCTCTCGGCGGCTTCCCTGGTGACGACTACCGCGGCGGCCAGATGTTCGGTAAAGTGGACGGCAAAAAGATGGCCGAAGATTTCGTGGCCTCGGCGATGTGGCTGAAGACTCGCCCCGATTGCAGCGGCAAAATCGGCGCCACTGGTTTCTGTTACGGAGGCGGCATCTCCAACACCCTGGCCGTCCGCCTGGGAGCCGATATCGCCGCCGCCGTACCCTTCTATGGCGGCGTTCCGGCCAAGGAAGACATCTCGAAGATTAAGGCGGCCATTCTGGTCCATCACGGCGAACTGGACACACGTCTAGCCTCGACCTGGCCCGCGTACGACATGGCCTTGACGTCGATAAACGTTCCCCACGAAGGCTATATTTATCCCGGCGCGGTTCACGGCTTCAATTGCGACGCAACCCCTGAACGCTACAACAAGGCCGCGGCCGACCTGGCCTGGCAGCGTACCATCGGCTGGTTCAACAAATACACCAGGGTATAGAGCTCGCTAGAGTTAGCCGATAGACCATTGTGCTTCTGCATCTGACGGAGGAGTTTATGCACAGCCAGCGGTCTGCGGTTTTCGCGCTTATTCTGTTGCTAGGCGCCGGCATCACCCTCAACGCTCAGAGTACGGCCATTGCGCTGTCCTTTACAGGAACCGGGAACGGCTCGTCCGCGGGTTTCACTCTCAACGGCACAGGGACGTTCACCCCGCTCGGACCGGCGAGGATTCAGATAAACGGGACTCCTGTAGCCACAAGCACTTCCCTGTCCTTTGAATTCTTTGTGCAGGATAACTCGACGCTGTCGGCGGAAGCGGTCGTGACCACCGCGCCGGGCACCCTGACAGGAACCGCGACCATCAATGGCGGGACCGGCCCGTATGCGGGCGCCACGGGGACATTCACCTTTTCTCTGGTGGCGCCTTTCGGGTCACAAGTGCTCCCGTTCACGTTCACCGGTTCCGGCGCCTTAGGCCAGGGTGCGATTTGTACTTACGCCTTGGATAGTGGCGGGGAAGCGTTCTCGGCAGCCGGAGGAACCGGGGCCGTAAATATTACGACGGCTGCCGGATGCTCTTGGAGCCTGTTGGGGCCCCCCAGTTGGGTCACAAATGCCACCTCGGGCACCGGCAACGGCACGCTCACCTATAGAGTTTTCTCGAATCCAGGACCAGACCTCGCCGTCACTTCGACCATCGGTGGCGTTCCCTACGATGTGGAGCAGGAGGCGGCTTCTCTTTCCGGCTTAGCCCTGATCGGCTCAATGCCTCACCTCGCCGCTTTGGAGAATTGGACCACGACGTTCACCATGGTGAATAAGAGCGCGAGTCCGGCGACGGCCCGCTTGAGCCTGTTCGGCGACGCCGTCGACCCTACCGGCAATGGTCCCTTGATATTGCCCCTGGCGTTTCCGCAGCCGGCATTCGCGTTGCCCGGGCCCCTACTGGCCCCCACCTTCGACCGGACGCTGGCTGCCAATGCCTCGCTGATCCTCAACACGGCGGGCGCGCAAGTGCCCCCCGTAGCCGTGGGCTCGGCGCAACTGGCGGCCACCGGCGCCGTGGATGGCTTCGCTATTTTTCACTTGATCCCAAGCGCGCAGGAGGCGGTGGTGCCGATGGAGACTCGTAACGCAAGCTCCTACCTGCTGCCTTTCGACAACACCGGCGGCGTGGTGTTGGGCATCGCTGTCGAGAATGTCTCAGGCCAGAGCGCCGTTATCCCTGTGGTGATTCGCGGACAAACAGGCGCCGTCATCAGTACCCCGGGAACCACTCTTTCGCTGGTGGGTAATGGCCATACCTCTTTCGTGTTGTCCACTCAGTACCCGTTCACCAACAGCCAGCGTGGAACCATTGAATTCGATACCCCTGCCGGCGGACAGATCAGCGTCCTGGGCATCCGCACCACGCCGCTGGGCTCCAGTACCACGCTCACCACTATTCCGGCGCTCGCGAACGTGGGAACCAACGGAGGTTCGATCGCGCAGATCGCCACCGGCAACGGCTGGCAGACCACCTTTGTGATCGTGAACACCGGGACCACTGCCGCACAAGCCCATCTGAAGTTTTTCATGGATGACGGCACGCCGCTGGCCATCCCCATCGGGCCGCCCGGAGCGCCCCCCACCTCGACGTCTTCCACCGTCGATCAAACTGTAGCTGCCGGAGCCACCTTGCTCTTACAAAGCGCCGCACCCCTGTCGAATCCCGCGCCGACGATTGGCTCGGCCCAACTCACCACCAACGGCAATGTGGGAGGGTTTGTGATTTTCCGCTACAATCCCAACGGGCAAGAGGCGGTGGTGCCGCTCGAAAGTCGTAACCCTAACGCCTCGATCTTGGCGTTCGACAACACCGGTGGGACCTCCACGGGTATTGCGATCAATAGCGTTTCCACGCAAGCGGTCAACGTCCCAGTAGTGGTTCGCGATGATACCGGCAATCAGATTGACACGGATACGATTGCATTGGCCGCGAACGGACATTTAGCATTTACGCTGGGAACGGATAAGTATCTAAACACCAACGGTATCCGCGGCACCATCGAGTTCGATACGCCAGCGGGAGCGCAGATCGGGGCCTTGGGAATCCGCATTCCCGTCGCGCACACGTTTACCACATTGCCAGCTTTGGTCAGGTAGAAGGCGGGGTTAATAGCCCAGCCGAAGCATACCCTCTTGCTTGCCCTGAACCGAACCTTGCATCAGCCATTCAAGTGATGCTTTGAACAGCAGCAAATGATTCTTTTCCCACATCGCGTTGTGTGACGAGCAGGCCAGATCCACGAACACTTTCTTCGATGAACCTAAATCCGTGTATAACTCTCGCACCCGATCTGGGTTGACTTGTTTGTCATGCTCCCCTGAAACCATCAGCGTTGGAATTTGCGTCTTCGCTACCAAAGCCGTCGTCCATCCCCAGGAGGTCACTTGCGGCGCTCGCCGCACTCCGCTTGCCCAAGTGGCGCCGACGCTATCCGAAGCAATCATTTCTGACCACACCGAGTCGCGCGTGCCGCTCTCGTATTGATCAGCACAGCCAACCTGGCGATCCCAGTTCACGATGAATTCGCCACGCGACTGCGTATTCATCGCCGCTCCGTTTGCCGGCACCTGCGCCGGAGGTTCCCCCTGCGCCGCGCGATTGTAGGCCGGAGCCAGCAACACCAACTTCGCGACTTTCTCCGGATGTTGCGCAGCGTATCCCGCGGACCGCGGCCCGCCCAGTGACCACGCCAGCACGTTCAGCTTCTCCACGTGCCGCAACGCGCGAATGCGATCCACTACCGCATCGATATCGTGCCAGTCCGAAGCGAGCGTCGTCATTTGATGCGGGTAGCTCGCCGCGCAGGGCGCAGCTATCAGCGCCGGGACAAATGCCGCCTGCTGGTCGCGCGTTAGATTGCAAGGATCGTTCATCGCAGCCGGCCGTGTAGAACGCCCATAGCCCGTCATGTCCATCGAGAAAACGTCGTAGCCCGCGTGCGCCAGGTACGCCATCCAACTGAAGTCCTCATAGGGAACGTCGAAAGCCACTTCCGCCGGTGTGCCCGCGCCGTGGATGAACAGCGCCACGCGGTCGCCGGCAGGGCCTCCCCGCAACACCGTCGAAGCCTCGACCACTTCCCGCACATAAATCTGCGTGGCTTGCCCTGCAATCGCCGGAACAGTCGATTGCACTTGGACGTAGTGGTTCATCCGCAGCAGGCGATTTCCATCGTCCCCAAAACCGGCCGGTGCCAGTCGTATGCACACGCCCACCAGCAACGCTGTCTGCCGGAAAGTAAGTCTCATTCGAAGCCTCCACGCGCGGCTGCGCCGTTCATCAGTATACTTCCTCCCCGGCAACTTAATTAACTCTTGTTATCGTTAACGAAGGTTCACAGAGTGGAACGTTCCTCACCCCCAGCAATCTGTGTAGAGTAGGGATAATTTCACGCCCCCAAAAGGAGAATAACCATGAAAACCAAGTCAATCTTGATCATCGCCCTCGCGGCGGCGCTTTCGATTGCTGTACCCGCAATCGCTCAAGCACCCAAGAGCGGCGATCAGGCCAAGAGCACGACTACGAAAAAAGTTGTCGATACTGCCCCCGCGCCCAGCGATAAAGATATCGCTGATGCCAAAGCGAAAGGCATGGTGTGGGTGAACACGAGCACCAAGGTCTATCACAAGGACGGCCAATTCTACGGCAAAACGAAAAAAGGGAAGTTCATGAGCGAAGACGACGCCAAGAAGGCCGGCAACCGATCGGCTCAGGAACCCGTGGCCAAGAAGGCCAAAGCCGACGAAAAGAAGTAAGTAACCTATAGCAATGGGATCGACCAATCGCCAGAGCTCCACAGCCCTTCTTGCGATCGCGATCTTCAAATTGTTCAAGGGAATACTACTGCTGGTTGTTGGAATTGGCGCACTAAGACTCCTCCATCGCGATGTCGGAGAAGTAGTTTCTCATTGGGTCGACGTCTTAGGCGTCGACCCGGATAACCGCCTGATACACCGCCTTTTGTCCCGCGTGCTCTCTATCAGTCCCAAACAACTCAAGGAGGCCAGCGCGGGCACCTTCGTCTATGCCGGTCTTCTTTTGACTGAAGGAACTGGCCTCCTGTTGCGGAAAAGATGGGCCGAATATTTCACCATCATCAGCACAGCCGGATTGATTCCACTAGAAGTCTATGAGATCCAGCGGCACCCAACCGCGATCAAAATTGTGGTTCTACTGATTAACGTGGCGATCGTGATCTACCTGATTGCGCGCGTTCGTCAAAAAGACCAGCTTCAGTAGCCCTTCTATCTCGCGCCCTTCAATTGCGAATAAACCATGCTGACGAACCGGTCGGCGCTGGTCCCCGCACCCGCCGGCAACAGCCCTCCCGGAACCTTGGCGTCATACGGGGCCGTCACCTTCGCCGCTAACACTTCCTGCTCGCTCTTACCCTGGCCAATCATTTGCTGCACCGTGGACTCCACGGCCAGGATCATGTCGCGGTAGGGCAAAATGTCCGCTCGATTGATGATGGTGCCGTGGCCCGGGATGAGCTTCGTGTTTGGGCCAGCAATTTTCATCACGGAGTCAAGAGCTTCCAGTGCACCCTTCAACGTCCCACCGTTATTGGTGTCGATAAACGGATATCCATAGTTCCGATAGAAGTCACCGATCATAATCACGTCCGCATTCTCAAACCGGATCATCGTATCGCCGCCCGTATGCGCCGCCCGCACCGGAATCAGATCGACAACTTCGCCATTCATGCGAAACTTCACCGGATCGCCCAAGCCGTAAGTGATGACCGGAAGCCGCGCCGGATCTCTTGCGGGAGCCGCGTTACCATTGGCCGGCGGACGCAATAGTTCATCGCGCAGCTCTTCCCGCGCGAACAGCAGCGCTCCCATCTTGACGAAATTCGCGTTGCCGGCAGTATGGTCGCCATGCACATGCGTGTTCACCAGAAAACGAATCGGCTCCGCGCTGATTTTCCGGATCGCCGCCAGGACTTTATCGCTTACTTGGGCATACTGCGCATCCACCATGAAGATGCCGTCCGCCCCGGTGAGGATCCCGATTCTGCCTCCCGCCGCGTCCTGATGGCCGGGATCAGCTCCCGCAGAACCGGAGAGCATGTAAAGATTCGGCGCAATCTTCTCGGTGAGGATTTCGATCTTCGCGTAATCGATTCCCTGCCCCTTGGCCACCACGGCCACCAGAAACAGAAAAATGCATCCTGTTTTTTTCATGGATTGTCCTCCAGCCAAACTTCCCTTGCAGCTTCCCTAAGTCCTATTTTTGGAGCTCCGCGTAGAACGCGTCGACATTGGGCACGCGCGGCGTCCAGCCTAGATCGTCGGTCTTGATCTGCGCCATAAGCTGGTCCTTCGTGGCGCCGTTGCGGACCGCCTCTTTCGCTCGGCCGACAAACGTTTCAATTTTAGTCATGTATGCTTGCACGTCCGCCCTACTCAGCACTCCACCGTTCCCCGGGATACAAGCATCGAAATCCAGTTTCAGAATGCTATCGAGCACCTTCCCCCACTCCAGAAAACTCCCGCCTCCCGCGTAATCCGCCAGCGGCCCCAGCGTTCCGGTAGTAATCACGTCGCTAACCGCCACTACTTTCAGATCCGGAAAGTAAACCACCGAGTCGCCGCTAGTATGCGCGCGGCCGTAGTGATGTAACTGGACCTCGACGCCTCCTAGCCGCAGCGTGTAATCGGCGCCTGGATAGGTCATACTCGGCGACGCGGGAACCGAGCTCCCCGTGGCAGCCGCTAGATTCTTTTTCAGATTCTCATGCCCGATCACTTGCACGCCCGCCGCCAGAAACCGGTCGTTGTTCCCAGTGTGATCCGCGTGATGATGAGTGACGATCAGATATTTCACCGGCTGGCTCGAGACCGACTTGATCTGCTCCATCAAAGCGTTGTAGTTCTGTTCCCCCGCGAGCTTGCCGTCCACCACGATCAAGCCCTCGTTAGTGACGCGAACTTCCGAGTTCGCGCCCGCGCCCGCGATCATGTAAAGTCCGGGTTTTACTTGCTGGATGGGCTGCACCGGAAGTCCCCCACCCTTGGGCTGCGCCTGCACGAGCGCCGCCAGCCCGCCTAGAATGAGCGCTGTTCTTAGTAGCATTGATGCCTCCTCAAGTAAAGCGCAGTATAACGCCAGTCGCAGTATGATGTGAAGGATGTCGCTCGGTAAGCTCGACCCGTGATTATATACTTGACACAAAGTAGATTTCGTCATATCATCACTTAGTGGCCTTTTTCTTCGGTTTCGCGGCATTCGCCTTCTTAACCACGGCCTTAACGTGCTCCACCACTTTCGGATGGAATAGATGCTTTATCGCTTCGTCGTTCGTCATGTCGCGCGGATGCTTAACCTTTGCCATGGTGACCTTATGATGCCCCAGGAAACAAATCTTGTAAATCTGATTGCGAAGTTCGGCGGCAGCGATGAGAAGTGCCGGACCTACCTTGAGCATCTGAAGTGGCCGGAAGGCCCGAAGTGCGATCTATGCGGCTCGAAGGCCACCAAGATCGCCAACCGCCCGCAGTATGATTGCGATTCATGCCATTACCAATTCAGCGTTACGGCGCATACAATCTTTCACGATTCTCACTTGCCCCTTTGGAAGTGGTTTCTCGCTACCTACCTGATCGTCGAATCCAAAAAGGGATGAGCTGCGAACCAGCTGAAGCGCACGCTGGAAGTTAGCTACAAGACGGCGTGGTATCTCTGCCATCGCATCCGCAAAGCGATGACCGAAGTTAATCCCCCTAAACTCTCCGGCATTGTCGAGATCGACGAAACCTATGTTGGGGGCAAGAAGCGTTATGTTGGCCGTGGAAGCCTGGAAGGCAAAACCATGGTGCTCGGTGCGATCCAGCGCGGCGGCGAGATCCGGCTTCGCGTGGACAAGGCAAGAAAGCCACCAAGAATGCCCTCCATCATTTTGTGCTGGAGACTACGGCGGCAAATACCAAACGCCTGATAACCGATGAGGCTCCGGGTTACGTCGGGATCGCGGACGCCGATACGACGCATGAGACAGTCAACCATCGCGCGGAGGAGTGGGTTCGCGGCGATGTCCACACGAACAGCATCGAAGGCGTCTGGTCGCTGTTCAAGCGGTCTATCGTTGGCTCTTATCATC
>CAVVZG010000155.1:0-3944 GCA_963752205.1 Bryobacterales bacterium | reverse complement strand
TCCGGCGCCTCGTTCGGACTCTTGGTCAACATCCAGATTTCGTCCGTGGCGCGTTGGCCGGATCCTCCAGCTCGCCTCCTTCGTGCGAAATGTGCCAGATATTGCGGTCGCGGCTGTAGATTTTCGTGGTGGTTTGAGAGATCGGCACGTTGTGCTTGGCGGCGTACTCGATGGCGTCCTCGCGCGAAACCAGTCCCATTCGCGCCACGGCGCGATTACCGGCAAATGCGGCGCGAGCGCTTTACGCGTTCGGCGATGTCGCCCCAGAAGGCTTCTGGATCCTGCTCCGCGCGCCGGTACAGCTCGCGGTACCCTTCCATGCCCTGTACGTGTGCCTGGCGAACGAATTCTTCGCTAGGTGGATAGACTCCCGTTGTGCTCATCGACACGGATTGTAGCAAACACGCAGGTGCGGCAACGTGCAGGCGCTAGGATTTCTTCTTGCTGAACTTGCGCTTGATGTCCGGCCAGAATTCTTTGAGGACTTGCGAAAAAGCATCCGTGCCCACCGCGATGCCCAGCTTCTGGATGTTATCGTAAACGTTGCGCGTGTCACCGGGATAATACAAATTCGAAATCGCCACGGCAGTTCCATTGCCCAGCCATTCCGAGAAATTGAAGGCCGAGCCGCCTTTATCCGTGCGAACCACAAGGACGCGCGTAAGCGCATACTTTGTCCTGTGCCAGGTACTGCCGCCGCTCGATCCAATGCGGAAATAGCGCGGGTCTTCGTGCAGCAAGCTGGGGAAAATCGCCTCGGTCATCAGGTTGCCGATGGCTTGATCGCCATACGAAGTTGCCAGGCGCTTCGCATAACCCTTTACGCCTTGCCCGAAAGACGGATTCTGATTATCCAGCTGATACAGCCCCGCAAACGCGGCCGCCGTTATGTACACCGGATAATCGAAGGAATCCTTGGCGGCAATATAAAACTTGCGGCGCGTGGTAATAGGAGTGAAAGGAACCGTACCGTCCGCCGTCCGGTAGTTCGGCAGGACCCCGAAAATGCGCTTGTCGATAGGCTGCTCAGCAGGCTGCGCCGGGGCTGGTTGCGGCGAGACACTCTCAGCGTTATCAGTACCTTGCGCGCCTAAGACAGCGGGCAAGATCACCCATAGGGCGCTGCACAGAAGGGTACTGCGAAAAAGGCTGAAGCGAGACACTACTCCTATTTAAACGCATTTGAGCCCGTTCCGGTTACCCCGCCCCCCACTTTAATCAAGCTGGCTTAATCAAGCTGGATAACTTCCGGCAATATAGTGATGCAGATGGTGAATTTCCTCTTCCTGCCGCCGGATCACCCAATTGACCAGATCGCCGATCGAAAGCACCCCAATCACCGCCTGCTGGCTCACCACCGGGAGATGACGCACGCGCCGGTCCGTCATCACGCGCAAGCAGTCGTCGACGCTCTGCTCCAGACTCGCGACGATGGGAGGGCTCGTCATGATCTCACCAACTGTAGTCTCGCGCGAAGCCTTGCCTTGCAGAATCACCTTGCGCGCGTAATCGCGCTCCGAGAAAACTCCGCACAGATCGGCGTCCTCCATCACCAGTAAAGCGCCGATATCTTTGTCCGCCATGATTTCCAGGGCTTGGTAAACCGGCATTTCCGGCACAACGGCGCAGACGCCGATTCCTTTGTGGTCGAGAACCGCGCGCACAGTATCAGTCAGTCCCATTACGACCTCCGTGTGAATCATAGTCCTCCTCGCGGCGGTGTCAAGGGGTATGACGGCGCGTTCTGCGCCGAAGTTGCAGCCCGCCCGCGCGTCTTTATGTTTTCCTCATGGAAGCCTCAGGACTTCCTTAGGTTTTCCGATTAACCTTAACAGCGGAGGGCCACAACGACATGTTCAAAGTGGAAGCGTTGATTCAGCCTTTTAAGTTGGATGAGGTGTGCTCCGCGCTGGCGGCTTTTCAGATTCCCAGCGTGATGGTGACCGAAGCCCGTGACCACGGCCCTTCCGCTCTCGTCAAATCGACTTACCGCGGCAGCGAGTGGAGCGCCGCCGTTCCCCGCACCAAAGTGGAAGTGCTGGTGTCCTCGCTGTTGGTCGATGATGTGGTGGATGCGCTCCTCGCGGCCGCGCGCACGCACTCGACGGCGGATGACGGAACGGTTGTGGTGTATCCGGTTGCCGACGCCATTCGCATCCGCGACGGCGAACGCGCGGCCTACTGCCAGTAATTCCGGTCGAGGCTGCGGTATTGCACGGCTTCGGCGAGATGCTTCGCGCTCACGCCAGCCGCGTGATCCAGATCCGCGATGGTGCGCGCGACTTTCAAGATGCGGTCATGCGCGCGAGCGCTCAGCCCCATCCGCCGCACCGCCATTTCGAGCGTACGCTCGCCCGCCGCGTCCAGCTCACACAATTTGCGCAACTCGCCCGCCGGGATGTGAGCGTTGTAATAGCCGCGTCCCTGCTGCAACTCGCGCGCCGCGCACACCCGTTCGCGCATGGCGGCCGATGTGACGCCCGCGTCCTTGCCGCGCAGTTCCTGATAAGGCACGGCCGGGACTTCAATATGCATGTCGATGCGATCCAGCAGCGGCCCGCTCAACTTCCCCAGATAGCGCTGGATGATGGCGCCCGTGCAGCGGCACTCCCGCGTGGGATCTCCAAAGAATCCGCAGGGACACGGATTCAACGCGCCGATCAACAGAAAACTCGCCGGAAAAGTGAGTGTCATCGAGCTGCGCGCCAGCGACACTGCGCGCTCTTCCAGCGGCTGCCGCAACAATTCCAAAACGTTGCGCGCGAACTCCGGCAGTTCATCTAGGAATAAAACCCCGTGATGCGCCAAGCTCACTTCGCCCGGCCGCGGTACACCCGAGCCGCCGCCTAGCAACCCCGCATCCGACACCGTATGATGCGGCGCACGAAACGGCCGCACACTGAGGAACCCGACGCCCTTCGGCAGCGTCCCGGCCACGCTGTGGATCTGCGTAGTCTCGATCGCCTCCTGAAAAGTGAGCGGCGGCAGAATTCCCGGGAAGCGTTTCGCGAGCATGGTCTTGCCGGACCCCGGCGGCCCGATCATCAGCACGTTGTGCGATCCCGCCGCCGCCACTTCCAAAGCGCGCTTGGCAGTATTTTGCCCGCGGACATCTTTGAAATCCGAAACCGTCGCGGAGCGGTCCAATCCGGGCACGGCCAACGCGCGCGCCACCGGCTGAAACTTATCTGACTGCTGTAAGAACGCCACCACCTCCGCCAGATGCTGCAAGGCGAACACGCGGACGCCTCCTGCCATCGCCGCCTCGGCCCCGTTTTCCGCCGGCACCACCAGATTCCGCAGCCCCATCTTCTGCGCCGCCACCGCGATCGACAGCGCGCCCCGCACCGGCCGCAACGTGCCATCGAGCGACAACTCGCCCACGAACAGATGATCGTCGGGAGGCGTCACCACGCCCATCGCTCCCAGAATCCCCAGCGCCATCGGCAGATCGAAGCCGGCGCCCTCTTTTTTGACATTCGCCGGCGCCAGATTAATCGTGACGGATTTGTTGGGATACCCAAACCCCGAATTCAGCAGCGCGCTCTTGATGCGCTCGCGGCTCTCCCGCACGGCGATGTCCGGCATGCCGACGGTGATGAAGTCGCGCCCCGCCCCCGGGTACATATCCACCTCGACGTCGATAAAATGCGCGTCGATCCCAAATACCGCAGCCGAACGAGTCCGCGAAAGCGCCATCAAACACTAGTGGCGCGCGGGCCCGATTCCTCGCAACTTATATAATCACTTTGAGGGCAAAATGTGCAGAAACATCAAGACGCTTTTCAACTTCGACCCGCCCGTCACCGAGGAAGAGGTGCGCGCCGCCTCGCTCCAGTTCGTAAGGAAGATCAGCGGCCTCAACAAGCCCTCGAAGGCAAATGAGGCGACCTTCCAGGCGGCGGTAGATGAAATCGCCGGCATTTCCACCCGCCTGCTGTTCT
>CAVVZG010000154.1:0-4636 GCA_963752205.1 Bryobacterales bacterium | reverse complement strand
GCTATCGAAGCCGACATCAATCAATACTCCATCACCTGGGGCGCGAAGCCGTTCCGCGACGCCATCGCCGCCAAATACCGACGCCATTATCATCTCGATTTCGATCCCGAGCGCGAAATTACCGTCGTGCTGCGGAGCCACCGAAGGCATGATCGCGTCTCTGACCGGCGTCACCAATCCTGGTGATGAGTTAGTCGTCTTCGAGCCCTTCTACGAAAACTACGGCCCCGATTCCGTCTTGTGCGGCTGCACCCGCAAGCTGGTCAGCGCTCCGCCCGCCCGATTGGACCTTCGATCCGCGACGAGCTCCGCCGCGCGTTTTCCAAGCGCACCAAAGCCATCATCCTGAACTCGCCCAACAACCCCACCGGCCGCGTCTTCAATCGCGAAGAACTGACATTCATCGCCGAACTCTGCCAGGAATTCGACGCCCTTTGCCATCACCGACGAAATCTACGAACACATCCTCTACGACGGCGCGCAGCACATCCCGATGATCCAACTCCCCGGCATGCGCGACCGCACCATCCTAATCAACAGCCTCAGCAAGACGTACTCCGTAACCGGCTGGCGCGTAGGCTGGGTTCTCGCCAGCCCCGATCTGACCGACTCCATCCGCAAAGTCCACGACTTCCTTACCGTAGGCGCAGCCCACCCCCTGCAGATCGCCGGCGTGACGGCACTAGGACTACCGGACTCCTATTACACCGACCTCGCCGAAAAGTATAACGAGCGCTGCACCGCCATGATCGACATGCTCACCCCCGTCGGTTTCCGCTGTTACCGCCCCGAAGGCGCCTACTACGTGATGACCGACATCTCCGGTTTCGGCTTCAAGAACGACATGATATTCGCGCGCTATTTAGTGGAAACGATTGGTGTTTCCGCCGTCCCGGGGTCCTGTTTTTTCTCCAACCCGCACGACGGCGATCAAATGATCCGCTTCTGCTTCCCCAAGAAACCCGCGACCCTCGAAGCCGCCGCGGACCGCCTGCGCAAATTGTAAAAGGAGGTGCCCATGCTGGCACTCTTGCTGCTCGTGATGGCGTTAACTCTGAACGCCCAGCCCGCCAACCTGAACATGTATTGGATCGACGTCGAAGGCGGCGCGTCCACTCTCATCGTTTCCCCTTCCGGCGAATCCCTGCTGATCGATACCGGCTGGAACATGGGCGACCGTGACGCCAAGCGCATCCTGGCGGCAGCCCAAAAAGCCGGCGTGAAGAAGATCGACTACCTGGTCATGAGCCACTTCCACGCCGATCATGCCGGCGGCTTGACCGCGCTTACCAAGCTGATCCCCATCGCCAGGTTCTACGATCGCGGCGACGCCATCGAAATCGAGAACAAACGCTGGCTCGACGAATACCGCGCTGCCTCCGCCGGCAAGCGCACCATCGTGAAACCCGGCGACACCATCCCCATAAAAGGCCTGAACGTCGTCATCGTTTCGTCAAATCAGGAAGTCCTCGCGAACCCCATCAACGGCGGCGGCCCCAATCCCCTCTGCGCCGACGCGGAACAGAAACAGTCAGCCGGCCCCGAGAACGCACGCGGCGTGGGCGTTCTTCTCACCTATGGAAATTTCAAATACCTGAACCTGATCGATCTCGATTGGTCTAAGGAAATGGAACTCGCGTGCCCCGTGAACAAGCTCGGCAAAGTCACGCTGTACCAAACCGGACGCCACGGCTCCTTCGACGGCGCCGGTGCACCCGCGCTATTGGGCGCGATCCAGCCGCAAGTCGTGGTCGTCAACAACGGCCCGCGCAAAGGCATGGGACAAGTGGATGCCAACGCGAAATCAGCCAACCCGCCGGGCAAGACGGTGGCTCCGTACGAAAAGAACGCCTACCTGCGCCTCGCCAAGCTGCCGGGCATCGAAGGTATCTGGCAGGAGCATCTGTCTCTACTCGATCCGGACCCCCAACACAACACGTCGCCCGACATGATTGCGAATCTGGAAGACTCCGCGGATTGCAAAGGAAACTGGATTCGGGCATCAGTCGCGCGCGACGGCAAATTCACCCTGACCAACGGCCGCAACGGTTTCAATAAGACCTACGTCGCCCGCTAAAAAGGCTTCCTTCCGCTAGTGGAATGTGCGACGCTCAAATCAGGAGGCTGTTATGACTCCTTTATCTCTTCTCCCCGAATGTGTCGTGCGGGAAGACGGCCAGGGCGCGGAAGTAGCGCTCGAAGCCACGCGCGGAAAGCGCCTACTGCTTACCCTGCGCGTCACCCGCATTCTGGAGCGTGAAACCCTGGAAGTAAGCATTCACGGCTCTCGCGATCGCGCCACTTGGCGTCCGCTGGCAGCGTTCCCGAAAAAATCCTATTGCGGAACATATTCTCTGCCGGTGGATCTGACCAATAAGCCCGACGTGCGCCACCTGCGCGTGCATTGGACCATGAGCCGCTGGAACGAGCAGAAACCCAAACCGGTTTTCGGTTTCGGCGTGCACGCCGAAGAACTGCATAGCAAAGTAGCCGGAGCCGCCTAGCTGGTCACAGACGGTTCATCAAGCTCGCCGCGTAGCCCGCGCCGAAGCCATTGTCGATGTTCACCACGGTCACGTTGCTCGCGCAACTATTCAGCATCCCCAGCAGCGCGGCCAGACCCTGAAAGCTCGCCCCATAGCCCACGCTGGTCGGCACAGCGATCACCGGAGCCATCACCAGTCCGCCCACCACGCTCGGCAGCGCGCCCTCCATCCCCGCGCATACGATCACCACGCGAGCCTCCGCCAGGCGCTCGCGATGATGCATCAACCGGTGAATCCCCGCCACGCCGACGTCGTGAAAAGCCTCCACCTCGTTGCCCATCACCTCGGCGGTGACCTGCGCTTCTTCGGCCACCGGCAAGTCGCTGGTGCCCGCGCACACCACCGCGATCTTCCCTTTGCCGTGCACCGTGCGGTCGCGCCAGACCCGCAGCGATCCCGACGCCGGAAAGTATTCGGCGCCCTCCTGCTCCTTCTGTAACCGTTCTGCAACCCCGCGAGGAATGCGCGTCACCAGAACATTCCGCGCCTTCGCGAGCAGCGCCGCCGCGATCGCCGAAATCTGGTCCGCCGTCTTGCCCTGCCCGAAAATCACCTCCGGCATGCCATGCCGCAGCGCCCGGTGATGATCCACCTTTGCGAAACCCAGGTCTTCGAAGGGTAAATGCCGCAGCCGATCGAGGGCCGCGTCGATATCCACTGCTCCCGCACGCACTTCTTCAAGGAGCGCGCGCAATTGGTTTTGATCCATAAGAAGTTTCAGGATAGCAGCGCGAGCAGCCGGATCGCCCAAGAAACGATACCCGCAAAAGAGGTTGTCCCAACCCACCTCAATTCCCTTGGCCCTAGCTAAGGCACAAGGCATAATCATTCGTACATGAACAAGCCGGCGACCGAAACTCTCCCCCAGATTTGCTCCGAAGTCGGACTCACCTGCCAGAGCTGTACGGCCGAGACCGCGCGCCAAGTAGCGGCCGTATGCAAAGGGCTCCGCGGGAAAGCCATCGGCCAGATGTTCGTGCAACTCTATCCCAACGCCGCCTGCGCGCCCGCCCACAAGCTGTTCGCGGCGCACTACGAGTCCGCCTCCGAAACCCCCAAACGCCGCGAGTTTATGTCCGTCCTCCCGACCGTTATGGCTGCGGTAGCCTAAGCTATTTCGACGCCTGCACCGGCGGCTGCATCAGCTCCGCCAGATACTGCTTCCACAATTTCGCCAGCCCCATGGTTCCGTGGCCGCGCGTCTCCGGCCCGGTCGGGATCAGCACGTAGCGTCCTTGCTTCACGCGCTGGATTTCCCGCTCCATGATGCCCAGCTCCGGCGGATTCCGTTCATCGTCCGCCGAATTGATGGCCAGCACCTTGGCCTGGATGTCTCCAGCTTCGGCGCGGGATTGTAATCGCGCGACGCCTCAAGCTGATAAATGACATCGTTCGCGTCCGCGTTCGACGGCTGCGCCAGCCGTTGATCCAGAAGCTGATCGGCCTTCTGGCGCGTCGGCGCCGCCCGGTGGATCGCCTGCGTTCCCCCGCTGGTGGCGATGCCAAAATATACCTGCGCCATGGGCAAGCTGCGCGGCTGCTTCGTGTAGTTGCCGCCATTCCACTCCGGATCGTTGCGGATGAAATCGATCACCATGCGCCGCAGCATCCAATTGCGCCCCGCGACTTCCGTAGGCTGAGCCGCCGTCGGCAGCAGCGCGTCCATGAAGTCGGGATAGCGCTCGCCCCAGGTCCACACGTGCATCCCGCCCATCGAAGTCCCCATCACCAGCCGCAAATGCCCGATGCCCAAATGCTCCTTCACCAGGCGGTATTGCCCATCGACCATATCGTCGTAGTTGTACTGCGGAAATTTCGTACGCATCCCATCGGAGGGCTTCGACGACTTCCCCGCCCCAATCGCATCCGGCATGATGAGGTAGTGCGTAGCCGCATCCAGCGGCTGCCCCATACATGATTTTATTGACGATTCCGTATCATACAGAATTTGTTGATTGGCTTGCCTCAGCCAATAAAAGTGTTCGAATATTACCAAGTAATTCAAAATGTGTCCTTCCTCTGAAGTGAACTTGCGATTACTCCGCTCTTTATTGTTAGGGTTGCCTGGTTATCTCACAGAGCAGTTGTGC
>CAVVZG010000153.1:0-5926 GCA_963752205.1 Bryobacterales bacterium | reverse complement strand
CATGGTCAGGACGTCGCCGTGGCGGATCCAATGTTCGACCAGCACGCCCTTCTCGCTGCGCGGCACGCCGTTGCGGCGGATAAAGCCGGGCTTCAAGTGCGTGGTGGTGACGGTCAACATCTGGCCTTCCCACTTGCCGGTGGAGAATCCTTGCCAGGTGTGGGCGGCGTACTCGGGCGGATGCGGGCGGCCGTCCATCCAGATGGTGCGCTCGGGCGCCTGCCATGCGATGTGGGTGTGATAGGCGATCACTTGCTGCGTAGCAGTGTCGACCTCTTTCCAGATACGCATGTTGGAGGGGCCGCGGGTGCCGTAGTCGGCAGGATGCGGGCGGCATTGCCACTCTGGCAGCGTCAATAGCGACGCGTCCCAGGCGTCGGCTTTAGCGCGGGCCGCGGCGTTGATGGGCAGGCCTAAGTAGTCGCCGAGTTCGGGGCCGGGGCCGCGCTCTGGCTGGTCTTCATGCTGGCGCTGGCCCCACTCGCCTACCAGATCTACTTGCGCATAAAGCGGAGCACCGACGAGCGCAACCAGGCATAGAATCCCGAACAGCTTCATTCCGTAACCCTCCTCAGGAGACCGGCAACCGCCTCAAATTGTGTCATGGCGGGCGGGGCGGGTCAAGCGTATATCGGCAGGGGTGGGGCGTGTGCGATAGAATCCTGACATGAATCTGAAAACCGCTGGCGCGTTGGTTGTTTGCGGAGTAGCGGTGGCGTTTGGCGCCGTCGCGCCTAACCGGCAGGCGGATGTTGTGGAGACGTCCAAGGGTCCGCTCAAGATCACGCCGCTCTATCACGGCAGCGTGATGCTGGAATTCGGCGGCAAGATCATTCATGTCGATCCGTGGGGGCAAGCGGATTACTCGGGGCTGCCGCAGGCCGATCTGATTGTGATCACGCACACTCATGCCGATCACATGGATGCGGCTCTGCTCAAAACGCTGCGCAAAGATGGGACGATTCTGGTGGGGCCGCCGGCGGTCACCGATACACTGAACGGGACGGTGGGCGATACCGATGCGATCAGCAATGGCGAGAAGAAGACTTTTTTGGGAATCGAGATTGAGGCGGTGCCGATGTACAACTTGAAGCTGGGGTCGGGGCCGGGTAAGCCCTATCATCATAAGGGCATCGGCAACGGTTATGTGCTGAGCTTTGGCGACACGCGGGTGTATTTTTCGGGCGATACCGAGTGTGTGCCGGAGATGAAGGCGCTGAAGAATATCACCATCGCGTTTGTGGCGATGAATCCGCCGCGGACGATGCCTCCGGCGGAAGCCGCTGCTTGCGTAGCGGCGTTCCAGCCGAAGATTGTTTATCCCTATCATTACCGCGGGCAGAATACGCAGGAGTTTGCGGACGCGCTCAAGAGCAGTCCGGGCGTGGAGGTACGTTTGCGGAAGCTGGAAGGGGAGCCGTAAATATGGAGATCGATGCCAGCCAAATTATTCGTGATGAAGCGGAGCTAGGGGCGCTGTATCCGCCGGCGTTGGAGCGGTCCGTTCGCAAGCAGATGGATCATCTGGATGAGCACTGCCGAGCTTTTATAGCGGCGTCGCCGTTCGTGATTTTGGGGACGCAGAGCGGGATCGCGGACAATTCGCCGCGCGGCGATGTTCCTGGGTTCGTCAAGGTTGCGGATGACTATACGCTGCTGATCCCAGACCGTCGCGGCAACAATCGTTTGGATTCGCTGCGGAATCTAGTGAAGAATCCATCGGTTGGATTATTGTTTTTGATCCCGGGCATCAACGAAAGTTTCCGCGTGAACGGCGAGGCGGTGATTAGCCGCGACCCGGCGCTGACGGAGCAATTCGTCATGCAAGGCGCCGCGCCGCGTACGGTAATTGTGGTGAAGGTAAAGGAAGCTTACATTCAGTGCAGCCGCGCGCTGGTGCGCTCCGACTTGTGGAATCCGGCGAAGCATCCCGCGCCGGGATCGCTGCCGAGCATGGGAACGGTGATGGCTAAACACACTTGTGGATTTGTGGATGCGAAGGCCTTCGATGAAGAGGCCAAGGCGCGGGTGCCGGCGACGTTGTATTGAATGGGGTGGGTGATGAACCGAAGAACATTGTTAGGCGGCGCGGGGGCTCTGCTGGCGCAAGCGGTGTCATCGAAGGCGCAGAGCGGAGGCCCAAAGGTAGTCTTTGCGCACGCGCTGCCGGAGTTGAATTTGAAAGACTGGTCAGTGACGGCGGTCGAAGTTTCTTACGGCCCCGGCGAGAGCTCGGCGGCGCACCGGCATCCCGGAATCACTATTGCGTACGTTCTCGAGGGAGAGATCCGCTCGAAGGTGGGGGACGATCCGGAGAAGACTTACGCTACCGGCGAGATGTTTATGGAGACTCCGAACCAACTGCGTGGGGTCTCGGGCAACGCCAGTAAAACCAAGCCGGCGCGGCTGCTGGCAATTCTGCTTGCCGAAAAAGGGAAACAGCTTACTACACCGGCGTAAGCGTCAGAATCCGCCGTGCGGGCGGTAGCCGGGTCTGGCTTGTACGCGATATTTCTTGCCGGCGTCGGACAGTATTTCGACCGAAATCTTGCGGAAACCTTCGTTGGGGTTGGTCTGCGGATAATAGGTCACGGTATAGGAGTTGCCCAGATCCTCGCGGATGGCTTCGAAGGCTTCCACCTGCTTCTGCCAGGTTTTCGCGAAATAGGATTTGCCGCCGGTGCCGTTGGAGATGCGCTTGAATACGTTCGAGGACACGGGGTCCTTGGTCACTTCGTTGGTGGAGATGACGTAGATCGGAATGCCTTCGTCTTCGGCCACGGCGCGTACGTCGTCGGGGGCCACCATGCTGGCGTTGTCGGGTCCGTTCGAAAATACGATCACCACTTTGCGTCCGGGCACACGGGCGGCGTCGCGCAGGGTCAGAAGCAGGCAATTGTAGAGCGCCGAATCGTCGCCGGCCACGGCGTTGCGCAGGCCGGAAACGGCGTCATTGCGTTCTTTGGTGAGCGAGGCGGCGCGGGTCAGGTTGCGGCTGTAGGTGTAGACGGCTACGGAATCGGCGCGGTCGAGGCCGCGGACGAAATCGGCGATGGCGTCGGAGGCGTAGACGAAGCCGCGGTACATGTAATTGCTGGTGTCGAACAGCACGAAGACGTTGGTGCCGACGACGGAGTCCGGACGGCCTTCTACTTTCACTTGCTCGGTGATCTGCATGGGGCGCATGGAACCGTCGGCCTGGACTTCGAGCGGCGGCTTGTTGCCCTCGGCGAAGCTCGAAAGCTTCTGCGGGATGCCGTCTTCGAGAATGCGAAAATCCTTAGGTTGCAGGCCGTTTATGTAGTGGCCTTTGTTGTCGGTGATGGTGAACGACAGCACCACCAAGTCCACTTTGACGCGAAAGGTGGGGCGGTCCTGCGCCACCGCCAACACTACTAATAAGAAGATGAGACCAAGTCGCCGAAACACTCTGCTATCCTCCCTGATTCCAATCCGCTGATTCCGATTCCGCTATTCCGTCTTTTGATTTTGTGCCACCATCTGCTTGCGTGCTTTTTGGCGCACGTCGTCGCCTACCAAGCGCAGCGAACGTAGCAGCGCGGGCCAGTCTTCGAGATGCGTGGCGAAGATGCGTTCGACCGTTTGCTGGGTCCACTCGGGAACGCGCAGGTTCAGCTCCGCGGGACGCATGTGGACTTCGTCGGCGAGCGCGGCGTAGAACAGCAGGTTCGATTCCCAGCTCTCCGCCAGCATGCGGCTGGAATAACCCATCAGCGTGGGGAACGTGCGCAGGTTCAGCAGCGCGGGTTCATACGACGTCGAAAGCAGCGGCTTAGGGGTGCCGAACGCGTGCGATATGGTGCGTGGGTCGAGCTCTTCGGGAGCTTCGGCCGCCAGTCTGCGCAGGTCTTCGGCCAGTGCGGAGTCGTGATCGTTGGGCGCGAGGTCGCGAGCGACTAAATACATTTCGGATGGGACCACGTTTTCAGCGGCGCGGCGGACGTCGCCTTCGGCCAGCATGCGCTCGATTTTCTTGAGGCGCGACGGCGGGACATAATGATCCAGCACGGCGACCACGCGCTGGCGCTCCGCTTCGTTCAACGACGATTGCGCGAGCGCGGATTCGGCGTACGCCATATTCAATCCCACCCAATGCAATTGCGTGGGAGTAACGTTCCACCAGCGGGGAATCACGGCGGTCAAAATCATTTGGGGAACCAGATCGCCCCAGATGAGCGCTTGTTCGCGGGAGGGAATCAGGAAGTTTTGTTCGGCGTCGGCCAGGGCGTAAGGCAGCGCGATGAGAGAACCGACGAGCCGTCCGCCGGCGTTGCTGGGCCAACCGCTGCCCAGCACTTCGGTGGCGAGCCAAGTCCGCTGGTGATCGGGACTGCCGTAGAAATCGTGGCTGCGCACGAACGCGGAGTTGGTGAAGAGCACCTGCGCTCCAGGCGGGGCGTAGTGCACATAGTTCAGGCCCACCAGGGTGTCGCGCAGCACCGGAGCCAGAGCCGCGCGCACTTCGCGTAGCTTTTGCGGATCCGCCCCGGCCTTGTCGATGGCGGCGCGCAGATTCAACTTGCGCTCAGCTTCGATGTGTTTGTCGGTCCAATAACCAGAGGAAGCTTCGGTCCGTTCGCGCGTGTTTAGGGCGGTGCGGGGCAATTGAATTTCAGTGATGCGTCCCGCGAGGCGCACCACCGTGGCGCTATCCAGCTTCTGGCCCGCGGCGGCGGCTTCCAGGCGATCGGCCAGGGTCAGGATGGTGTCGAGCGAGACCAAGCGCTGGGCTTCGAACACACGGGTCATGTCCTGAATCATCTGCGTGTGGGCGTCGGATAGCGCCACGTCGCCGGCGGCTTTGGTGCCGGCCAGCAGGTCCATGATGTGATCTTGGGGAGAACCGGTGCTGGGGGCGTGGGCTGCTTCGAGCAGTTTTGCGAGGCCTTTCTGTCCGGCGTCGAACACATCTTTCTGGCTCTGCACTTTCGCGAAGCCCTGCAACACGCCGCCGAGCGCGCCATCGGCTTCCGCGGGTGGAATGCTGCGCTGGCGGACGAACACTTGCCAGAATCCGGCCAGTGCCTGCAGGGTGCCGGCGGCGTCGGCGCGCAGGGCGATGTCGCGAATCTGCGTGACGCCGTTAGCCGCGTCGAGATACGACACGATGGTGGCGTCTGAAATCGCCGGTGCTTCGGCGAATAACGGATACTGCGCGCCGAGAGCTTTGTAATCGCGAACCAGCCGGTCGACGGTATTGGTGTCTAGGGGCTTGGCACGGTTGCGCTCGATGTCGGTGAGCGCCATGAAAATCTTCAACGCTTCGTTTTCGACGATCTTGCGCGAGAGGCCGAACATGGCCTCGATGACTTCTTCGGAATCCTTCCAGCCGGGGGCGGCTTTCGCCAGGCGCTGGTCGTATTTGGCTTGCGCCTTTCCGGCGAACAGATTCTTCCAAGTGTCCAGGCCGCCGGGCAGGTGCGGTTTGCCGTCGGCATCCATGCGCAGGCGGGTGGTGAGCAGCACCATGTCGGTGTTCGCGCGGAACACGGGACGCGCTGGGCCGGGGCTGGTGACTTTGCCGCGCATGGCCAGGTAGAAGCGCTTGAGGCGCTCGGGTTCGGTGAGGTAAACCTCGACGGGGCCGTTGATGCGGGCGAGTGAATCGTAATAGGACGCGAGCCAGCCGTCGTCCTTCTCAATCAAGCGTTCGAAAAACGCGGCGCCTTTGTCGGGCGCGACGCCCACCAATTCGGCCCACATTTTCTCCGAGCGTGCGCCGCCGGGATGCCGACCCTGGTGAGCAACACCCACCAACAATTACGGCCCGTGGCAATTCCCGGAAAAACTGATCCCGCTGGTGACGCTGAACGCGCTGGAGGGCAAACCGCTGCCGGTCTACGGCGACGGCTCCAACCAGCGCGACTGGATTTTCGTCGAGGACCCACGCCGAAGCCCTAGTAAC
>CAVVZG010000152.1:0-37053 GCA_963752205.1 Bryobacterales bacterium | reverse complement strand
TCAAATGGGCCGCGAAATCTTCCGCCAACACCACGTCAGCCCCGCCGTCTTCGCCAAGACAGTCGAGCTCTTCGGACGCCAAGGCACCATGGAAATCGTCGAGACTCTTGGCGACTACGCCCTAGCGGGAGTGATGCTAACCGCCGTCGATCACCAACTCCCGCTCGATCGCAAACTGCTGCTGCCTGTGAAGTAGGCTACTTGCGCGAGTCCTTGCCCACAATGTGCGGCAGATCCCGCACATTGTTCTCGTTGCAGATGTACTCCATGATCTCCGTATTCACCAGCAACGGTGAATGCCCATAGAGCGTAAACGGCCGCGTGTAAGCGCCCGGATCGTCAATCGTGATCTCGAAATCCAAATGCGCGAAATCGCTACGCCGGTAGCGCTCCGTCACATGCATCTGCTCGGTATGCGGATGCGCCGCGTCATCGAACCAGAATTTATCGTTGAACCCCACGGTGTCCACCACCAGCGTGTCCCCGTCCCACTTGCCGATCGAATCGCCAAACCAAGTCGGGTCCAGATCCTTAGGATGCCCGCGCCCGTCCATGAAAATCTGCCGGTAGCTATGCGTATTACCCTCATACAAAAACACAAGCAGCGTCGGCGTCTGCACGATCTTCCACGGATACGGCGACATGCGCGGCACTCCCTCCGGCAGACACAGCACATTTGGATCTTCGCGCGATAACCTTTCCTTGGTCACCTTCGCCGCCCACGGCTGAAGCGGCAATTCCTCGCCCGGTTTGAGCGCCGCCACGATATTGACGGTGAAAGCGCGGTCCGGCGACCACAGCCCCGACAAATCCGTCTTACCATCCGCCGTCCGCGGCGCCGGACCGTTTGACTTCGCCTGATACCCCGTCAGGCTAGCCATCGCCTGCCCGCCGCCCTCCGGCTGTACTTGAGCCGAAGCCGCAACACAGATCATCATCGCGGCAAGAATTATTTTCATGGGTTCCTACTTAGTAGCCGGGTCATCCGCCGACGACCCCGCCACCATCTTGCGCCCATCGCCCAACGTCACGGATCTTGCGTTAGCCGTATACGAATCGTCCTTAGCGCGCGACCCCAGCACCACCACCATATCGCCAGGCTTCAAAATGTCCCGCGTCCACCCCAGCCGCCGCAGCACATTAGGGCTAGCCAGTTCCAAATCCCAATTGACCACCTTGCCGCCAGCGTCCTTAACGTCGATATAAAAACGAGCGTGCGGATTGGTCCACTCCACCTTAGTAACCACGCCCGAAAGGTTGACCGGTTTGTTAGCGTCGAACTCAGCCTGAAACGAGTGATGCGCCAGCGCCGGAATCGCCGCCACCAGTAGAATGAAGCGACCTCTCACCAGACACCTCCACACTCGATTCTACGCAAGTCCTCAAACAGGCGCCGCGATCTCCTCGCGCAGGCGACCCTCGCCCACCTGCTGCCGCCACATCGCGTAATACAGCCCCTTCTTAGCCACCAACTCCGTGTGAGTGCCGTGCTCCAGAATGCGTCCCCGCTCCAGAACGTAAATGCGATCCGCATGCAGAACAGTCGAAAGCCGGTGCGCGATCAGAATGGTAATCGCGTCGCGGCTGGTAGCCACGTCGCGAATCGTCTGGCTGATCTCTTCCTCGGTCAGCGAGTCAAGCGAAGAAGTCGCCTCGTCGAACACCAGCAGTTGCGGCTTCCGCAGCAGCGCCCGCGCAATCGACAGCCGCTGCCGCTCCCCTCCGGAAACCTTGACACCCGCCTCACCGATCAATGTGTCGAGCCCACGATCCGCCCGCGCCAGCAGCCCTTCCACCGCCGCCCGCCGAATCACGTCCAGACACTCGGCATCCGAAGCCCCCGCGCGCACAAACTGCAAGTTTTCGCGAATCGTCCCCGAAAAAAGTTGTGCCTCCTGCGTGACGAATCCAATGTTCTCGCGCAGCGCATCCATATCGATTGTGCTCTCATCGACGCCGTTGTAGTAAACGTGCCCCGATTTAGGCCTGTAAAGCCCCACCAGCAGCTTCACCAGCGTAGTCTTCCCCGACCCCGACGGCCCCACGAACGCAATCGTCTCCCCGCGCGTAGCCCGAAACTTAATTCCTGCCAGCGCTGGCTTCGAAGCCGAAGCGTGCTGGAAAAAGACGTCGTCAAATTCCAAAGTCTCCAACTGCTCCACCGCCACCGGCGAGTCCGGCCTTGGCTCCGGAGGCAGATCGAGTATCGTCTGGAAGTTCAACAGCGAAACCTCGGTCTCGCGATAAACATTGATCACGTTCCCCAATTCCTGCAGCGGCCCAAAGATAAAGAACGAATAGATGAACAACGAGAAAAACTGCCCCACGCTGATCCGCTGCGTAAAAATCAAATACAACATCAAAAACAAAATGGACGTGCGCAGCAGATTTACGCAGCTCCCCTGCACGAAACTCAGGCTCCGCAGATAGCGCACCTTCTTCAGCTCCAGCTTGAGGATCTTCGCCGTAGTCGAGTTCAGCCGCGCAATCTCCTGCTGCGCCAGCCCCAGACTCTTCACCAGTTCAATGTTGCGCAACGATTCCGTAGTCGCCCCTGCCAGCGCCGTAGTCTCCGCCACGATCACCTTCTGGACGTCCTTGATCTTGCGGCTCAACACCGAACTCAGTCCGCCCAGCAGCGGAACCGTCAAAAAGAACGCCGGCGCCACCGACCAATGCACCTGCGATGCGTACACCATCACGAACACCACGCCGATCAACGTCGTAAACAGCACATTCACCATCGCCGCGATGAATTTCTCGACGTCCGTGCGCACCTTCTGTAGCTTGCCCAGCGTCTCCCCACTCCGCTGATCTTCGAATAGCGTGTAAGGCAGCTCGAGCGAGTGACGAATCCCATCTGCGTACATCTGCGCCCCCACCTGTTGCGTGATGAGGTTCACGAAATAATCCTGGAAGTTTTTGGCGATGCGCGAGACCAGCGCTACCCCCACCGCTGCCGCCAGCAGCAAGCTCACCCCGCGCAAGAATTGCATGCTGGTGTACTCGCGATAGCGAGTAGCGTACGAATCAATGATGTGCCGGAAAATCAGCGGGTCCAGCAGCGAGAATACCTGGTTCACCGCCGCCAGCACCAGCGCCACCACGCCCAATTTCCAGAAGGGCCTTAGATAGCGATAAAGGATGGCCATAGATGCCCGATGTGTTACAAAAACAGATGCGTCCCGCCGGCCTCGCGATGCAGCCTACCCGCGAATCCTCATATCGCTGGAAGTCCCCCCCGCCGCCGGAACATAACACTTCAGAGTGTAATCCATCACCATCCGGTTAGCATTGAAGCGCCATCCTAATGTCCGAATCGTCCGCTTCATCCGCTTGATCCACCCACGTGGCAGCCCATCCCGGTCGCGCTGATAGAACAACGGAATCACTTCCTCGCGCAGAACGCGATATAACTCCTCACCGTCGCGCGAATCGTGGACCTCCATGTTCGAATGCGTCCTCCCCGTCCCGATGGAGAACCCGTTAAACCCGTCGTAAGCCTCCGCCCACCACCCGTCCGGCACAGAAAGGTTGAGCCCGCCGTTCAATACTACCTTCTGTCCGCTCGTGCCCGACGCCTCGAGCGGCCGCCGCGGATTATTCAACCAAACATCCACGCCCTGCACGAACAGCCGCCCGACGTTGATGTCGTAGTCCTCTACAAAAACAAACTTGTCCGCGAACTGCGAATCCCGCATCAACTCCGCAATTTGCTGGAGCACCCGCTTGCCCGGCTCATCCCGCGGATGCGCCTTCCCGGCAAACACAAATTGCACCGGCCGGTTCGGATCGTTGACCATCGAAGCCAGCTTCTCGATATCCGCCAGCAGCAAATTCGCCCTCTTATACGTCGCAAACCGCCGCGCAAATCCCACCGTCAGCGCGTCCGGACTCAACACCCGGTTCAAGCGCTGCAAAGTCTCCTGCGGTTCCGCGCGCCGCTCCGCCTGCTCCTTGGCGCGCCGCCGCACAAATTCCAGGAGCCGCGACTTCAAACTAAGATGCGTCTCCCACAACTCGCCATCGTCCACCGTCTCGATGCCTTCCCAAATCCGCGACTCCCCGCTATGCTCATGCCACCCGATTCCCAAGTGCCGATCGTAAAGCCGGAACATCTGCGGCGCGAGCCACGACGGCACGTGCACACCGTTCGTAATATGCCCAATCGGTACGGCGTCTTCCGCTTTGCCGGGATAAAGCCCCGTCCACATCGCCCGCGAGACTTCACCGTGCAGAGCCGACACGGCGTTCGCCCGCCGTGAAAGCTTCAACCCCAGCACCGTCATGCAAAATTCCTCATGCGGATTCCCCGGGTTCTCCCGCCCCAGCGCCATGAACCCGTCATGCGACAGCCCCAATGCCTCACGCAGCGGTCCCAAGTGTTCCTCGATCAGGCCCGAATTGAACCGGTCATGTCCTGCCGGCACCGGCGTATGCGTGGTAAACGCCACCTCGCGCGCCACGTGCGGCAGCGCCTCATCGAAATTGACTCCTTCCTCTTCCATGCGGCTGCGAATCGCCTCCAGCACCGCAAACCCGCTGTGCCCCTCGTTCAGATGCAGAACTCCCGGAGTGATGCCCATCGCCTTCAACGCGCGAAATCCGCCCACGCCCAATAGCAGTTCCTGGCGCACGCGCACCCGCCCGTCGCCGCCATACAAGCGCGAAGTCAACTCGCGATCCTCCGGCGTGTTTCCGTCCACATTAGAATCCAGCAGCAGCAAATCGATGCGGCCCACCTTCACGCGCCAAACTTTCGCCGCGATCGAAGCCCCGCGAGTCTGAATGTGCACCGTGATCGGTTCGCCCTTCTTGCCAATCGCCGGCTCCATCGGCAACTGCGTGACGTCGGTAGGCAAATATTCCTCATGCTGCCACCCCGTGATATCCAATCTCTGCCGGAAATAACCTTGACCGTAAAACAACCCCACCGCCACCAGCGGAATGTCCAGATCGGAAGCGCTCTTCACGTGATCCCCCGCCAACACCCCCAACCCGCCCGAGTAAATCGGCAGCGATTCATGCAGCCCGAACTCCGCCGAGAAATAAGCCACCGGACGCGGTCGCAGCACGCCCGCATGCGTAGCACCCCACGTGCGATCTGCCTGTAGATATTCCTGCTGCCGCCGGTACGCGTAGTTAATCCGCCCATGCAGCACCAGTTCCCCCGCGCGCCGTTCCAGCTTCGACAATGGAATCTCGGAGAGTAACGAAATTGGATTATGATTCAACTCCCGCCACCGCACCGGATCCAAATCGCGGAACAGCCCGGTCGAATCCTGATCCCAGCTCCACCACATATTCCGCGCCAAAGCCCACAACTTCTCCTGAGCGGGCGCAATGAACCGGTCGAGCGTTCTGGCCTCGGACACAACCGGACCCACCTGCGCCGCCGCCTCCGTCAACATCGCAATCTCATCCGCGGGAAACGTCCGCGTCTGCACCGTCTGCACCACCAGCACGCCTTGCAAAACCCCGCGCTCCACAATCGGCACGCCCAAAAACGATTGAAACGCTTCCTCCCCCGCCTCTTTGAAATATTTAAACCGCGGATGGCTCGCCACCTGCCCCACCGCCACCGGCCGCACCTGCTCCGCCACCAGGCCCGCCAATCCCTCATGCAGTGTCAAGCGCAGCGTGCCGATGCACTCCGGCCGCAGCCCCACCGTCGCCGCCAGCACCAAGTTCGCGCGATCCGGTTCCAGTAAATATACCGAACACACATCGGTTTGAAAGCGCGCCGCAATCAATGCGACCACGTTCATCAGCGTCTCCGCCGGCTTGCCGCTCTCCTCCGCCAGATTCCCGATCTCTTCCAACGTCAATACGTAATTCGCGGCGCGCGCGTCAGCGGGTTGCGTCATAAACACTTCCTTCAAGAATTTTGGTCTTCGGCTTTTTCGAGAGACGGGTCGAGCCGCGAACAGGGCGGGGGAGTTGCCTCCTTCAAGAATAAATCATTGCGAACAGATATATAATACGACTCGTGAAATCCCTAGCCACGCTCCTGCTCGTCACTGCCGCCCTAGCCTCCGCGCAATGGGTGAAACTCCCCACCGCCGGCATCCCCCGCACCCCGGACGGCAAGGTCGATCTCACCGCCCCCGCCCCCCACCGCGCCGACGGACAACCCGATTTCTCCGGCATCTGGCAAATCGCTAGCCCCAAGCTCCTGATCAATCTAGCCGCCGACATCAAGCCCGCCGACCTCCCCATGCAGCCCTGGGCCTCCGCTATCACCAAGGAACGTTCGAGCGGCATCCACGCCCGCGAAGAACCCCAAGCCAACTGTCTGCCCCCCGGACTCCCCAGAATCAACGCCACCCCGCTAGCGTTCAAAATCTATCAACAGCCCGGCGTCGTGTTGATCCTCTACGAAGCCTTCGACCTCTACCGCCAAATCTTCATGGACGGCCGCGAACTAGCGAAAGACCCCAACCCCACCTGGCTCGGCTACTCCACCGGCAAGTGGGACGGTGACACACTCGTCATCGACACCACCGGTTTCAACGGCAAGACTTGGCTCGATCAAGCCGGCCATCCCACCACCGACGCCCTCCGCGTAACCGAACGCATCCACCGCCGCGACTTCGGGCATCTCGAAATCCAAACCACCATCGACGATCCCAAAGCCTACAGCAGGCCCTGGTCCGCCACCGAAGTCATGGACCTTCAGCCCGACACCGAGCTAATGGAATTCGCCTGCAACGAAAACGAAAAAGATGTCCAGCATTTACCGGGGAAATAAGATGAGATCACCCACCCTCGGCGCGTTGGCCCTGTGCCTGTCGCTAGCAGCCCAGCCCCCCGCCGCCCCCAAATTCAAATTCGATCCCGATTGGCCCAAACCTCTCCCCAACAAATGGAAGCTCGGCGGAGTCACCGGCCTGGCCGTCGACAAAGACGACAACGTCTGGGTCCTCGACCGCCCCAACGACCTGACCGACATCGAGCTAGAAGCCGAACTCACCCCGCCCATCGCCGATTGCTGCGTCCGCCCCCCGTCCATGATCCACTTCGATAAAGCCGGCAACGTCATCGGCTCCTTCGACGCCCCGCAAGGCCACGGCATGGCCGTCGATAGCAAAGGCTACGTCTACATCGGCCAGGACACCGTCCGCAAATACGATCCCAAAACCGGCAAAGTAGTCGCCGAAGTCCCGCGCACTGCCGAGAAGCAACCCGGCCCCGCCGGACCCGACGCCGCCCCCGAAATCCGCGCCCCCGGCCGCGGCAGCCGAGGACCGGTAGCCGGATTCCTCCGTCCCCCCGGCGGACGCAATCAGCCCGACGCAGCAGCCCAAGCCGCCCGCGAAGCCGCCATCGCCGCCTTCCGCGCCAAGTACCCGCCCACCACGCCGATGATCGTAGGCGGCCTCGAAGAGATCCGTCTCGACGAACCCGCCCACGAACTCTATTGCGCCGACAATTATCTGGGCGGACGCGTCATGGTCTTCGACCTCGACACCTTCCAGTTCAAACGCGGCTGGGGCGCCTACGGCCACGCGCTCTCCGAAATCACCACCAATGACGCCGACCGCGCCTACACGCCCGGCGGCCCCATGCCCAAAGAATTCCGCGGCCACCTCACCCTCAACATCTCGAACGACGGCCTGGTCTACGCCGCAGACCGTATGGCCAACCGTATCCACGTAACCACCAAGCAAGGAAAATTCGTAAAGGAATTCATCCTCGCCCCCATGACCGGCGTAGGAGGAGCCACCGGCGGCGTAATGTTCTCCCCCGACAAAGCCCAGAAGCTCCTTTATATATCCGATCTGACCAACAATCACATCTGGTTCCTAAACCGCGAAGACGGAAAAGTGGTCGGCCAAATGGGCACCATGGGCGAAAACGGCGGCCAGTTCTTCGGACTCCACATGATTGCCGTCGACTCCAAAGGCATCCTCTACACCGGCGAAGTCTTCGCCGGCGAACGTGTCCAACGCTTTCTCCCCGTTAAATAAATCTGATTGTGGGGCGGGCCTCCGGCCCGCGGGCGACGTCCTCGTCGCCCAGACGGCTCAGTACCAAACCCGCTTTCCAGCACCCCGAACTAGAACCGTCGATGGATACCTCTACGAAAGCCCGCTTGATAGTCTCTGTTCACGGCGGTAAATCCACCGCGACACCAGGAGGTAAAAGCCATGAAAAAGTTGTTACGGAAACTGACCGCACTCAAGAACACCTCCGGGCAGGACTTCCTCGAGTACGCGCTAATAGCCGGCCTCCTGGCCATGACCGCCGGCGCCATCATGCCGGGCGTAGCGTCCAGCATCAGCACGATCTTCTCGCAAGTCGCCTCGGTGATGCCGGTCGACCCCACTCAGGTAGCTTCCGCCGCCACCAACTGATGGTCGATTGACCACACCCGTAACTCTCACGAACAGTCCCCGACTTCCGAACGGCGGAGCATCCCCCAACGCCGCCCGTGTCAACACCCGAAAACCCCCAAGAATTGATCCCGCCGGTCCAGCCCAGACCTGTGCAACCGGTTCAGTACCAAACCCGGTTTGGAGTACTAGCTAATGGGACCGTCGAGGGATACCTCCCCGAAAGCCCCCCTGATAGTCTCTCTTCAACGGTGGTGAATCCGCCGCCATATCGGAGGCAGAAAGCTATGAAGAGCTTGATACTGAAATTGAGCGGTCTAAAGAACACGTCTGCTCAGGACCTCATCGAGTACGCCCTGATGGCCGGTTTCGTGGCCGTGAGCGCCGGAGCCATCATGCCGGGCATAGCGTCCAGCATCAGCACGATCTTCTCCCAAGTCGGCTCGGTGATGGCGGTAGCGTCCACCCAGGGCAGCTAACGAGACCGGCTTTATCGGAGGGTGAGCCCCACTTGACTCATGGTTGAACAAATCACAACCGCAATCATCATCGCCAGCTCGACGCTGCTATTCGGCTACTGGCTCCGCTGCGCTTTTCTCTTGCTGCGGGGTCAGTATCCTCCATCGGAAGCGTTTTCCACTCCCGCGAGCGAGGATATTCTCCTCACCCCGCCCGCGCCCATCCAATCCACCCCCGGAATTTCCTAGCGCCCTCCGCCGGATGGGGAGCCCCAGCAAAAGATTAGCCAAGAAAAACAGCAACGACGAGCTGCGCACGACGACCTTCATAAGGGAGCAATCCTTCGGTCCGCTAATATTAGCAGAATTGGATGCTTTCTGAGCCTACATCACACCAGAAACGCAGAAACCTTCCGCTTCGACCTCTCTCGAGCCTCAAAAGCCTCCGCCGACCGGGAGGAAGCGAGATTCCTCCCGGATTGTCAAGAGTGAAGAGCCGTGGGGGAAGAGTCGGGACGAGATGCTAAATGGTGGGCGCGCAGGGATTCGAACCCCGGACCCCCTCGGTGTAAACGAGGTGCTCTAACCAACTGAGCTACGCGCCCGGAGACTTCACTTTAACACGCGCCGTTTATGCTCATACCCGCCCGCCCGGCGCCCCATCACCGCGCGTTTCAACTACTTCCCGCTTTGCGCTGAGCGCCTGTCACCACACGTCCATGCATACTGAACCCGTAGTACAAGCCTGCGCAGGCTGATCGTTGTAGTTTAGTGGAATCCGGTCTGTCGAAAGAGTAGACTAGCCGCCCAGGGGACATTGTGAAGAGGGCGGGACAGGATGAGAATCGCGATTCTTTTGGAGATACAAACGCCTATGAAAATGGCGCTAGGTTCCAGTAGAGGAAATAGGAGAGAGCAATTAACGGTTGACTCAACACTTTTCAGAGACCGCTAGCCGCCTGTTTCTAAACCACCCCGGTGGGCTGCATTCGAAGGCAGCCCGCCGCGAGACGAATTTCACTCAGCCGAAGTGTGCCCGCACCGCCGCTAGTACCCACGGACGCCCAGTACCGGCGATCTATTGCCGCCCGCGCCCCCCGGATCTACTTTATGAATGGCGAATATCATGAACCCCCGTCGCAATCAACGCTTTCCGTTTTCCGGCAAAGTCAATCTCACGTGGGAGCAAGGATCGGTCCACGCCAACGCGCGCGGAACCGCTCTGGATATCTGCCAAAACGGCCTCTGCATCACTGTGCGCGAGCCAATCCCCGTAGGCACCTACGTCGGTTTGAGCATCGATCCCCTGGGCTTCAGGAGCTCCGCCTCCGTCCGCCACATCGTCCGCGGAGTCGGCAATTTCAAGGTCGGCCTGGAGCTAAGCCAACCCGTCCCCGCCCGCGCCCTGACCATCCAGTAACTACCGGCTCGCCGACTGCTGCTCCGCCAGCTTAGCCTTGAAATTCTTCTCCTGCGCATCCAGGTGCGCCTGATAGCCCGCCGGATCGATGAACGGATTCGCCCCGCCGTCCTTCATCAGCGCGTACTTCTCGGCCATTCCATAAAACCGTCCATGCGACGCCAGAAACACATCGCAAGGCAGCGCCCGCAGCGTCTTGAACCCGCGCACATAATCCTCCGCGATCTGCGGATAATCTTTGTTGTTTACCAGAATGTATCCCGGGTTGACGCCGATGCTGCCCAAGATGACCACGTTATAAGTCTTCCCGCCGTCCTGCACTTTCATGGTCCAAGTAGTGCAGCCCTTCGTGTGCCCCGGAGTCAGATGCGCCACCAGTGTCACGCCCCCCAGTTTCACCTCTTCGCCATCATGAATCACGCGATCCATCGGATGCGGTTTCCCGTGCGGCGTCATCCGACTCAACGCCGGAACGTCCTGCTCCATCACCACTACCTGCGCGCCGGTTAGCTCTTTCACCATGGCATCGCCTTCCATGTGATCGCCATGCGCGTGGCTGCCCAGCAGGATTTTGGTGTCGGAGAACTTGAATCCCAGCTTCTCCACCGACGCCTTAATCTCCGGAACGGTGGATTCAAAATCGCTGTTGATCAGGATGTTTCCTTCCGGCGTCGTGATCAGGAACGATCCCAACTCCTCGGTGCCCACAAAGTAAATGTTGCCCATCACTTTGTAAGGCGGAAACGGCTTGTTGAAAGCGTCCTGCGCGTTCTGCGCCAACGCGCCCAGTGCAGTCATCAAAAAGATCGCCACGAGTTTCATGGCTGCCAGTTTACACCAGTCAATCGAAGCGCAAAAGCTCCGCAATCTTTTGCTCGGAGAGCCCGCTTCTCTCAATCGCCACCTCGCGAACCGTGCGCCCGCTGGCAAACGCTTCCTTGGCGATCAGCGCCGCCAGGTCGTAGCCGATTTCAGTAGCCAGCGGCGTAGCCATTGCCAGTGACTGCTCCACCAGCGCTCCGGCTTTGTGGCGATTCGCCTCGATCCCCTTCACGCAGCGCTCGCTGAAATTGCGCACGCCCGCGCTCAGCAACTCGATCGAATCCAGCAAATCGTAAGCAATCACCGGCATCATGGCATTCAATTCAAAATTCCCCGCCGCGCAGCCCCAAGTGATCGCAGCGTCGTGCCCAATTACCTGCGCGCAAATCATCAGCAAGCTTTCCGCAATCACCGGATTCACTTTGCCCGGCATAATGCTCGATCCCGGCTGCAATTCCGGTAACCGGATCTCGCCCAACCCGCCGCGTGGCCCCGACCCCAGCCAGCGAATATCGTTAGCAATCTTCGTCAACGCCACCGCGCAAGTTTTCAGCGCCCCGCTCAAAAATGAAACGGCATCCTTCGCCGCTTGCGCCTCAAAATGATTCCGCGCCTCGCGAAACGGCAGCCCCGTGCGCTGCGCAATCAGGGCAATTGTTCGCGGCGCAAAGCCCTGCGGAGCATTCACGCCCGTGCCAATCGCCGTCCCGCCCAGCGGCAATTCCAGCAGCCCGTCGAGCGCCGCCCCCAGCCGTTCGCGTGAAGCCAGCACTTGGTGGACGTAGCCGCCGAATTCCTGCCCCAGCCGCATCGGTGTCGCGTCCTGCAAATGCGTGCGCCCAATCTTCAGGACGTCCCAAAACGCTTCCGCCCGGTTCTCCAGCGCCGCCCCCAGCAGTTCGAGCGCCGGCACCAGTTGCCCGGAAACCTCCAGCGCCGCCGCAATGTGGATCGCCGACGGAATGACATCGTTGCTGGATTGGCTGCGATTGACGTGATCGTTGGGATGCGCGTTCGCCAGCCGCGCAATCACCTCGTTCGCGTTCATGTTGGTCGAAGTGCCGCTGCCGGTCTGAAAAACATCGACTACGAATTGCTCGTAATGCGCGCCTGCGATGATTTCGTCCGCGGCCTTCGCGATCGCTGCCGCCATCTCCGGACTCAACAATCCCAGCTCCGCGTTCACGCGCGCCGCGCAGGATTTCACCAGAGCCAGAGCCTGGATCAGAGCCGGTTGCAACCGCTGCTCCCCGATTGCGAAATTCTCCACCGCCCGCTGCGTCTGCGCCCCGTAAAGAACGTCTTCGGGCACGCGCACTTCGCCCATCGAATCCCGCTCCACACGCCATTTCATGCTTTATATTATGGATCGCACCACGCCGCCGTCGACGCGCAGCGCCGCCCCGTTGGTTGCCGATGACAGCGGACTCGCCACAAACGTCACCAGCGCCGCCACTTCTTCGGGAGTCGCGAACCTCCGCAGCAGCGAACTCGGCCGGATGTTCTTGAAAAATTCCCGCTCGACCGTGGCGCGATCCGTTTTCTGGTCCGCCGCCAAACGGCCGACAAATTCCTCGACACCTTCCGACGCCGTCGGCCCCGGCAGAACGGAATTGACAGTCACGCGCGTCCCCGCCGTGGTTTCCGCCAAGCCCCGCGAGATCGCCAGTTGCGCCGTCTTCGTCATGCCGTAATGAATCATCTCCGCCGGAATCTGCACCGCGGATTCGCTGGAAATGAAAATAATGCGCCCCCAACCCGCCGCTTTCATGCGCGGCAGATAATGCCGGCTGAGCCTCACGCCGCTGAGGACATTGACTTCGAAGAAGCGAAACCAATCCTCGTCCGGAATCGCTTCGAAAGCCTTGGGCTCGAAGATGCCCATATTATTAATGAGAATATCGACGTCCGGGAAACGTTTGATCGCCTCCACGACGCCGGCGCCGGTTCCGAGATCTGCCGCCAGACCAACCGCGCCCGGAAGTTTCTCGAGCGCCGCGTCAACGCGCGCCTGCGTTCTGCCGTTGATGATGACGCGGCACCGCTCCCGCGCCAGCGACTCCGCGATCGCGAAGCCGATCCCCGCAGTCGATCCGGTGACGAGCGCTAATTTTCCGTCCAGTTGCAGATCCATTTCTCTAGGATGCAACAACCGAGGATGTAACGACCGGCTCGCTGATTAGGCGCTGGCCCGGCACGCCGGATGGCCGCAACTACAAATAATGTCGGAAGTTTTTGCCTCGCCTTCGCAATAGGTGCTGCAATAATCGCTGTCTTCTTTGGCGTTGCAAGCGCAACTGGGATGAGAGCACTTCTTGGTGGTTTCCATGCCCACGATACTTGCACTTTGAGGTCCGTTATTAAGCGAGCGAGAAACTTGCCCTTGCCGTGCGGGTTCCACGCGCGAAAGGCCGCCACACCCCGGAAACACAGATCCTTAGGGGTGCCGGCGGCCTTCCTGTGACGACGCAGGGTCTTATGCTCTGCTTAGTATCCGTAGCCGTAAGAATAGGGGACGGCCCCGCAGCCGGGAATCCAGTTGCCAAACCGGTCGTAATAACCGTAGGGGCTGCAATACCCGCCACCGTAGTAACCGCCGTAATAGCCGGGGTAATAACCGCCGTAGCCGAAGCCGAAATAGGGGCCGCCCCGATAATAACCACCGCGATACCCGCCGCCCACAAATCCACGAGTTACGCCCGCAAAGCCGCGGGCGCCACCCGCAAAACCACGCTGTCCCGAGAACGCTTGCCCGCCGCCGCGAGGCGCTGCGAAATGCTGAGCACCGCCGCCGGAAAAGCTGCGGCCTGCTCCGCCTCCCGAGAAGTGACTTCCGCCACCACCACCTCCGCCGCCGCGATGCTGAGCCAGAGTTACCGCCGGGGTGAGCAGCATCAGTGCCCCCGCCAACACGGCCGAGAGCGCGAATTTGGACGATTTCAGAGTGGTTTTCATGGGGAACCTCCAGGTTCGCCTACTCATTAGCATTTCGATTTCCAATCATAAGTGTGTGATTATAAGCACTTTATAAATCCAGTATCTGGTGGATTAGCACCACCGCGGTGCTTGCGAACCAATCGGCTCACCGGCCGACTCGGCAGTTGCAATTTTTGCCGAGTAATGGAATGGTAACCATATGGCTCGGCAGATCTCCTCATGCGGGTTGGTCTAGGGTTGTTTGCGGATGCATAACACGCGGAGCTGGCGCTTCGCTGTGTTGTCGGCCGCGCTGGCGGTCTGGTTTCTCGCGGATCGCGCCGCCGCACAAAACGATTCTTTCTCCTTCGTGACTCTGGGGGACCGCACCGGCGAGACGCAGCCCGGCGTTTACGAACGCGTGTGGCACGCGGCGGCCGCGGAAGCCCCGGCCTTCGTGGTCAGCGTCGGCGACTCGATTGAGGGATTGAACGACGCCACCGCGGAGGACGAATGGCGGCGGCTGGAACAAATACTGACGGCCTATCGTCAGATCCCCCTGTTTCTGGCGCCCGGAAATCACGACATCTGGTCGGCGCGCTCGCTGGCGGCGTTTGAGAAACATGCAGCGCACGCCCCGCACTACGGTTTCGATCACGGGCAGGTGCACGTGACGGTATTGGACAATAGCCGGTCAGACGATTTGAGTGCGGGGGAAATAGGTTTTCTGCAACAGGATCTAGAAGCGCATAAGGATCAGCCGGTGAAGTTAGTCGTCTTCCACCGGCCCTCGTGGCTGGTGGATGCAATGTTTCAGAACCCGCATTTCCCACTGCATCAACTGGCGAAAAAGTATGGCGTGCGTTGGGTGATTTCCGGGCATCTGCATCAGATGCTGGAGGCGGAGTTGGAAGGCGTGACGTACCTTTCGCTGGCCAGCGCGGGCGGCCATCTGCGCGGCAGCGAGCGCTACGAAGACGGTTGGTTCTTCGGCTACGCCGTGGCGGCAGTGCGAGGAAATGAAGTGGACTTCCACATAAAAGAGCTGTCGGGCCGCGTGAGCGCGCCGCAGGACTGGCGCAAGAGTCCCTGAGTTGTACTCTTACCCGAGTTGTACTCTTAGAAGATGGCTTCTCATACTCGGCTTTTTATTGATGGCAAGTGGACTGAAGGTGTGAACGGGAAGACTCTTCCGGTAATGAATCCGGCTACGGGCGAAGAAGGCGGAACCGTTGCGCGGGCGGAGATCGCGGATTTGGATTTGGCGCTCGCGGCGGTGGAGCGCGGGTTTCACACTTGGAAAAAGATTTCAGCGTTTGACCGCTCGAAGATGATGCGGCTGGCGGCGGGGTTGGTGCGGGAGCGTGTGGATACGATCGCTCGCGAGTTGACAGCGGAGCAGGGGAAGCCGATTGCCGAGGCCAAGATGGAAGTTTTGGCGGGCGCAGACATTATCGATTGGTTCGCCGAAGAAGCCCGGCGCACTTATGGGCGCGTGATTCCGGCGCGGGCCGAAGGTGTCTATCAGCTCGTCGTGAAGGAACCGGTGGGGCCGGTAGCGGCGTTTTCTCCTTGGAATTTTCCCATCAACCAGGCGGTGCGCAAGATCTCGGCGGCGCTGGCGGCGGGGTGTTCCATCATCTTGAAAGGCCCGGAGGAGACTCCGGGTCCGTGCGCGGAATTGGTGCGAGCTTTCGCCGATGCAGGGGTTCCGGCGGGGACAATCAACTTAGTCTTTGGCGTTCCGGCGGACATTTCGAATTACCTGATTCCGCATCCGGTGATTCGCAAAGTCTCTTTCACGGGATCGACGGCGGTAGGCAAGCAGCTCGCCGCGCTCGCCGGACTGCACATGAAGCGCGTGACGATGGAGCTGGGCGGCCACGCGCCGGTGATCGTTTTCGACGATGCCGACGTGGATGTGGCGTCCAAGATTCTAGCGGCGACCAAATACCGCAACGCTGGACAGGTGTGTGCTTCGCCTACGCGGTTTCTGGTGCAGAGCAAAGTTTACGATTCGTTCGTCGATAAATTCATTACAGCCAGCAAGGCGCTGAAGGTGGGCGATGGGATGAAGGCGGATACCAATATGGGTCCGCTGGCGCACGAGCGGAGGCTCGATGCGATGGAGGGGTTTGTCGCGGACGCGGTCGAAAAAGGCGCGGAGGTGCAGACGGGCGGCGGGCGCATCGGCGACAAAGGATACTTTTTTGCGCCCACGGTTTTGACGCACGCGGACCGGAAAACGCGCGTCATGAATGAGGAGCCGTTTGGGCCGGTCTCCGTGATGATCCGCTTTGCGGATTTTGGGGATGCTGTGGAGGAAGCGAACCGCTTGCCTTACGGCTTGGCGGCGTACGCGTATACCAAGTCGGCGAAGACGGCGAATCTGATTGCTTCGGCGGTTGAGTCCGGGATGATCACGATCAACCACAGCGGGCTGGCGCTGCCGGAGGTGCCTTTTGGGGGCGTGAAGGATTCCGGATACGGGTCAGAGGGCGGGTCAGAGGCGATCGAGGCTTATCTCAACAGCAAATTTATTTCGCAGGCGGGGTTGTAAGTTGGCGATAGCCGCTGCAGCTTAGGACGGGCAAGCGCGGATATTTTGGGAACGCGGGATCGGTGGCGGAGAGGCGGCATTGATAGAAGATGGATTCGCGATCGGAGCGAATGATCCTCGCATTGACGCAGTCTCGGCACAAGCCTATCGCTTCCGGCACTGTTTAGGGAAGCGGCTGGAGTTCGGGCTTCGCGCCGTCGGGGAGCGGGTAGCGATCTACATTCAGCATCATGGACACGAAGCAGTAATACCCCATAACGCCGGTGAGATCGACGGCTCCGCGCTCGCCGAATTTTTCTGTTGCGGCTTTGAAAGCGGCATCGCTGACTTGCTTGGTGCGCAGCATTTCGCTGGCGAAGTTGTAGATGATTTCTTCGTCGGGCTGCATGGCGGCGGGGCGCTTGCCTTGGGCGATCGCGTCGATCACGGCGGGGCTCAGGCCGGCAGTGAGCGCGTTGCGGTGGTGCGCGTACCACTCATATTGCGAATTCCAGTAGCGCGCGGTCATCAGGATTGCCATTTCGTTCAGGCGGTTGGGGAGTGCGGTATGGAAGCGGAGTTGTGCTCCCAGTTTTTGCGCGGCGTCGCCCATTTCAGGGTCGCGTAACGTCACGTTAAAGGGGCCGTTGGTGCCGCCGCGTTCTCCGGCCAGTAAGTTTTGGACCATGGTCTTTTGCTGGGGCGTCATGGTGTCCCAGGTGAGGGGCGGGAAGCGGTCGCCGCGAAGATGGATGTCGGGAGCGGACTGGGCGGCGGCGAGGCTCGACAAGACGGCGAGGGCGATGGAAAGTTTGTGGAGGCGCATGGTATTTTCCCTGGCCAACCATGTTAGCTCATCGAAGCCTCTAAGGCGATTTTCCCAACTAACTCAGAGGCTCGAAAAGCCGCGGCTCGGTGTACACTATGGGAGTTTGGTTCCCGAAATTCGGAGGTGATTCGAGTGTCGAGAGATTTTTTCCACAGCAGATTCTTAGGCTCGTTCGTTGTCGTGGCGGCGGTTTTCGCCTGCACCGCGCAGGCGCAGGAAGCGCGAATGCTAGCCCCTCATCGGCATGGTCCCGCTTCTATCCGCCATCTGCATGACGATGGCACGGCGGTGTCGGAAAATTGGAGCGGGTATGCGGTGACCGGTCCTAATGGCTCAGTCACGTCGGTTACCGGGTCCTGGATCGTCCCGGAGATTACGCCGGGTTCGTGCGGCCGGAGAACCACCGCCGAATACTCTTCGTTCTGGATCGGCATTGACGGATGGACTTCGAGCACGGTGGAGCAGATCGGCACGGATTCCGACTGTACCAGCGGGACGCCGACCTATTACGCGTGGTATGAGTTTTATCCGCTGGACTCCTACTACGCTTGCCCGCCGGCTCCGGCGCACAGCCGCAGAGCGCCGTCTTGCCCATTGATGAATCTCAAGCCGGGCGACGTGATGTCGGCGACGGTCACTGCGAACGCCAACGGAACTTATACGGCGACGATTGAGGACGTGACTGCTGGAGCGAGTTTTTCCACGGTCTACACGCCTACCAAAAAGACCGGCACTCCGTTGCAGTCATCGGCCGAGTGGATTGCTGAATCGCCGTGCTGCACCAACAGTGGCGGCTTCCTTCCGCTGGCAAACTTTGGCACGGTCGCTTTCGGCGAGGATTTTACTCAGCCACTTGTGCCTACTGGCACGAATTTTGCGACCATAGGCGGCGTGACGGCGCCGATTGGAGCCTTTGGCTCGAACGGCACGGAAGTGTGGTCGTCTACGATGGTCAATCAGAACACGCCGAACCCGGCTCCCATCGTACTGCCGGCTGCGGATCTGATGGCGGTGCCGTCGGCGCTGACGGGCGATTTTTCGAGCTTCACGGTGCAGTGGAAAAGCGTCGGGCCGTGAGGCGTTAGCGCTTCTCGCGCTCATCCATCCACTGATAAATGCGGCGGACGCCGCGGGGTTCGGCTCCTAACGTGATCTCAGGGAAATCTTTTTTGTGCCCTGTCAGGTCTACGCGTTTGGCGGCTTCGTCCGCGGACACGCCTTGCTGGCGGAGCGTTGCTAGTTGCGCGGTGATGTCGGTCAGGTAGCTTTGGAATGCGGTGATGACCGACTTGTCGTTGAAGGGGACGCCGTGGCCCGGAAGCACCCGCACGAAGTCCAGTTGCTTCAATTTTTCTAGCGTTGCGATCCATTCGTCGGGGAAGGCGTCGCCCATGTAGGCTACGCGCGTGCCCTCATCCATATCGCCGGTGCAGATGATGCGCTCCTGCGGAAGGTAGATGAAGGTGTCGCCGGCGGTGTGACCGCGGCCGAGGAACAGGAGTTGGATTTCGCGACGGCCTTTGTGCAGGACGAGCTGCGACGTGTAAGTGCGCGTCGGCGGCGTGGGTTTGACTTCTTTTAGCTGTTCGCGCTCGGCTTCGGACAATCTGAGTTGGGAGGTCAGGTAGGGTTCGCGGTGGAGCACGTCTAGAGTTTGGATGGCGGTGCGGACGTATTCGTGGGCGATGATTTCTACGTTGGGTCCGAAGATGGAGTTGCCGTCGGTGTGGTCGTAGTGGAAGTGGGTGTTGACTACTGTGCGGATCGGCTTGGGTGTGAGGAGTTTGATGTCGTCAACGAGCGCGCGGGCAGTGGCGGGCGTGGTGCCGTCGTCGACTAAGAGCACGTCATCATCGTTGATGATGACCACGTCGTTGCTGCCGAGGCCGCCGGTGGCGTAGTAGACTCCGTCGGCTTCTTTCTCGAACGTGTACACTTTGCCTTGAGTGATCGGGTGTTCTACATAACTCTTGAGGCGCGTGAACTGTTCGGTGAGCATGGCGTTCACGGGGGCGGCCCACGTCGCCATGCCTGCGGGTTGATAGCCGACTACGGCGTAGGAGACTGCTAGTTTCGTGCCGCCGTCGGCGGGGGCGAATTGGATGGTCATGCTGCCGGTGGTGGCTTGAGATTGCAGCGGGCCGAGGCCGCCGGAGAACACCAGGACTTTCGCGGGCGTGAAGTAGACGAGTTCAAGATGGCGGACGCCGCCTCCGCCGGGAAGCTTTTCGCAGAAGCAGCCCATGGGCTTTTCTTCCATGCTTAGGTTGTGGGCGTCGCCGGAGAAGGTGTGTTGGGGGTTCCACCAGTCGCCTACGTTGTGGATCAGTTTGCTATAAACTTCGGCGGGCGGGGCTGCGATGGGGATGGACAACTTTACGGTGAAGCCGTTGGCGGACGAGTCCGCAACTTCCGCGTGTGCCCGTCGTGGGCACAGCAGAAGAGCGATCAGGAGCGCGAATTTCATACTATTTTTTATCGGGGAGCGCGAATACGTAAAGGGCGTTGCCGCTGGCGGGGTGGCGGACGTCGCCGGCAATCGTGCCGGGGACTTGGCGGGGGCTGCCGCCGCCTAGACCGGTCGAGACGGCGATGTATTGTTTGCCTCCGACGCTGAAGGAGACGGGGAAACCCTGCACGGATGTTCCCAGGCGGGTTTGCCAGAGAATGGCGCCTGTCTTTACGTCGACGGCTTTGAAGACGCGATCGAGGTCGCCAACGAAAGCTACGCCGCCGGCTGTCGAGAGAACCGCTGTGAGGAACGGGGCGCGCTGGACTAGCTTCCAATTTTCCTTCATGGTCTTGATGTCGTAGGCGGCGAGCTTGCCGATGTTGCCGTTGGTGCCGGGCATTTCGAAGAAGCGGCGGTTGGCGGAAGTGCCTCCGGAGCCTTCCTTGGGCTCGGTTTTGCGGCCGTACATTTCCATGCAGCTTTGGCTGAGCGGGATGATGAGCTGGCCAGTGGGCGGGCTATAGCTCATGGCTTGCCAGTTGTGTCCGCCTTCGGTCGAAGGGCAGGATTGCACCCACTCTTCGGGGCGCTGCTCGACGATTTCGTTGCGGTAATGGACTTCGCCGGTTTTGGGGTCGATGCTGTCGAAGACGTTTTGGAAGACGGTGGATTTGTAGTCGAGAAATTTGCCGGACTTGCGGTCAAGTTTCCAGAGGAGTCCGTCTTTGCCGATGGTGAAGAGTAAATTTTGGCCGCCCGAGTCAAGCAGCACGCGTTCATAGACGGTGTCGAGATCCAGCGATTCGCCGGGGACGTGCTGGAAATACCAATCGAGTTTGCCGGTGTCGGGATTGAGCGCGAGTGTGGAGGAAGTGTAGAGCGCGGCCGCGTTGGTGCCGCGGATGGCGCGCATCCAAGGCTTGGCTTGCGCCACGCCCCAGTAGGTGAGATTGAGTTGCGGATCGTAACTGCCGGTGATCCAGGTATCGCCGCCGGCGCGCAGGAGGTTGGGCAGGTTGCCCCAGGTGTCGCCTTTGGGGGCTTCGACGCGGGCTACGGTTTCGAATTTCCAGACTTGCTTGCCGGTTTCGGCGTCATAGGCGCTGATGTAGCAGCCGGTTTCTTTGTAGCGATCGCAGCCGCCCATGCCTTGGATCACTTTGCCGTTGACGACGATGGGTCCGCTGGTGTTGCTGTAGCCCTTGGCGGGGTCGGCGATGCGGGTTTCCCAGACTTGTTTGCCAGTGCGGGCGTCGAGCGCTACCAGGCGCACGTCTGTAGTGGCCAGGTAAACTTTGTCCTGATAGAGAGCGAGGCTGCGAATGGCTCCCAGGCCACCGGAGATGTCGGGGCCGATGCGGTTTTCCCAGATCAGTTCGCCGGTGCGGGCGTCGAGAGCTTGCACGATGTTGCCGGTGTTGGCTAGGAACATGACGCCGTTGTGGACGATGGGCGTGGGTTCGTTGGCGCCGCCTTCGTTCATGGCCCAGGTCCAGACTAACTGGAGCTCTTTGACGTTGGTGGCGTTGACTTGCGTGAGCGGGCTGTGGCTCCAGGCTTGGTAGTTGCGGCGGATCATGAGCCAGTCACCGGGATCGGGATTCTTGAGCATGGCGTCGGTGACGGGCGTGTAGTTTTTCACTTCGCCGGGGACGGTGACGCCTTTCGGTCCGGAGGGCGCGGGGGCGGCGGCTCCACCACCGCCGGTGAGCGAAATCGTGGGGCGCCCGGTGGCTACGGAGCGCACTGTGAACATCGAGTCGGCGCCGAGTGCAGTGGTGGTGGCGGCGGTACCGTTGGCGGCCAGGATGAAGGCGCTCAGGTTAGCGACTTCGGCGGCGCTGAGCGTGCCGGCGAGATCTGGTGGCATGCCGGCTTGTATATAGGTGACCAGTTCATTGGCGCCGCGGGTTCCCCAGGAGGCGCGGAAGTTGGTACCGGCGAGTTGCGGGGCTTCGCCGCCGCCGAGATCGGCTCCGTGGCAGCGGGCGCAGCGGGTTTGGTAGGAGGCGCGGCCGGCGTCGATTTGCTGCGCGGTTTGGGCGCGGAGAAAACTCGCGGCCAGGGTGAACGCTAAAACAAAAGTGGTCTTCATTGTGATTTCTTTCCTACGGGAGCAGCCAACCCCACAAGTTTCCGTCGGGGGCTTTTTCGCTGTGAATCTGTACGTACCATTTGCCTTTTTTGAGGCTTTCGATTTGGTCGGGCGTGAGGTCGAAGGAGCCGGAGAGGGTTCCGCTCATGGATTTCGTGACGGTCAGGTCCAGCAACTTGGGGCCGCGGACACCGGCGGCGGAGCCTTGATGGATGTGGGCCATGGTGGCGTTGCTCTTCAGGCCTTCGAAGGTTCCGTTGACGGTGAACTTGCTGCCGGTGAGGGTCGCGGTGGCGGCGCCGGTACCGGCGATGGTGGATTTCATGGCGGCGTCGAGGGCTACGGGAGCCAGGCGCGTTTTGAAAGTCGCGGGGCTTTGCGCGGCGGCGGTGAAGGCGAGTAACAAAACCAGCGCGAGGGTAGGATTTCGCATGACTTGATGAAGAATATCATACGCGACTGTCCGCTCCACTGCGGCTAAGCACTGGTCGAGAGCAATGGCGAAGTTCGCCGATGTTATCGGGGCATGACGAACAAAGCCATCCTCTTTTCCACGGCCGCATTCTTTACGGTTGCCGTATTCACTGCGAACGCGCAGGACGACATGACGACGCGGAACGCGGGCAGCGCCTATGGCGGCACCTACATCACTGGTCCCGCCTCGAATCCGCTCAGCTTTCTGAACGGGAACGCATATCGTACCTTCAACAACATTTCCCCTTATCTGCTGCCGGATTTCGGTCCCGTGGGCGCGTTAGATAACCGCCTGCCGAACTGGATCACTTTCGGAGTGGAGGAGCGCTTCCGCTACGAGGGCTATCACGACAGCGGCTTCAAGTTGAACAACAACGACTCGTATCTGCTGAACCGCATGCGCTTTCAGATGAATCTGCGGATCGCGGATTGGTTCAAAGTGGTGACGCAGACGCAGGACGGGCAGTCGTTCCTACAGAAGCCGCCCGTCGGGGCGCCGAATGAAGTCCGCTGGGACCTGAAGCTGGCGTATGCGGAGTTCGGCGATCCGGAAGAAGCTGGATCAACCTGCGTGTGGGGCGGCAGTTGATCAGCTACAACAACACCATCTTTTCGAATTCGGAGTGGCGCAATCAGGGACGCTCTTACGATGCCGTGGTGACGAACCTGCAACGCAATAATTACCACCTGGGTATCTTCGCGGCCTCGGTTGTGCTGCCGCTGAACGATGGCATCAGCCATCATCAGGAGGGCAACAACATCTACGGGCTTTACGGCGGGATCGACAAGCTGCTGCCGAACTCGACGTTCGAGCCGTTCGTTCTGTGGCGGCTGCAGCCGAGCGTGGCGATTGAAACTACGGGCAAGGTCAAAACCGGCAGGCAGAACGAGAACGCTTACGGCTTCCGCTTCAAGGGTGTCGCGTTGAGTAACCTGGACTATTCCTACGAAGCGATTCTAGAGCGCGGCGTGGACGGGCCGAACGGGATTCGCGCGTGGGCGCAGACTTTCGGCGCGGGCTACCGCGTCAATACGATGTATTTCCATCCGCGGGTCTTCGCGCAATACGATTACGCCTCCGGCGATAAGAATCCGACCGACGGCACGCACGGCGCCTTCGACACCATGTATCCGTCGGCGCATGACCGTTTCGGCATCACCGACTTGTTCGGCTGGCAGAATATTGTGGCGGCGCGCGCGGGCCTGACGATAGAGCCGCACCGGCGCTGGACGGTAACCGGGCAGTATCTGGATTTCTGGCTGGCGAGCGCGAAGGACTCGCTTTATAACACGTCGGGCGGGTCGATCGTTCGCGACGCGACCGGCAAATCGGGGACGCACGTGGGCAACGAGGTGGATGTCTACACCTGGTTCGAGCTCAACCGGCACATGAACCTGGGAGTGGGCGTCGGCCACTTGATGTCGGGTGAGTTCCTGCAACACCTGACCAAGGGTCCTAATTACAACTATCCGTACTTCGCGATCAACTTTAAAGACTATGGGAAGGATAAGCGTCAGTAGGGAATATGAATTTGAAACTGTCGACAAAGCTGTACGGGATTGTGGGGGCGCTGGCCCTGATTGGAATGCTGCTGGCGGGCGGGGGAATGTGGTACCTGCGGACGCTAGGCCAGGAACTAGACGTTGCCACTCAGAAGACGGCGGTGAAGCTCGATCTGGTCAACGCCACCCGGGCGCGGGCCTGGGAGATGGTCGCGTCACTGCGGGGTGCGTTCGTATTTGCGCAGACTAAGAATCAGAAGGAATTTGACGCCAACGTAAAACGCTGGAACGATGCGTTCAAGCGGACCGGCGAACAAGTGGCCCAGATGCGGCCGCTGTTGAGCACGGAAGAAAGCAGAAAGAATCTAGCAAAATTCGAATCCGGGTTGGGCGAATTCCAGACGGTTTCCGCCGACTACATGCGTCTTGCCGGAGAGCATAAGTTCGAACAAATCACGGCGAGCGTTACCCCCAAGGTAATGGCGTTCACGAGCCTTGCGGAGGAAACCCTTAACGGCCTCAAAGACCAGCAACGCAAATTCCTGAGCGAATCGCAGGCGCGCGCGGCGTCCATGCAGTCGGAGAGCACGTTTATCAGCATCTTCATGACTGGTCTGCTGCTGGCGATCGTGGCGGTGGCGTTCTTGATGGTGCGCGGCGTCAACCAGACGCTGGTGAGGGCGGTACACGAGATTTCAGAAAGCGCGGGGCAAGTGGCGTCGGCGGCGGGACAGATTTCCACCTCCAGCCAGTCACTGGCGCAGGGTTCCTCGGAGCAAGCGTCGTCGATTGAAGAGACTTCGGCCTCGAGCGAAGAGATCAATTCCATGGCGCGCGCGAACACGGATAGCTCGCGCAAGGCGGCGGATTTGGTGAGCGGGTCGCAGCAAAAGTGTGCGAAGACCAACCAGTCGCTCGACCAGATGGTACTGGCCATGGGCGAGATCAAGACGCATAGCGATAAGATCTCCAAAATTATTAAAGTGATTGACGAGATCGCATTCCAAACCAACATCCTGGCGCTAAACGCAGCGGTGGAGGCGGCGCGGGCGGGCGAGGCGGGCATGGGCTTCGCAGTGGTAGCCGAGGAAGTGCGCAACCTGGCGCAGCGCTGCGCGCAAGCGGCGCGGGATACGTCGGGGCTGATCGAGGAGTCGATCGCAAAGTCCAAAGACGGCCAGGCGAAGGTAGACCAGGTGGCGGCCGACATCCGCGGCATCACCGTCGAAGTGGTGAGTGTTAAGGCGTTGGTGGAGGAAGTGAGCCAAGGGAGCCAGGAGCAAACGCGGGGGATCGAGCAGGTGGCGAAGGCGATCACGCAGATGGAACAGGTGACGCAACAGACGGCGGCTAACGCGGAGGAAGCGGCAGCGGCTGCGGAGGAGTTAAACGCGCAGTCGGAGACGTTGAAGGAGATCGTGGAGCGGTTGGATTCGATCGTTGGGGGCGGCGAGCAGGTAGCCAGGCGGTAGACGCTTTCCAAATAGTACTTCACCGGTACTTTCGATTACCTGATCGGTACTTATAGCGGATTCCGGTGGAACCGCGGCGAATGCGATAACTAAGTCAGTTAGAGCCAATGGAAACCGCCACCAAAATACAACGCCGGAGAGCGCCCCGGAAACCGGCCGGGTCGTCCGTGATTTCGATCCAGACGAATAACGGGATGGGCAAGATCAATGCCGCGGTGGTCGATGTCATCGAGGGCGGATTCGGCGTAGCCTTACCGACGCCGCTCAAGACTGGCTCTCTGGTGGTGGTGGGGGATCATATCGAGGCAGAGGTGCGATGGTGCGTTCGAGAGCCCGACGGTACGTTCCGGGCGGGGCTGAAGAATTCGTGCCTGGACTGCTACGAGGCGATGCAGTTGAGCCCCAACGCAGATGCGGAGACGATTGCCCGCGTGTACCGGCTGCTGGCCGCGCGCTACCATCCTGACAATCGCGAAACCGGCGATAGCGAGAAGTTCATACGGCTTTCCGAGGCGTATCAAATTCTGAGCGATCCCGAAAAGCGCGCGCGCTATGACGTGGGCCAGCGCGACACCGCGCGGGTGGAGAGGCGCAAACGGATTGACGGCAGTTTCCGCCAAGCCCGGCGGAAAGGGGACACGCGCCGGCCGTCGGTGGGCGCGCTGAGCGGCTGGAACTCCGCCTTACGACAACCCAGCTTTTGATCCTCTATTGCAAGAGGATATGCAGGCGTTCGTCGAAGGGGCTGCCTAACAGGGGCTGGATCTTCTCGCGGAAGGATTTGGTGTGCGGCAGCGTCAAATGCGTTTCAAAAGCTTCCCGGTTCTGCCAGACCTCCACGATGGTGAAGTGATTTATTCTGTTGGGCTCGCGCAGGAGTTCAAAGCGCACGGAGCCCGGGTCCTTCGCACTATCGGCGGCGAATTGCTGTAGTATTTTGGATCCTTCGGCGGCCAGGGCTGGTCCGTTGATGTCTACGTGCGTGACCACATAGAGTTTCTGGCCGGGGTCCTGAGCAGGGGCAGGGGAGGACAGGGCGGCGAGCAGGAGCACGAAGCTGGCGAATTTCGCGGTGCGAAGCAACATAGAACGCCATAGTACACCCGAGGTATGATCAATGCAATTGGGGTTTGCGTGGCCGCCGGAGATTTTTCCTGCGACGGACGGAACATTTTCGGAATCTGATCGTCTTTAGGTCAATAGCCAACTCGGGGGATGTCCCGAAGGGGATTTGGAGAGGCGCGCCGTGTCAAAACCGACCACGCAGTCTACTGTCCGTGCACTGCAAGTCCCCACGCCTGCGCTCGACCCTGAGGAAATTACCGCTCAAGTAGAGAGGGTGCTGGCGAGCCGGCTGTTTCTGCGCTCCCACCGCTTGTGCCGGTTCCTGCGGTTTTCAGTGGAGCAGACGCTAGCCGGCAAAAGCGCGCAACTCAAGGAACAGATCATCGGCGTCGAGGTGTTTGACCGCAAGGCGGATTATGATCCGCGCATCGATCCGATTGTGCGCGTGGAGGCGCGGCGGCTACGGGCGAAACTGAAGGCGTATTACAATTCGCCAGGGCGCGGCGATTCTATCATGATCATGCTGCCCAAAGGTGCCTATCTGCCGTTTTTCAAGATGCGCGCGGCGGCGCAACAGGAGACGGCGGCGCCGTTGATAAACGGGCCGGGCAAAAAATCCATTGTCGTGCTGCCGTTCGCGAACCTGCTGCAAGGGACTGACGACGATTACTTCAGCGACGGCCTGACGGAAGAGCTGATTCATTTGCTGACGCGCGTGCCGAATCTGCGGGTGGTGGCCTGGGCCACGGCATCGCAGTTGCGCGGGCGGGAGCGGGATCTGGCGGGCATCCGGCAACAATTGCGCGTGGGCACGATTTTGCGCGGCAGCGTGCGGCGCACCGAGGGACGGGTGCGGGTGACGGCGCAGTTGATCGATTCCGAGTCGGGCGATTACTTGTGGTCCGAGACTTACGATCGCAGACTCGAGAATGTTTTCGCGATTCAGGAGGAGATGGCGCGGGCGATCGTGCAGGCGCTGGAACTCAAGCTGACGGCGCAGAGTGTGGCCGAGGCTCCGCGGAGGGCTCCGAACCTGGCGTGTTACAACCTGTGTTTGCAGGGGCGGTTTCATGCCAATAAGCGAACCAGTGAAGGATTGTACAAGAGCGTCGAGCGCTTCGAGGAAGCGATTCTGGCGGATGAATCGTGCGCGGAGGCGCATGCGGGGTTGGCGGACGCTTACAGTTTGCTGGCGGATTATGGGCTGATGAATCCGGCGGAGGCGGTGCCGAAGGCGCGGGCGGCGGCAGAGCGGGCGCTCGAGTTAGACCCGCGATCCGCCGAAGCCAACGTGTCGCTGGCGTTTGTGCGCTCGCTGTTTGAGTGGCGCTGGGAAGAGGCGGAGACGTTATACCGCACCGCGATCGCGGTGAACCCGGGGTACTCGCGGGCGCGGCATTGGTACGGCCTGGATCATCTGGCGCTGCTGGGGCGCTGCCAGGAGGCGCTGGCCGAAGTGCGCATGGCTCACGATCTGGATCCGCTGTCGATGATTATTCGCGAGGGGCTGGGGTATATGCACGTGATCTGCGGCGATTATGCCACGGCTGTGGCGGTGTACCGCGAATTGGGGGATCTGGATCCGGCGTTTTATAAGGCGCATAGCTCGATGGGGCGGGTGCTTTCGTTGATGGGCAAGCACGAGCTGGCGATTGAGTCGCTGCAACGCGCGCGTGAATTAGGCGGAGAGCTGCCGAGTATTCTAGGCGCCTTGGGCGAGGTGCTGGCGCGCGCGGGGCGGCGGACGGAGGCGCTCGATGTGCTTAAGAAACTGGAAGCGCTGTCAAAAACGCGCTGGGTGCCGGCGAGCTGTTTTGCGATTTTGCATCTGGGTTTGGGCGAGCACGCGGCGGCGCTGACCTTCTTGGAGGCCGCAACGGACGCGCGCGAGTTGGCGGTTACGGCGCTGCGGGTGCATCCGCTGTACGATCCGTTACGTTCGGAGCCGCGTTTTGAGCGGCTGCTGGAACGCATTGGGTTATTACCGTAAGCGATTTCCTGCGCTTACTCCACGCTTACTTCCGCGGGCCTCGTGCGCGGGGCACAATGCGGTATGGGGCGAGTTTCAAGAATCACTCGAAATGTTTCGGTCGTGTTACTGGCGGCCGCCTACGGATTGGCCGCGGAACCCGGTGAACTGCATGCGCTGAATCAGTTGGCGTTGGCTTACCGCGAGGCTGGGGATTATGAGCGGGCGCGGCAACTTGCGGAGCGTGCGCTAAAGATTGTGGAAGCGGAAAAGCTGACGGAAACGGTGGAGGGCGCCAACGTCTTCGCGAATTTGGGCGGGATCGCCGTGATGCGCGGGGATACCGTGGAAGCAGAGACGTGGTTGGGGAGGGCGCTGCAGATCCGCGAAAGGCTGCTGGGGCCGCTGCATCCGCAGGTTGCCGAGACACTGAGCGACCTGGCGTTGGCGTATTCGATGGAAGGCCGCTTCGACACGGCGGGTGTGTTGTACCGGCGGGCGCTGGCGATTTTGGAAGCGGCGCAGGACAAGAAAACTTTGCCCGTGGTACTGAACAATTTGGGAAAGATGGAGGGGCAGCAGGGGCGGTTCAAGGAAGCCGAGGGGGTGTTGCGGCGGGCGGTGCTGGAATCCGAGCGAGCGTTCGGGGAGCGGCATGCAAATACGGCGGCGTCGTTGCTGAGTCTGGCGGAGGTGCTGCGGTTGCGGCATCGCTATCGCGAGGCTGAAGAGGTGTTGCGGCGGGCAGAGGCGATTCATCGCGCGAGTTTTGCGGAGGATGATCCGCGGATGGCTCCGGACTTGAGTTTGGAGGGGGCACTGGCGGCGGATCGCCGGAAGTATGGAGTGGCGGAGGTGGAGTATGAGAGGGCGCTGGGGATTCTAGAGACGAGCTTGCCGGCGGGGCATCGCGAGATCGGGCGGGCTTGGGCAAATCTGGCGGGGGTTTATTTTCGGGAGAAGCGAATGGCGAAGGCGGAAGAAGCTTTTCGACGGGCATTGAGGATTATGGAGCGGACGATGGGGTGCGAGAGTGCGGGGCTGCTGCCGGTGATGCGGGAGTATGCGGCGGTGTTGCGGGCTCGCGAGGACTTCGCCGGGGCGGAAAATTTAGAGGCTCGGGTGATGAAGATACGGGTGGGGCGGGTGTTGCGGGGGGTGGGTTAGCGGCGGGCGAAGAGTTCGGCGGTGGAGTCTTGATCGATTACTTTCCAGTCTTGGGATTCGCGGAGGAGTTTTGAAAGTGGGGAGTGGGATTCGATCAGGACGCGGGTGGTTTGGTAGTGATCCAAGGGAGCGAGGGAGCCGGGCTGGGCGGTTAGCAGTGCGTTGACGTCGCGGTACATTTTTACGCCGTAGAAGGCGCGGTCGTCGTAGAAGACTTTTTGGCCCGGGTAGTTGGCGTAGAGCAGGTAGTCGGCCCACTGGTCGGGGGTGAACAGGCGGGCGGTGGCTAGTTCGGGGTGGCGCGCGGCTAGCTCCACGGGGAACATTTCTTTGTCGAATCCGGCGGGCCACAGTTCTTGCGGAGACCAGAAGAAGATGGCCGCCAGGCCGGCGAGGAGCCACACGCTCGATCTCGAAAATGCCGCGCGTTTTTCGGACGAGAGGCCGTCGAGGATGCGGGCTGCCGAGGCGCGGGGTTGGCGCGCTACCCAGGCTTGCCAGTAATGCGATAGCTCTATCGCGATCATGGGCGCGGCTAACACTACAAAGACGGTGCTGTGGCGGATTGCGGTGAGCGATGCGTACGCAGTTCCGATCAGGAGCAAAGGTTCGACGAATTTGCGGCGTCTTAGGTAAAGGCCGCACAGGGCCAGGCCGGCTATGAGGAATCCCATGTAAAAGAGCTGGGGCTGCGTGCGGAAGGTGGGGGATTGGAATTCCTGGATGAATTCGGTGGTGCCGTTGCCGTGCAGGAAGGAGAGGACGTCCAAGTGCAGCTTATAGCCGAAGGGATTCAGGAGCGTGGCGGCTGCGCAGGCTAGCGTAAGCCAGGCGTAGCGTTTTGCGGAGGCGCTCGCACCTTCTAATACGCTGCCGATTACTAATACTCCTAAATACGCGAAGAGGATCGTGAATCCGGGGTGCAGGTTTACCCACACTGCGGTTAGCGGTGGGAGCAGCCAGATCATTCGTGTGGGTTGGATCCGGTCTTTGGTGATTGTGGCTGCCGTGATCGCCAGGAACAGCAGGGTGAATAAATGCGGGCGCGCGTGGTAGTGAATGAGCAGTGCGTTCGATGCAAACAGTGCTATCACGATCGACAGCAGGACGTCGGCGCCGGCAGTGATCATGGTGCGGAGCAGGACCACAATTAGCGCTGCGATGGCTACGCCGCAGACGAATACTATTCCTTTCAATCCGAACATGTGGTTGAGTTGGGCGAACAGGACTTCGGTGCCCCACTCGTAGGGGATCCAGGGGGCTCCGGACTGTGTGAAGGAGAAGGGGTCGGCGGTGGGAATTTTGCCGTGGTCGAGAATCCAGTTGCCGGTGGCGATGTGGATGGCGGTGTCGCCATCCCAGAGGAGGCGGCTCCAGCCGGTGCCGGAGGTCATGAAGGACCAGGCGATCACGGCCAGGAAGAACATGTCGCAAAGGGACGGGCTCAGCCAATTCTTCAAGGCGTGGGCGCGAGGCTGCGCTAGCGGCGTAGTTGTGGCTGTGGCGGAACCCATCACTTTGCTATCGGCGGGACGCGGTAGTCTTTTTAGAGGACGCTATGAAACTCTTAACTTGTGTGATTTGCGCGCTGGTGTTGGCGGGGTGCCAGCGGAATCCTCCGCCGCAGCCGGTGAAGGAATATCAGATGCAAGGCGAAGTCGTCAGCGTCGATCCGGCGGCGCAGACAGCGATGGTGAAGGGCGGGAAGATTGAGGGCTGGATGGAAGCGATGACGATGGAGTATCCGGTCAAAGATAAGGCGGAATTTGGAAAGTTGAAGGCGGGGGAGAAGATCCAGGCTAAGATTCTGGTGCAGGGGACGGATTACTGGATCGCTGGGGTTCAGGAAGAGAAGTAAGAATTTGGTATTCTTGCCTTGGACTGGAGGGGCGCCTTCATGATCTACGTTAAGAGCCTAGTGTCTGGAATCGCAGCCTCGGCGGTAGCAGTCTGTGCTCTCTACCTGGCGGGCCTGCTTGTGGTTTACCGGCTGACGCGCAAATACACGGACGCCGAGCCGGACTCCTACTTTGTCCGATGGCATCTACACTTCTGGCCCGTCCTCTGTGTTGCACTGCCCGTTTTTGTGCTGGGTTTCTATTGGGAATTGAAACGAGCCTCGCGTTGACTTCGGGGCGTTTCATGCGTTCCACTCTTCTGCTACTGATTTGTTGCGCGGGGCTGGCGTGGGCGCAGGGGCCGGGGGATGTCGAGGCTGTGGTGGTGACGGATCTCGGCACTTTTCGTTTTGAGTTTGCTGCGGACAAGGCGCCCAAACACGTCGAGCAGTTTATCGCGCGGGCCCGGCAGGGGTATTACGACGGGAGTGCGTTTCATCGCGTGGTCGCGAACGGGATTATTCAAGGGGGCGATCCTTTACTTAAAAACCCCCGGACTGCGAAGGCTCAGTGGGGGACGGGTGGGTTGAGTCTGCTCGCGAACGAGTTCAGCGATTTGAAGCATGAGCGCGGGGTGGTGTCGACGGTGAGTATTCCGGGGCGGGCGAATAGCGAGGGGGCGCAGTTCTTCGTGTGCGTCGCGCCGCAGCCGCAGCTCGATGGGAAATTTTCCACGTTTGGGCGGGTGACTGAAGGCATGGACGTGGTCGAGAAGATTTCGCAGGTGGCGGCGGATGCGAGTGGTGTTGTCGATAAGCCGGTGCGCATATTGAAGGTCACGATCGAGAAGAAGCGGGAGGAGCCGTTCGTCAACGCTCGCGTTGACGAGATGCGCAAGACGGTTACGTTGAAGACGACGCTCGGCAACATCAAGATTCAGATGCAGCCGGACTGGGCTCCGGAGAATGTTCGTAACTTCTTGAAGCTGGCGCAGAGCGGGTGGTATGACGGGACGGTGTTCCATCGCATCGCTAAGGATTTCGTGGTGCAGGGCGGGACGGCTCCGGGGCGGGCGCATTTCGCGGACCGCTGGGTGCGTCCGGTGAAGGGCGAGTTTCGGGCGGACGTGAAACATGTGCGCGGGATTGTGTCGATGGCGCATGGGGACGATCCGAACTCGGCGACGACATCCTTTTTCCTGATGTTGGGGGCGGGGACGAACTTGGACGGGCAGTTCAGTGCGTTCGGGCGCGTCGTCGAGGGGATGGACGTGCTGGATGCGTTCGCTAAGGAAGAGGTGGAGGGGGAGACTCCCAAGCGGCGGTTGGAGATTGTTCAGGCTTCGATTGATTAATGGTCGAAGGCGGGGAGCGTTTCGACTTCATGGGAGGGGACGGATTCTAGAGGGAGTCCGGCTTTTTTCCAGGCGCGCAGGCCGCCTTGGATTACGGAGACGTTGACGCCTTGGTCGATGAGCTCTTTGGCGACGCGGGCGCTAGTGGCGTCGCGGACGCAGGTGCAATAGAGGTACACGGGTTGTCCGGCGGCCGGGGCTTCTAGCGGCTGCTGATGGACGGCATTGGGCTCGAGGCGTTTAGAACCTTGGATGCGCTGGGCTTTTTGATCGTAGTAGCCGTGGCTGCGGACATCGAAAATTACGGCGCCTTTGGCTGTCAGGGCCTGCGCGGCTTCTGCCGGGCGCACGCGGGGGATGGCGCGGAGGGCGCTGCTCTTGATCCAGGTCCAGGCCAGGTAACCTATGTATCCGGCAACGGCGGTGAGGAGCGCACCTTCGACGATGCGGCCGAAGGTCTGCATGGTGTGGGTGATGGCTCCGACGGCATCGCTGAAGAGGAAGCCGACGGACCAATACGACCCGACGTAGAGCGCGGCGCCGGCGGCGTCGAGGGCGGCGAATTGGGTCCAGCGCATGTTCATGCTGCCGGCGAGGGGCGGGGCCATGGTGTTGATGCCGGGGACGAATTTCGCGAAGACGAGCAGGGTGCGGCCGCGTTTATAGAAAGAATCGGCGGAGCGCAGGATGCAGGATTCGGGGTTTAGGGAGAGGCGGCAGAGGAGTCCGAGGAGCCACCATCCGGTGTAGCGGCCGAGAAAGAACATGAGGGTGTCGCCGATGAGCATGGTGGCGAAGGCGCCTCCTAGGGCTAAGGGGGCGCGCAGGGAACCGCGGGCGCTGGCCCCTCCGGCGAGGAGTAGGGCGATGGCGGCGGGGATGGGGAAGCCGATAGTTTCGAGGAACACGGCGGCGAGGAGGATGGTGTAGCCGTGTTGCGCCAGTCCGGTTAGGAGGAAGTCCATCGCGTATAGAAATTATAGGCTCGCGGATGGGAACCGTAGAACGAATTAGAGGAGACGGTCGTGCCCTGAATAGACGTTGTAACGCTGGCCGCGAAGGAAGCCGATCAGCGTCATTCCGAAATGCAACGCGGTTTCTATCGCCAGGCTAGAGGGGGCGCCTACGGCGGCGACGATCGGGATGCCGGCCATGAGCGCCTTTTGCACTAGCTCGAAGCTGATGCGGCCGCTCAACATCAGGATGTTTTCGTTCAGCGGAGTTTTGCCTTCGAGGAACATCGCTCCGATTAATTTGTCGACGGCGTTGTGGCGGCCTACGTCTTCGCGCACGGCTAGCAGATCGCCTGCGGCGTTGAAGAGGCCGGCTCCGTGGAGTCCTCCGGTGTGGCTGAAGACGGGTTGAGACTGGCGGAGTTTGTCGGGGAGCTGGGGAATGACGGCGGCTGCGACTTGGGGGACGCGGTGGGGCGGGGAGGCGCAGTTCGCGGATTTTAATCCGTCGATGGAGGCTTTGCCGCAGACGCCGCAGCTTGACGTCACGTAGAAGTTTCTGGCGGCGAAATCTACTTCTACTCCGGGGGCTAGTTCTACGGTGACGGCGCCGCGGTCATCTGTAGTGATGGACCGGACTTGGTTCAGATTATCGATTACGCCTTCGGTGAAGAGGAAGCCGGCGGCTAGTTCGCGGTCTTGGCCGGGGGTGCGCATGGTGATGGCGAAGTCGCGGTCGCCCAGGCGGATTTGCAGGGGTTCTTCTACGGCTACGAGGTCTTGCTCGGCCTTGGCGGAGTCCGGATCGATCTTATGGATCGGGACGGTGATGATGTTGCCTTTCACTAGTCGAGAGACCTCAATAACGTTTCCATATCAGGATACGCGTAGGCTACCTTGTCATCGGTGTCGGCGGTGGGGCCGTAGTTGCTGTGGAGCGAATGATTCAACATGCGCAGCATGGCCATTTGCTGGCCGCGGTGGTGGGCGGTGTGCGCTATGCGGCGGACCATGATCCAGGCGCGGGAGCGGGGGACGTCGAAGAACTTCGCGTCTTGTTCCCAGAAAGAGTCGCCGCGGGATTCTAAGGCGGCTTGTCGCAATGCGGAATCTTCCCAATAGCGGGTGATGAAGCCGCGGCGGTTTTGGATGGCGGGGAGCGGCGGCGCGCCCACGTCGATGCCGAAGAAATTCTTGAACCAGTTGTCTTCGCTGACGCATTGGTGGGTCATTTGTTCGAGGACGCTGCGGCCGCGGGTGTCGGTGGGATGAGGGCGAGTGGAAAGTTCCGCATCGCGAAAGAAACTCCAGACGCTGACCACCTTAAAACGTTCGGTTTCATAGGTTTTTGTGAGAAATTGGTACCTCATCTGTCTGGCATCAAGTGTACGATAGAAGTGGATGGACACTGCACACGTTGTCGAGCGAATTCAAGGGCTGCAGCATTTGCCGGGAGCGCTGCTGCCCATACTGCACTCGTTGCAGGAAGAGTTCGGCTATATCGACGATGCGATGATTCCGCTGATCGCGGAGGCGTTGAATATTTCGCATGCGGAAGTGCATGGGGTGATCAGTTTCTATCACGATTTTCGGCGGACTCCGGCGGGAAGACATGTGCTGCAAATTTGCCGGGCGGAATCGTGCCAGGCGATGGGATGCAATTCGCTGATCGCGCATGTGGAGAAAAGTTTGGGCGTGAAGCTGGGCGAGACTTCCGCTGATGGGAATTTCACGCTGCGTCCGGTTTACTGTTTGGGGAATTGCGCGTTATCGCCGGCGGTGATGCTGGATGGCCAGCCGTATGGGCGTGTGTCGGCTGCGGTGGCGGATTCGTTGATTGAGAATGCGCGGAGGCACGCTTGAGAGTTTTTGTTCCAGGCGATTCGTCGGCGCTGTCGATGGGAGCGGACGCGGTGGCGCGGGCGATCTCGAGGGCCAAACCGGATTTGACCATGGTTCGGAATGGGTCGCGTGGGATGTTTTGGCTGGAGCCGTTGGTGGAAGTGGAGACAGCCAAGGGGCGCGTGGCTTATGGGCCGGTTACTGCCGATGCGGTGCCGGGGTTGATCGAAAGCGGGTTCCTGGAAGGCAAGCCGCACGCGTTGTGCTTGGGGCTTACGGCGGAGATTCCTTATTTAAAGCAACAGGAGCGGTTGACGTTTGCGCGCTGCGGGGTTACGGATCCGTTGTCGCTTTCCGATTACGTGGCGCACGGGGGATTTCGCGGGCTGGAGCGGGCGCGGGAGATGACTGCGGAGGCGATCGTCGAGGAAGTGGTGACGTCGGGGCTGCGCGGGCGCGGCGGGGCTGGTTTCCCGACGGGCATTAAGTGGCGCACGGTTTTGAAGGCTGCGGGCGAGCGGAAGTACATCGACACCCTCCACAGCACTGGACCCGAAGCCATGGCGAGCGACGGCTCCGGCGACATCTACGTCGCAAACTATGGCGGTGCTGCTGGCTCTGGTGATCTGGAAGTCATCGCCACCGGTTCAACCACCCCCAGCCAGATCGCCACCGGCGTCACCGTCGGCAGCGCCTCTACCCTGGCCTTGGACAGCTACAACGACATCTGGCTCTCCAACGGTGCCGCAGCCACCACGCAGTTCATCTGCTCGGCGAACCCCTGCACCGCAACGGCAACCACTGCGGGCGGACAAACCGCTCCGCAGTCCATCGCCGTCGACCACTCCAACAACATCTGGATCGGCAACAAGGGCAATTCTTCTGGCTCCATCTCGGAACTCGCCGCCACCACAACCTCTACCATCAACGCCGCACCCGGCAGCCCCTTCACCGGTGGTGGTCTTCTCAATCCCACCGCCGCCACCTTCGGCGGCCTGAACAACCAGTGGATTACCAACTTCGCCAGCAACGGCGGCTCCGTCACGGAGCTCAACGCGTCGGGCGCAGCCGTCAGCCCCTCCATCGGCTTCGCCCACACGTACTCCGGAGCAACGGGCATCGCCATCGACGCCTCTGGCAACATCTGGATCGGTAATGCCAGCGCCGCAGCCCCCAGCGGCTTCATCACTGAGATCGTCGGCGCCTCCGGCCCAGTCCTTACGCCATACTCCGCGAATCTGCCCACGACGCCCAACGGCACTAACACCATCGGCAAGCTACCGTAGCCTGCACACCAACGCAGCAAACCCCGGGACAACCATCCTGGGGTTTGCTGTTGGAGATTTACTCGCCCGCCTCGATCTCTTCCAACACCTTCTCCGAAGGCATGGGCTTCTGCGCAAAGTAGTACAAGCTGAACGCAAGCGCAGCAAACGCCAACACGCTCACCCAGTCCTGATAGAGCGGGTTCGTCGAACTAAAGTGCGGTGTGCGGAATCTGCTCACACTCTCCAGCAGCTTCAAGCCAACGCCAGCTAATAGCAATACG
>CAVVZG010000151.1:0-5890 GCA_963752205.1 Bryobacterales bacterium | reverse complement strand
ACTCCTCGGTGAACGAGCACATCGAGCAGATGCGCCTGTCGGCGACGAAGGCGCTGTTGGGAGCGCCCGGATTCGATCATTGTCGCGACCGTCTCCTCGATTTACGGCCTGGGCGACCCGCAGGCTTACCTCTCGATGATTCTGCATCTCGTGCGGGGCGACCGCAGGACCAGCGCAAGCTCCTGCGGCGGCTGGCGGAGATGCAGTACACGCGCAACGAGTTGGATCTGACGCAGGGTACCTATCGCGTCCGCGGCGACGTTATCGATATTTTCCCGGCGGAATCCGAGCGCGAAGCGGTGCGGGTCGAGCTCTTCGACGACACGATCGACTCGATCAGCCTGTTCGATCCGCTGACCGGCGCGATCTCGCGCAAGGTGCCGCGATTCACCGTATATCCCGGCACTCACTACGTTACGCCGCGCGATCGCCTCATCGGCGCGGTGGATCAGATCCGCGAGGATTTGCGTACGCGGCTGAAGGATCTGCGCGACAACGGCAAGCTGCTGGAGGCGCAGCGCCTCGAGCAGCGCACGATGTTCGATATGGAGATGATAAAGGAGGTCGGCTATTGCGCCGGTATCGAGAACTACTCGCGCTATCTTTCCGGCCGTGCCCGCGGCGAGCCACCCCCATGCCTGTTCGATAGCAATACGGCTGAGAAACTGGTAACCTACATATTCTTGGGGCCCGACGTATTGCTACTACAATCCGCCTGTGCGCGTCGAAATGACGCCCACCGCGTAAACTACTGAATCACGTTCAGCAACCCGGCGTTGGCCGCCGCGGCCGCGGCAGTCTCTTTACGCGGAGGCGCCTGCAATCCCGGCATCGGCTTCCCTTGAAACAGTTTTCTGCAAGGCACAGCCAGCCAGCGCGCCCAACGGTTCGCCCGATTCCTCCGCGCGCTATCGGTAGCAATCCCCGTGCTCGCATACATCTGCCGGTATAGCTTCGAAATGAATATAAAAGCTAGGCGTGCCCGCAAATTCGGCGTGCAATTCGACCGCTTCCATACCGCTTTCATACTGTAGAAGCGATCCCAGACGCCCTGTGTCCGCTGCCGCATCTCTTCGGAATTCATGGTCGGATGCGGCATAAACATCTTGGGCCGCAAATCCGGGGGAATCAGCCAATAGCGCGTGATCGGAGTCCCCTCCACCATCGGCACGTTCTCGCCAAACGCCTTCTCCCAGCGCTCAAAGTCGACGGTTCCACAGAACGGAGTCAGCATGACGAACTGTGCGAACGTCAATCCGGACTTGTGCGCCAGTTCGAGCGTCGCGTCAAAAGTATCGGCCCTGTCCGTCGACAATCCAAAAATGAAGGATCCCAATACGTGCACGCCGTGCCGTTGGAATTCCTGCAACTGATGAACCAGCTTCTCGCCCGAACAGTTGAAGTCCTTGAATACCGCCTTCAGCCCTTCCGCCGTGACCGCTTCCACGCCCACCAGCGCCCCGCGAATATGCGCCGCCTTCATGGCGTCCAGAAATCGCCCGTCTTCGGCGGATTCCATGGTGATCTGCGTGAAGAACGTCAGGTCGCTCGGCAAACCGGCCAGACGCTCCATCAGTTCAAAGCGCTCCTCGCGGATGGCGTTCAACTCGTCAACCTTATGCTGGTTGCCCTGTCGCTCCGCGTTCTTGATGTCGGTGAGCGAAACCGGATAAAAGTTGTCATCCGCCAGCGCGATGAAACGGAACCCCAAGCGCCGCAATGCTACGATCTCCTCGATCACCACGTCGGAGGCACGCTGCCGCGGCTTCTGGCCGTCAGTGCGCCAAACCGAACAGAACGAGCAGTGCTTCGAACACCCGCGCACCGTCTGCACCGAAGCCCACATGTAGCGGTCCGGAGGCAGCAGGTCCCAGCGAGCAGCTTTGAACTGCTCCGCCGCCACTCGTCCGCCTTCGTAGATTTTCTGCGGAGCATCGCGCGCGCAATCCCGCAGCGCCTCGCCCCAAGCCAGATCGCCGTCGCCCTTCACCACTGCATGCGCGTGCCCCAATTCCAGGGCCTCATCGGGATAAAGCGACGCATGAATGCCGCCGAACACCACGTAGGCGCCGCGTTCGCGCGCCAGCCGCCCCACGGCATAGCCCCGCAACGCATTCCCGGTGTGAATGCCGATGCCGACGACGTCGCCGGCTGAAATACGCTCCGGAAGCAGACTTTCTAAAGTTTCGTCACAGATCTCCGGATCGCCGAATTCGATCGGCGTCGCGGTCGCCAACACGTACAGCCAACGCGGCGTGATGACGGCGGTTCCGAAGGCGGAATCGCTTGGGTTGATTAAGTGGATCTTCAAAGGTCCTTTTTTGGGAGGCCTGGCAGTGGGATCGGCTCATTGGAGGATGTGCCTCCAGCCGCAACCGGATACTCAGAGTCCGGGATGCCAAGTGCTTAAGTCTAACATCACTGATCCCCTCACCGCGACCGCCTCGTAATTAAGCGAGTACCACTACCTACGGAGTACTGGATCTTCCGTACGAAGCGATTCAAAATTGCCCTAAACTTTACGTTTTCACGCGTAATAGGTATTGGCGCGCGTCATAAAGTTTAAGAGACATTTGGCCGCCCCCATCGGAGAGTGAATGAAGAAAAGGCCGAGACGCAAGATTCCGGACAACCAGCTGCATCAGTTGGTGCGCCGGCTGCTACGCACGAATCAGCCCGACACCGATACACCGGTGATCATCTCGCCCATGGAAGGAGAGTATTTTTCGTCGGTAGGGCGCCTACTCGAGCGTAACCATTGCCGTGTCTCCGCATTAGTCGATCAAGCGCTCGAGCGTGAACGAGCGGTCACGGTTTTTCTGCCCGAAAATGCGTATGTTGCAGAGGTGATGAAGTGCACCGTGCAAGGCGAACAATTCGCGGTGGAGTTGGAACTGATTCAGTATCAAGACACCGCGCCCGTGTAAAATAGAAACAGGCGCGGGAGTAACTCAATGGTAGAGTCACAGCCTTCCAAGCTGTTGGTTGCGAGTTCGATTCTCGTCTCCCGCTCCATTTCAATCGTGGCTGGTCAGCGCGCGAGCCACAGCGAAACCCATAAAGCCCGCTACTAACAGCGAGATCCCAGGATTCTTCCGAACAATTCCCTGCAGGTCGCTGAGAATCCCTGGGACGTCATTCTTGCGCAGGTATTTCGCGCCGGAATGCAGTTTGTCGGCGGCCTCGTGGGCCAGATCGGCCACTTTTTCGCCGCTGTTATGCAGGGCCGAAGCGGTCGAATCGAGTCCTCCGGCGGCCGCTACTCGCGTAGCTTCTATTTTCTCCGTCGCGGAGCGGCTGAGATCATTGACCTTATCCTTCATCTGGAATGCTGCGTCAGTAACTTGATCGGGCAGAGATTTCGTGGTCATGCAATTCTCACTTGCAGGTCGACTTCCAAATGCCTGGCGCAGCGCTAGGAAACTCTGCTGCGGCGAAACAGGTGAGAGATCAAGCTCACCAGGAACAGCACGATGAAAACGAAGAAGAAAATTCTCGCGATCTCGGCCGCTGCAAAAGCGACCACGCCAAATCCCAGCAGGCCCGCGATCAAAGCCACCACCAGGAACACTAACGCGTAGTAAAGCATATGGACTCCTTTAACGGATTCAAAAACCCGCTCAAGAAGCTACAAGCACTTGGCGTGCCACCCTTCAAAACCAATCGCTGCGGTAAGCGATCCACCAGCTTAGAAAACAGATCGGAATGGTCGCGCCCAGGGCCCACCACATCGGCAGTACGAAATCCGCGACCAAACCCAATATGGTAAAAGTGATCCAGAAAATTTTTCGTTCCACTGCTCTCCTAGCCGCGCACCTCGGCGTGCGTTTGCAGATAGCTGAGAACTTGCGCGCGCGACAGGACTCCTTCCAGCTTCCCGTTCGCAACCACTGGAAGCTGATTCAGATCGTAACGGCCCATCGCTTCGAGTGCGCTGGTAAGAGACGTCTCCGGAGTGACCGACTGCAGATCCTCCAACGGCCGCATGATGTCGTGCAACGTCGTATAGGGCCATTTTGCCCGGTCAATGTCCTTCACCTCGTGGGGCGTGACCAAACCCGTGATTTTGCCTTGATCCACCACCATGAAGCAACGCTGCCCGGTGCGCAGCATCTCTTGCTCGACGAAGTTCTGCACGTTCAACCAGCCATCGACGGTGGGGCAATCCCGTGTCATGATGTCGCCCACCCGCACGCCCTCGAGTGCGTGCGCCAAACCCACCCGCGAGTAGCTTTCCCGCGCCGCTTGCAGCAGAAACCAGCCGATGAAGGCGATCCACAGGCCTCCCAACCCCGCACCCGTGAAGTATTGAAAAATGCCTAGAGCGATGAACAGGAAAGCCACCACTTGGCCGGCCCGCGCGGCTAGTTGCGTGGAACGGTCGGCATTGCCCGTCTTCCACCAGATCAGCGCCCGCAACACGCGCCCGCCATCCAGCGGATAACCCGGAAGCAGGTTGAAAGCGGCCAGCGAAAGATTAATGTATCCCAGCCAGCGCAGCATGGCCATCCACGGATTCGACGACGCGCCGCCGAACAACCGCACCAAGGCCACACAACCCGCGCCGATCACCGCACTCGTGAGCGGCCCCACGAACGCCATCCAGAATTCGACTTTCGCGCTGGTCGGATTTTTCTCGATCTGCGACACGCCGCCCAGAGCAAACAGCGTGATCTCTTTCACCGGCAGTTGGTTCGAGGTCGCCACCAAAGAGTGCGCCAATTCGTGCAGCAGTAGCGAGACGAAGAACAGCAGCGCCGTCCCGATGGCCATGGCCAGAATGAGGTTATCGCCCCAAGCGGGATTGCTGGCGCGGAACTGCGAGGAAAGTGAAAATACGATCAGCAGGGCGATCAGAAACCAGCTATAGTGCAGGCCAATCTTGATCCCGAACACGCTGCCGAGTTGGATTTGCGAGCGCACGCTGCTCTGCTCTGACCTTAGCACTGAATCAACAGCACTGAACGGGTAGGATGATAGGGTGCTTTTTGCGCTGCTGGCAAGTGTCCTGTTCGCCCAATCCTCTGCGCCTCCGTCGCGCGAGGTCGTCACCATCGATCAACTCAAGGTGCAAGGGACTCGTTTCACGCCCCATTCCATCCAGATTTTGACCGGTCTGCGCCCCGGCGTGCAGATCGACGAACTAGTGGTGCGCCAAGCCATCGCGCGCATGCTCGAATCCGGCTTGATTCGCAGCGTCGATTACAATTACGAATCGCTCGCAGATCCGCACCGCGTAGTTCTCGAACTCACCGTCGTGGACGAAACGCCACTGCTGCCCGCTTCGATCGAGATCCCCGGCATCGACCCGGAACCGGTCTGGCAATATCTCCAAGCGGTGGACCCGCTCTTCACCCGCGAGCTGCCGCGCACCCAGAAAGCCCTGCGCTTCTACATCCGCGCCATCACCGATTACCTGCGCACCAACAAGCGCCAGGAATCGCTCATCCCTATCGTTACCGGCGACGATTCCGGCCACCCCAGCGGAATCGTATTTGTCCCAGCGCCCAGCCGCCCGCTTCCATCCCCCGGCAAGCACCAGAATTGAAAATTTCGACGCTACACTGATCGGATGATCCGTTGGCTGCTGGTCCTCGCGATTCTCCTTAGCGCCTGCACGCGTGCTCCTGAGGAGGTTGCGTCATTCGATCTGCAAATCGACCCCCAAATAGCCGCGGAAATCGCCAGCATCAAAGCCATCGATAATCACGCGCACCCCGTTCGCCCCATCGCCGCTGGCGAAAACCCAGACACCGAGTACGACGCTCTTCCCGTAGATTCGCTCGAAGCGCAATCTGACTATGTCCGCGGCCGGCCGGGTTCGCCCCTGCTGCTCGGAGCGCATCGCGCCGTATTTCAGGGCGACAAGACCGCAGCCGCGAAAACACGC
>CAVVZG010000150.1:0-9593 GCA_963752205.1 Bryobacterales bacterium | reverse complement strand
GTATGCCCTGTACTTCGTTCAGTTGGTGTTTGCTCCTGCGCCAACTGGCGCGCGATCTCGGGCGCGCCCCCTTCGGCATCGACGTGAACCAAGGCCTCCTGCGGAACGCAGCCCCGGCGGGACCCGTGGCGCCGGCGAGCGGAGCAGAGCTCCCCTTCGGCGACGGTGTATTCGATTCTACGGACCGATACGCCGTCACGGTGAGCTCAGCCGCCGCTGCGCTCTGTCACCGGTGGTTGACGTCCGGAAACGGGATCCTACGCCCGCCGGCAAGGCGCCTCCCTGGCGCGTCGGTTGCTGTGATGGGGCGGAGCAATTTTTCTTGAGGCATTTTCTCTCGTGGCGATTTTCTTCGTGGCGAGGTGTCTCATGCGCGGGATGGCGGGGTGGAGCGCTGGGTGGGGATGGCGACGTGGGCCTTGGCCGCCGGGTGCGGAGACAACACGGCGGCCTCCCCGCCCCCGGCGACGGAGGACTGGCTCCGCGCCGGGGCAACAGCTTTTATGAAGGACAACATTCCTTTACCCAACTAGTGAAGCTTTTGTGCTCCACTCATTAAGCTTAAACCAAATGAAACTTGTAGTGGGATGGCCGGCGCCTGCCGGTGGCAATTTTCGGCGTTCGAACGCTCGAAGCCTTGCGCGAGCTGGGCATTGAAACCCATCTAATCGTTAGCCAATGGGCCCGTGCCACCATCGCTCGCCAAACCTCCTATTCATCAACCGACTGCAATCCCTCGCTACAACCTTCTACCATTACGACAACCAGGCCGCCCCAATTTCCAGCGGTTCGTTCAAAACAGACGGCATCGACGAGATTAGCTCCAGGGGAAAGCGGCGCTGGATCTGCGCGTCGCCGAAGCGGGATTCTTTTGGCGGAGCGTAATCCAGTGTTTCGGCGCCGAATTCGCACTTGCCGGAGGGCGTGCCGAATTCGCCTTCTGCAAAGGGCAGGAAGGGCGCGCCGGGCTCCGAGATGTTCAGGCGGATGGAGTGCTCGGCGTCCAGGCGCTCCAGCGTGATGCCTTCGAGGAACTTGTGTCCCGAATTGAGCAGCGAGCGGAGCATGATATCTTCGGAATCGCGGAAGCACTGGTCGTCGAAGCCCATGCGCAGGGCCAGGTCGCGGAAGACTTCTACGTTGGAGCGGGCTTCGCCGGGAGCGTCCAGCACGGGCCGCGCTAGCTGCACGTGGTAATGCCCGTAGGAGCGGTAGAGATCGGTGTGTTCGAGGAAAGTGGTCGAGGGCAGGAGGATATCGGCGTAGTCGGCTGTGTCGTTCTGGAATTGTTCCAGCACTACGGTAAACAGGTCTTCGCGGCGCATTCCTGCTAGCACCTTGGCTTGATTCGGGGCGATGGTGGCGGGGTTGGAGTTATAGACCACCATGGCTTTGACGGGCGGATCGTTGAGTTCGGTGAGGGCTTTGCCTAGCTCCGACATGTTGACGATGCGCGTCGGGCGCGGTTGCAATTCCGGCATCTCCAGAGCGGCGCTGTTGAAGTGGAAGGCGTGTGAAGTGGAGAGTTGCAGGCCGCCGCCCACTTCTTTCCAGGACCCGGTAAGGGCGGGGAGAGCGGCGATGGCTCGCACGGCTGCGCCGCCGTGTTCGCTGCGTTGGACTCCATAATTCAAGCGAATGGCGGCGGGGCGGGTGGTGGCATAGTCGCGCGCCAGTTGGATGATGTCTTCCGATCCGATGCCGGTGAGGGATGCGACGCGGGTGGGATCGTAAGCGCGGGCTAGCTTCGCCAGGTCGTCGAAGCCATTGGTGTGAGCTGCAACGTAATCGGCGTCGTACAGATTTTCGCCGATGATTACGTGGATCAGGCCTAACGCGAGCGCTAGGTCGCTGCCGGGGTTTACAGAGAGATGGCGATCGGCTATCACGGCTGTGCGCGTCTTGACGGGATCGATCACTATCAGCTTGGCTCCGTTGCGGCGAGCTTCGACGATGAAGGGCCACAGGTGCACGTTGGTACCGTGGATGTTCGCTCCCCAGGCGATGATCAATTTTGAGTGGCGGAATTGTTCGGGTTCGGTGGCGTAGCGCAGGCCCAGAGTCGCGGTGAGGGCGGCGCCGCCGGCGCTGGAGCAAATCGTACGGTCTAGGCGGGAGGCTCCCAGGCGATGGAAGAAGCGGCGATCCATGCCGGAGCCGTTGAGTAATCCCATGGTGCCGGCGTAGCTATAGGGGAGAATCGATTCGGGTCCGTGCTCCTGCGCGATGGCGCTGAGGCGTTTGGCGATGGTGCCGATCGCTTCGTCCCAGGAGATGCGGGTGAAGCGGCCTTGGCCTTTGGCGCCGGTGCGTTTTTGCGGATAGAGCAGGCGGTCGGGCGAATATTCGCGCTCCAAATATTGCGCGACTTTGCCGCACAGGAATCCGCGGGTGACGGGATGGTCGGGATCTCCGCGCAGCTTGGTGGCTCGGCCGTCCTCGATGTGGACCAGCAGGCCGCAGGCGTCGGGGCAATCGAGCGCGCAGACGGAATGCCGGAGCTGCATATCCGCAGGATAACAATTGATGCGCGCGAGCGTGCGATCCTAGGCGCTATGAGAGTTGCCGCCCTGGTGATCCAAAATACCGTGCGTTTGCTGGGCCTGATTTTACTAGTGCTGGGCTTTCGCTTTTGGACCGGGCATTCGCTGCGCTTCGTGCCGGTACACATGACGATCGGCGAAATCGTGATCGGACTGCTGTGGATTCTGTCGGGGATCGGTCTGCGCCGGGGAGTGCCGCCGGGATTGGTGCTCGGCGGAATGTTTTATGGCGTGATCGTGCTGGCGTTCGCTTTCCGGATGGGGATGTTCCTGCCCGGGGAGGCGCACGAAGCGATTCGCGTAGTGCACCTGCTACTGGGCTTGGGGGCGATCGGCATGGTGGAAACGATCGGCGGCCGGATGAAGCGTTCGGCGACCCGCTAGAATAACTTCTCCTATGCCGCTTGCTGCTGGTGACAAATTAGGCCCTTACGAAACTCTCTCGCCCATTGGGGCTGGGGGCATGGGCGAAGTATGGAAAGCCCGCGATACGCGCTTGGGGAGGCTGGTCGCGATCAAGATTTCGCAGCAACAATTCAGCGAGCGCTTCGAGCGCGAGGCGCGGGCGATTGCGGCGCTGAACCACCCTAATATTTCGCAGCTTTACGATCTGGGGATGCTGCCCGAGGGCGGCGGGTACCTGGTGATGGAGTACATCGAAGGCTCGCCGATCGGGCCGGTGGACTCGCCGCGCAGGTTGTTGGACTTGGCGGTGCAGATCGCGGACGGGTTGGCGGCGGCGCATGCGGCCGGGTTCACGCATCGCGATCTGAAACCGGACAACATTCTGGTCACGGGTCCGCAGACGGCCAATCCGGGGCGCGTGAAGATCCTCGATTTCGGGCTCGTGAAGCGCGCGGGCGCCGTGACGCAAACGGACGCCACGCAGACCATCGCGCAGGTCACGAACCCGGGGACGGTGCTGGGGACGGTGTCGTATATGAGCCCCGAGCAGGCACGCGGCGAAGAAGTGGATGCGCGCAGCGACCAGTTCTCTTTTGGGCTGATCATTTACGAAATGGCCATGGGGAAGCGCGCCTTCGTTCGCGGAAGCGCGCCGGAAACCATGGCGGCGATCATTCGCGACGAGCCGGAGCCGTTGCCGTCCTCGGTGCCGGCGCCGCTGCGCTGGGTGGTGGAGCGGTGCCTGGCGAAAGATCCGGCGGAGCGCTATGACTCGACCAAAGATTTGTACCGCGAGCTGAAGCTGGCGCGCGAACACTTGTCGGAGGCGAGCGTGACGGGTACGCAAGCGCCAGTGCATGTGGCGCCGGCAGCGGTGCGCCGTCCGTCGTATCGCGCGTGGGGAGCGGTGGTGTTGGCGGCGTTGCTCGTCGGATTTGGCGCTGCGTTGTTCTGGCCCATGCCGCCGCCGGAGCCGCCGCGGCTGCTGCCTTTCGCTACCGAATTCGATCTGCAGAGCAACCCGCGCTGGTCGCCGACCGGAGATCGCATCGCCTACGTGGCGGCGGTGGACGGCGTGTTCCAGGTGTTCAGCAAGAAGCTGGATGCGGCGGCGCCGACGCAGATCACGCATGAGCCGGTGTCGTGCTCCGCACCGTTTTGGTCAGCCGATGGGACGCGCATCTACTTTATCGAGGGCTTTACAGCGGCGCAGAGCGTTCACTCCGTTGCAGTGGCGGGTGGGCCGTCGCAGCTGGTTCGCGAAAATGTTCTGGCGGCGGAGCTGACGCCGGACGGCAAGACCATGGCGATCCTATTACGCGACGAGGGCAGCAAGTATCGTTTGGCTTTTGCCTCGCCTCCGGAAGCCGCGCCGCAGTTTTACAATCGCGGAAAGTTCAGCACTCTGTTTGCCGGCGCCGAAACTAGCATGCACATACATCCCAACGGCAAGTATGTGGGGCTGATGTTCGGCAATCGAGAGTTCTGGAAAGTGCCGTTGGGAGAGGGCGAGCCGGAGCTGATTCAAGGGCTCCGCAATATCGACGACTTCGCGTTTTGGAATGATGAACGCCACATTCTGGCCATTCACCTGGTCAATACGTCCGATTCCGATCTGTCCGTGGTCGACTTGGCGAATGGAACTTCGCGGCGGATTTTTGCGGCCGCCAACCAGACCATACCGGCCCTGAGCGTGGACGGCCGCGTAATGGCGCTGCCAGTGATGGAACGCGGCTACGACGTGATCGAAGTGCCGCTCGATGGGTCGCCGCCGCGCGATGTGGTGGCCACGCCGCGCGATGAAGTGGCTCCCAGTTGGTCCCCGGACGGTACGCGTTTCGCTTATGCCACCAATCGCAGCGGCCAGGCGCAACTGTGGCTGCGCAATCGCACGCAGGGGTTGGAGCAGTTGGTGGCGAGTCCCAAGGACTTCCCGGGCACATCGGCACCCGCGTTTCTGGATTCCTCCATTTCGCCGGATGGCACGCGCGTGGCTTACCGCATGGAAGACGGACGTGATTTCTCGATCTGGATCTCTCCGCTTTCGGGCGATACGCCGGTGCAATTGTGGAAAGATCCGGCGCAGCAGCAGCGCGGTGCGACGTGGTCACCCGACGGAGCGTGGATCGCATTCTACGGGGTGAAAGACGGCCGCTTCAATGTTTCCAAAGCGCGCGTGGGCGGCAGCTCGCCGCCCGATTTGATCGCCTACACGAGTGAGCCGCAGCCGGTGCGCTGGTCGCCGGATGGCGCTTGGATCGCGTATCGCGACGGGGCGCAGTTAGTGCTGGTGAGTCCCGACGGGAAGCAGAAACGGGCAGTGTCGATGCATAAATGGGAAACGTATGGATGGTCCACGGACGCAGCGACCTTGTACGGAATTTTCGTCGACGAGCGCCGCCACCTGATTCTGGGAAGCCTTCAGGTGGCGAGCGCTCGCGAAACCAAACTTGCCGACTATGGCTTGACGAGCGGGTCCGTCGATTTCGGATCTCTGCTGGCGGACTTCCCGTACCGCGGTTTTAGTCTGAATCCGGATGGCAAGAGTTTCTTGACGTCGGTCTATCGTGCGAAATCGCAGATCTATCTGCTGCGGGATTTCAACCGTCCCCTGCGTTTGATTGACCGCTGGCTGCCGCAGTAGCGACAATTAAAACCTGCAATCGGGAGGGGCTTGCGACGAGGTACCGTAATCGAGTCCTGGGGTTCTTGTTCCTGCTGATGGTGATTACGTACCTGGACCGGGTTTGTATCTCGGTGGCGGGGCCGCGCATGCAAGAGGCGCTGCATATGGGCCCGGTGGCCTGGGGCTGGGTGACGGCCATCTTCACCATTTCCTACGCGGCGTTTGAGATCCCCAGCGGTGCCCTGGGAGACCGCATCGGACCACGCAAAGTGCTTACGCGGATCGTGCTGTGGTGGTCGATTTTCACCTCGCTGACGGGTCTGGCGACGGGTCTTTATCCGCTTTTGTTGATCCGGTTTCTATTTGGGGCCGGGGAAGCCGGCGCCTTTCCGAACGGTTCGGTGGCAGTGGCGCGCTGGTTCCCGATGCAGGAGCGTGGACGCGCCCTGGGAACTTTTTTGATGGCAAGCCAGGTGGGCGGCGCGGTGGCTCCGCTGCTCGTGGTGCCCATTCAGGTGCACTACGGATGGCGCGCGTCTTTCTTCGCGTTCGGGATTTTAGGGGTGGGTTGGAGCTTTGCGTGGTACCGCTGGTTTCGCGATTCTCCGGCGGAGAAGGCCGGCGTGAGCCAGGAGGAATTAGAAGAGACTCGCGGCTTGATGGCCAAGGCGGAGCATGGACTGCCGTGGAAGATCGCGCTGCGCTCCGGAAATTTGTGGGCGCTGATGTGCATGGCCTTTTGCTATGTGTATACGCTGTATTTTTTCCAGTCCTGGTTTCACACTTTCCTGGTGAAGGGCCGCGGCTATAGCGAGAACGATCTGTTGTTGTCGTCTCTGCCCTTTATAGTAGGCGCCTGCGCGAACTTGAGCGGGGGAGTCGCCAGCAGTGTCCTGGTGAAAAAAGTGGGGCTCAGGTGGGGCCGCTGCGCGATCGGAATCGTGGGATTGGGGGTGGCGACAGTCTGTACGCTAGCGGTGATGTTCACGCAACAGTGGCTGGGAGCGCTGGTGCTTTTATCGCTGGCCTATGGTGGAATTACCTTTGGGCAGCCCGCGGTGTTCGCGGTGTGCCTGGATATTGGCGGCGAATATGCCGGTGCGGTAACGGGTGCGATGAACACCGCCAGCCAGATCGGGTCGTTCGTAGGGTCGGTGGTATTCGGGTATCTAGTGGAGCGGTTTGGCAACTATGACGTGCCGTTCGTCCCCATGGCGGGATTGCTTCTGATCGGCACCTTGCTGTGGTTTAGAATTGACCCGGGCGAGAGGCTAATCCCTAGGATTGCGTGAAAGCCGCGATTTTTAACTTGCAAATTCCCCTTTTCTTCGCCTAAGATGACTCTATGGCTCTTACCAAACGCCAGAAAGACTTCCTGGAGTTCCTTGCGGGGTTCCTGGAGAAGCGGGGCTACAGCCCCAGCTATGAAGAAATCGCGGAGGGATTGGATCTCGCCTCGCTCGCGACGGTGCACAAGCACATTCTGGCGCTCGAGTCCAAGGAGTATTTGAAGCGTGGGTTCAACCAGAGCCGGTCTCTTGAAGTAGCTCCGAAGTATTACGAGGAGCAGCGACAGCACCGGCAGATGCCGGCGCGCGTGGAAGTGCCGTTGTTAGGGCGCATTGCGGCGGGGCAGCCGGTGGAGGCGATTGCGGGCGAAGACACGCTCAACTTCGCGGATTTCGCTGGCGATCCGGACACTTTCGCGCTGAAGGTGCGCGGGGATTCAATGATCGAAGACCACATCTGCGACGGCGATTACGTGCTGATCGAAAAGGCCAGTGACGCGCGCAATGGCGATATTGTAGTGGCGCTGGTGGATGGTGTCGAAACCACGCTCAAGCGCTTCTTCAACGAGCCCGGGGATCGGGTACGGTTGCAGCCCGCGAATGCGTCGATGCAGCCGATTTACGTGCCCAAAACGTCGGTGCGGGTGCAGGGGAAGCTGCTGGCGGTGCTGCGCAAGTATTAATCCGCGATCCAATCTGGTTTTTCTATGGGCATTTCAGTGAATTCGCCCGATAGTAGGGTGTGGAAGTCTTAGTCGCGCGCCAAGCCATTTTTGATAGTCAGCGAAATGTTTACGGGTATGAATTGCTGTTCCGGTCGGATGCGGCTAAGAACCAGTTCGACGGCACCGAAGCCGCGGCGGCGACGATGCAGGTCCTTTCGAACACTTTGCTCTCAGCCGGGGCGGAAGCGCTGCTAGGGGGGAAGAAAGCGTTCGTCAATTTCGACCATCGCCTGCTGGCGGAGAACATGTATTTGACGCTGCCGCGGGAAGCCCTGGTTATCGAAATTCTGGAAACGGTGGCCCCTACGGCGGATCTGGTGGCTTTGTGCCAAGGAATCCGCGAGCAGGGGTACACATTGGCGCTCGACGACTTTGCCGATGACTCCGCTTTTGCGCCGTTGGCGCGCATTGCCCATGTGATTAAAGTGGACCTGCGCCTGAGCTCCCGCAGACAGCAAGCAGACATGCTGCGCACTTATAAGCCGCGTGGCGTGCAAATGCTGGCGGAAAAAGTGGAGACTTACGAGGAATTTAAGTGGGCGCGGCGCGCGGGCTACGATCTATTTCAGGGCTATTTTTTTGCGCGGCCGGAAATGGTGCGCAGCCAGGAAATCCCTACGATGATCACCGCCTGCCTGCGTCTACTGCGTGAAGTGCAACAGCCGGAGTTGGATTTCCGGCGGCTGGAGGAGCTGATTCGAGAGGACGTGTCTCTCACCTACAAATTACTGCGCTACGCCAACTCGGCTCTCTTTAAACGCGGTGACATCCGTTCGATCCATAGGGCTCTGGTGGCCTTAGGAGAGGACCACATTCGCCGCTGGGTGACGCTGGCGACGCTGCCCAAGCTGGCCACGAATAAGCCCGGCGAATTGCTGAAGCTCTCGCTGGTGCGGGCGCGCTTTTGCGAGCGCTTAGCCGAGCTGGCGCGCAGCGACAGTTCCAACCAGGCTTTTCTGGTGGGTATGTTCTCGCTGCTGGACGCGTTGATCGATCAACCCTTGGACGAAGCGCTTCGCGGCATGGACCTGGGCGGGAGGGTCACCGAAGCCGTCCTCGGAACCGGCCCGGAAAAGGACCTCTTAGCTGGTCTTTTTCAGGTAGTTTGCTGCTATGAGCGAGGCGACTGGGGGCAGCTGGCGGAACTCTCGCAGCGCTGTGGGATTTCCACGGCGGCGATCGGCGAGGCGTACCTCGACTCCACGGCTTGGGCCGAGCACGTAGTCCACTCCGCCCGCGCGTGACCCTTTAAACCGCGATGCCGATGCGCCACAGGCCATAAGCGATGGCTTGGCGGAAATACAGCCAGCGTTCGCGCCAGGTGTCGCGCGGCTCGGACGGGCGGGGGGAGCCGAAGACATCCATTCCTTGGGATTCGAGCATCTTTTTGACGCGGTAGATGTGGTAGCCGTCGCTCACCACGATGCAGGACTTCAAATCCAGGCGGCGCATGATTTCGGCGGCGGCCACGGTGCTTTCAACGGTGCTCGAGCCTTGGGTCTCGGTGAGAATCGCTTCCGACGGAATGCCGTGGCTGCTTAGATATGCGCGGCCCACTTCGCCTTCGGTGAAGGTGGGATCGCCACCGGCGCCTCCGGTGGTGAGGATGCGCGGGGCCCAGCGCTGGCGGTAGAGAAACAGGGCGTGGTTGAGGCGGGCTTCGAGCACTGGCGAGGGTTTTCCGCGATACTCGGCGGCGCCTAGAACCAGGATGACGTCGGCGGGGCGCACTTCGTCGACCGTTGACTGGAGGCGGATGTCGCGCGCTACGGCCAACACGCGGGTCAGGGTGAAGGCGGCGGCCAGGCACACAAGAACTACTGCGATCCATGTCAGTGGCCGTCTCATGTGCGTTATGCTGGGCGTTCAGAATCATTGTAGTGGACTCTCTCAGCGACAAGAACCCGCTCGTCAAACAGATCCGCCGCGCCGTTTCCAAGGGGACTCTCACGGATGACGGCTACGCGGTGGCCGAGGGGGCGCACCTGCTCGAAGAGGCGCTGGC
>CAVVZG010000149.1:0-3794 GCA_963752205.1 Bryobacterales bacterium | reverse complement strand
ATGTATTGCTCTGGCGCTGCTGCCTGCGGGGTGATGCCCGCCATGATATTCGCCGGAGCGTTGGGTTTTACGTCCGTGACCGTAAGATCCAGCACCGGGTATCCGCCCTGCTTCTGAACAATGTGAGTGGGAAACTTCACGCCGCCGAAGTCCTTGTAATCGGAGAATGCGGTTTCAAACGGGATATCGCCCAGCACGTTGTTGTCGATCTTGGTCTCGACTTTCTCCAGCAGGTTGTTGCTGTTCAGATAGCCGCGGACGGCGGCTTTGTTAGAACCTGTGAAGGACAGCACCGTAAACTTCTTTCCGCCCATGGTCTGGGATTTCACGGTAGCGTCGCTGGCGGCCGCCGCGGAACGCAGAAAGCTATAGGGCAGCGTCATCATGAGATCATCACGCACCGCGGCTCCGGCCAATACCTGGTTCTGATTCTGCTCCCCTATGACAGGTTGCTGGCCGCCACCGTGCGGAGGATTCTCGCCCTGCATGCGAATCCTCTGCATACGCGAGGCCGGTGCATCCAGATCGACCACACGAGTGTAAGTCTTGTCGATGAACTTAGGCCATGGCAAATTCGGGTTTGCGGCTTGCCCAAGCACATAATCGAAGCCGGAGCCTGAAAACTCGACGGTCTTGAGATTGTCCGCGCCGAGCGCCTTGGTGGCACTGCTGATGACGGTCTTGGCGTCCTGCTGCGTACCCGCCGCCCACGCCAATATGGCGAAGAGCGGAACAGCAACCATATGTTTTCTGGTCATGTGAGCCTCCTGGATCAAAGTCAGTATATAGCACTGACCGTCCAGGCAGGCGGTGCTAGAACTTAACCTTCGGCGCTTCCCGGGCTGCGCCTTCCGCCTTGAAGTAGGCGTCGTTGCGGCGGAAGCCGAACATCGATGCGGCGATGTTCTTGGGGAAGATCTCGATGTCGGTGTTGTATTGCTGGATCACTTCGTTGTACTTGCGGCGCTCGACGGCGATACGGTTTTCGGTGCCGGCCAGCTCGTCCTGTAAGCGCAGGAAGTTTTCGTTGGATTTCAGGTTGGGATAATTCTCCACTACCACCAGCAAGCGCGAGAGCGCCGAATCGATCTGGCCGTTAGCGGCGATCTTCTCGGCCGGCGTTTTCGCGCCGCCCAGGGCCGCGCGCGCATCCGCTACCGATTGAATCACGGCCTTCTCCTGCGCGGCGAAACCCTTAACCGTCTCAACCAGGTTCGGGATCAGATCGGCGCGGCGCTGCAACGCCACGTCCACCTGCGCCCAGGCGCCGTCGACGGCATTCTTCTCGGTCACCAGTTCGTTGCGCGAGCCCACCAGGCTTCCGCCCACGACCAGCACCAGCAATACAATCACGGCGAGTATTCCTAATAACCACTTCATTTGTGATCCTCCATCCGGTCGACATATTCGACCATCCTGCGAATGAACTCCAGATATTGCGCAAACACATCGACCGAGTCGCCTGTGGCCACCTCCGCTTTATTCTCGCGGAGATCCAGCAGCACATCGAAAGGACCCGGCGGAGGCCCCAACGTCTCGCGGAGCTTGTGAACCACGTCGCGACGCCCGCCGGAGACCGCGACTCCGCCAGCCAGCAGCGCGTGACGCCCCAGCATACAGAAAGTCGGCACCGAGTCGACGCATAACTTGAGCAGTTTCGCCGGGTCCGACAGAACTTGCGCCCCCTGCTGTCTTAAACGAAAAAGCTTGGCGCGAAGTTCATGCTCGATTTGGGTACGGTAATTCTTGGTGTCGACGTGCAGATGGGCGATGACGTCGATGCCGTGCAGCACCTTGCGGTGATCCTGCATGTCACGGAATTCAATAGGGAAACTGTCGGTGGAGTTGTGCGCTTCCTCTTCCGTCATCAGGAGCGGGGACGGATGGCCGCGCTCACGCCACCAGCGCATTACCGGTTCGCCCTCGCCTAGCTCGCGCGGGCCGATCTCTTTGAGTACGCATAAGACGTTGAGATCGGAAAAATTCGGGTTGTGATTGCCGGATGCGCCGGAGCCGTAAAGCACTACCGAGACCAGGCGGTCATGGAAGGCGTGGTCCAATTTCGCGACCAGTTCTTTGAGTTCGTCCATATAGGTATGCGGGCCGGTGTCACCAAAGAGTGTCACCAGCCGCCGGATGCTCCCCCTCCGCCCGAATCGCCGCCGCCGAAACCGCCGAAGCCACCGCCTCCGCCACCACCGCCGCCGAAGCCGCCTCCACCCCAACCGCCGCCGCGGCCGCCCATCATGTTACCTAGAATCATACCGGTGAGGAAACCGGTGCCGCTGCCGCCCCGGCCGCCGCGGCCCAGGAGCCATAACAGAAAGAATAAGCCGAGCAGGATGAGTGGAAACGGAATCGAGGTTGGGCGCGGCTGGCGGCCGGTTACGCGCAACGGTTCGGGGCCGTCCAATTGCACGCCTTTAGACTGGGCGATCGTGGTGCCCATCTGCTCGGCTGCGGCTAGCAGCGCGCCGCCGTAATTGCCTTGTTGCAGAATCGGGCGGATTTGGCGCAAAATGCCACCGGCGGCGCCGTCGCTGATGATGGGCTCAATTCCGTAGCCCAGTTCCGCACGGCTCTTGCGATCTTTGACGGCGAGCAGAATCAGGATGCCCTCGTCCTTGCCTTTCTTGCCGATGCCCCATTCGCGATACAACCGATTCGCGACATCCTCGACCGGCTCATCGTCGAGCGTATTCACGAGAACGATGGCCATCTGGACGCCGGTGACACGCTCCAGATTCGCGCAATATTCTTCGAGCGTCTGCTTGCTCGACGCATCCAGCGTGTTCGAGAAGTCGTTCACATAGCCGGTAGGTTTTAGGGTCTTGGTGTCCAGACCCCAAGCTGCCACCGCCAGTGCCAGCAACACTGCGATCTTGAGGAGGGATCTCATGCGAGCGATGGCGGCGTTGGTTTAACCCTTCAGGTCCTGGCGGCGGACGCGGAAACCCTCCAGCCGCCCCAACATGGCGACCGCCGTTTGCTTCGGATCGAAGAACTGTTGGGCCAGCTTCTGCACCTGGTCCGCCGTGACTTTCTCGATGCTTTCCAGCATCTCATCCAGCGAAAAGAAGCGCTGGAAATACAATTCCTGGCGCGCCAGGTTCCCCATACGGCTGGATGTTGACTCTAGCCCCAGCACGAACGAACCCTTCAGATGATCCTTGGCGCGGCGCAATTCCTCGGGCGTTACCAAATGGTCTGTGATCTCGCGCATCTCGTGGACGATGGAATCGATCACTTTGCCGGCGGATTTCGGCGACGTACCTGCGTACACCATCATGCAGCCGGCATCGTGATACATAGTGAGCTCAGAGTAGACGGTATAGGCCAGTGCCTGCTTCTCGCGGATGTTTTGGAACAAACGCGAGCTCATGCCGCCGCCCAGAATCGCGTTCAAGATGTAGCAGGCAAAGCGGTCGCGGTGCGGCATCGCAATCGAGGGAACACCCAGATACAAGTGCACCTGTTCGAGCGAATCCTTTTCGCGGAATACCAGGGGCGCATGCGGTTGTGGGCGGCCATCGGCCTTAGGCATGGGCTGCGACTTGAGCGCGCCGAAGTGGTCTTCGGCAAGCTGAACTAATTTTTTGTGGGTTAGGCTGCCGGCCGCCGTGATCAAGATGTTTTTGGGAGTGTAATAGCGCCGGTAGTAACGCTCCACGCTATCGCGGTCGAAACTGCGGATGGTCTGGCGCGTCCCCAGAATTGGACGTCCGAGCGAATGACCCTTCCAAAAATTGCTGGCGAAGATTTCGTGGATCAGGTATTCCGGGTTATCGACATCC
>CAVVZG010000148.1:0-7811 GCA_963752205.1 Bryobacterales bacterium | reverse complement strand
CAAAGCGGCCGAGAGCACGATCCAGTCTTTGCGCCGCTTGAAAACACTTTCGCGGTATGCGAATTCGCAAGCCGCGTTCCCCATCTCGTGCACGCACTCGCCTTCAAGGTAACGGACGCTAGTGACGCGTTCGTGAATCGAATGCCCGTAGGCCCCGGCATTGCCGTAGACGGCTCCGCCTACCCAGCCGGGGATTCCTGTCATGGTCTCGAGACCCTTCAGGCCCTGGGCGATCGCGGCGTCGACCAGATCTTGCAGCACGGCCCCCGCGGCAACGCGCACCGTATCGCCGGCAAATTCGATTGCGGAGTTGGTGTAGCGCAGCACCACTCCCTGATAGCCTTCGTCTGCCACGACTAAATTCGTTCCGCCTCCCATAACGGTGTGCGGCTGGCCAGTTTCACGGATTTCGCGGAGGGCCTCGATCAGCGCCGACTCGGTCGAGGCATCCGCCAGCAGACGCGCCGGGCCGCCGATTTCAAAACGGGTGTAGCGCGCGAGCGGTGCGTTTTCCTGGATGGTCAGGCCGGCGCGGGAGCGCATACGGCTACTTGGAGGTCTTCGAGAACAATCCCAGCAGTCCGGACAAGGACGAACCCTTCTTCGCCGGCTGGCTTTTACCGCCCAAACGTTCGACGATCTCGACCATGCCTTTCCCGAACGGCGTGCTGGCCGGAATCGGCTTGCCATCGAGCAGGGCCTTTTGCACAGCGTCGTAATCGCTAGGCAAGGTCTCGAATACCTCAGTATGCAGCGCCGTACCGATGACCTCGCGGCTCAGGCCAACGTCGCGCAGGTATCGGTTTACCACTAAGCGAATCTTCCAGCGGCCGATGCGGTTGGTGTCGAGGTAAGACAGCGCCCGCTGCGCGGCCTGTAAAGCGGGCAGCTCGTTGGTGCTCACCAGAAGCAGTTCGTTGGCCGCTCGTGCGATGTTCAGATTCCATTCGGTATAAACGCTGCTGGTATCGAGAATCACCACGTCGTAAGCGTGACGCGCGTATTCGAGGATAGGCGACGGGTCGCGCAAATCCTGGTTTTGATCGAGCATCAGTTCGGGAGCCAGCAGCACGTCGACGCCATGCACCGGACGCACCATTGCTCCCCACAGATCGGCGTCGAGCTCGTTCGAGCGCTGCAATGCGTCCAAAAAGCTATACACCGATTTTACTTTCAGCAAGAAAGACAGGTTGCCGGTGAGCGGATCCATATCCACCAGCAGAACCCTCTTACCGCTGGTGCGTTTCCATTGAAACGCCAGGTTGCAGGCGATGGTAGTGGCTCCGCAGGCCCCTTTGGCGGGCATAACTGCGATGGTTTTGGCAGGCTCTTTACCGCTCGAAGCTTCCGTGGCGGCGGGCTGGGCTCGCGACAGTTTTCCGAAAGCGGCATCTAACTGTTCGGCGGTCAAGGGCAGGATCAGGAAATCCGAGGCTCCGGCGCGCAGGCAGCGCAGAATGAAATCCGGTTCATTGCCGCCCAGAATAGCGATGATGGGCACATGGCCGCCCATGCGACCGACTTCCTCGAGCAACTGGAGAGCCTGATCGCGGTCCCCGGTGGTGTCAAGGAAGACTAAGTGCGTGGTCCCGGAGGACAACAGGTTGGGAAGATCTCTGGGCGAGGGATAGGCCTGGAGGCGTTGGATGGCGCCTCCGCCCAAATGGGGCTTCAAAAGCAGTTCCAACTGGTCTAACAGCGGGGCGTTCGGGCTGATGGCTAACGGTCGCCTGGAGATGGGGGTCTCAGAATTGGCCATGCAGACCGAACCGGATTGGGATACGTTTCAAAGCAGTAAATCGACTAGACCCGATCATAACATGAGAACCCACCCCGATTTCAGCTACTAACAGAGTGGTATCACCGGTCGATGAGTCTTCGACGCCGGTTTTACTCCATGGCGGACTACGGCGATAGGCAGCAGCCGCCAGAAGTGGAAAGGAAGTCAGACCGGCCTGTGTGAAAGCTGGGTGAACGCCCGGTAAACGCCCAAGGAGGACCTCAAGACAATGATGAATGCTACTGACACGATGACGATTCCGGCCCCTGTTCCGGGCTCCGTCGCGGGAAATGTTCCGCAAGACGGCTGGACCCCGATCGAACGGGGGCAGGAAGAAGTGAAAACGGTGAGCGTCTGCGACACGCAACCGGTGACGGCAGAGGGCATCCGGACTCTGCTGGGCAACAACCCCAACCTGCAGTTTGCGCAGGCTACTGATTCTTTGGCTCGCGCCAAGGACATTTTGCGGGATTACGCGCCTTCCGTGCTTATGCTTGACAAGGCTTTCGGGATTCAGATTGTGCTCGAATGGCTGGCGGATATACGGGTATCCGGGCCGGTGGATTTAACGGCCAACACGGCGATTATCATCTGGGGGGCTTCCATCACGGAGGCGGAGGCACTGCGGTTTTTGCAAGCTGGCGCGCGCGGCATCCTGCGCAAGACGGCGGGGATTGCGGTAGTGCTGGCGTGTTTGAAAACCGTGGCGGCGGGGCGCAGTTGGATGGAAGAGTCCGTGTTTGGAGAATCGGGGCGCGGCGAACGCTATCCGCGTAGCGAGCTGACGGCGCGAGAGCAGCAGGTCTTAGAGTTGGTGGAACAAGGTTTCAAGAACAAAGAGATTGCGCTTGATCTGGGTATCCGGCCGGGGACGGTTAAAATTCATCTGAAACATATTTTTGAGAAGACTGGAGTGCGCGGGCGCTATGGGCTGGCGCTGAATGGGCTGAAGGAACGAGGGATGGCGCTGGCTCAGGCTTGAAGGAGAACATGCTGGCCGACGGGGACGCCGGCCGCAGACCGGAGGTCCGCCCCACTTTGGGGGCTTGATATGCTTAGAGCGTGCGCACCCTTGTTTTTTTAGGTCTTATCGCTACGTGTATTTCGGCGCAATCGCCGCTGAGTAAAATTCTATCGAGCGAACTGGATCGCAACTTCGCTGCGCTCAAAGCGAAGGGCGATCCAGCGCCCTATTTCATGGGCTATTCGGTAACGGACAGCGAGTCGAACGTCCTGAGTGCGAGCGACGGAGCGATCTCGTCGCAGAATCAGAATCGCGCGCGGCTGCTCGATATCACGGTGCGCGTCGGCTCGCCGAAGTTCGATAACTATCGCCGCGTGAATGGGCAGATTCCACGCTTCACGGTAACGACTACGATTGCACTCGAGGATAATCCGGCGTCGATCCGGCAAGCGGTGTGGCTCGCGACGGACCGCGTCTACCGCAATGCTTCGCAGCGGTTGATCCAGATCAAAGCGGATGAAAAACTAAAGGCGGCGGCGACCGACGGGTCTGATGATTTCTCCGAAGAAGCTCCGCAGGTTTTCTTTCAGCAGCCTCCGGCTCTCAAGTTCGACTCCGCGGAATGGGCCGCGCGCTTGCGCCAGCTCTCTAAGGAATTCACGAAGTATCCGGGTGCGTTGAATTCGAGCATCACGCTGCAGACGGAGCGCACCATGGAAACTCTGGTGACCACCGAAGGCACCCGCCTGGAGCATGGACGCCTGTTCAGCCGCATCATTATTACTACCGCCGGCAAAGCCGCTGACGGCATGGATCTGCAGACCATGGAAAGCTTCGAGACCGACGACGTGGCGCGCTTGCCGAAGGACGCGGAGATTCTGGCTGCTGTCGAAAAGGCCGGCAAGGATCTACAAGACCTGCTGCGGGCGCCGCCTTCCGATCCTTTTGTCGGACCGGCAATTCTATCGGGCCGCGCCGCCGGCGTTTTCTTTCACGAGATCTTCGGGCATCGCATTGAAGGGCACCGCCAGAAAGACGAATCCGAGGGGCAGACCTTCACCAAGAGCGTCGGGAAGCAGATTCTGCCGCCGTTTCTTTCTGTGGTCTTTGACCCCACCATCCGGGAATTTCAGGGAACCATGTTGAACGGCTCCTACTTATATGACGACGAAGGCGTGAAGGCGCGGCGGGTTCCGATCGTCGAGGACGGCATTCTGAAGACATTCCTGATGTCGCGGTCGCCGATTGATGGTTTCCCGAATTCGAACGGGCATGGACGGCGGCAGCCTGGCGCGGAAATCGTTTCGCGGCAATCGAATCTGTTTGTTGAATCGTCGAAAAAGGTCAGCGACAAAGAACTGCGCCAGATGCTGATCGAAGAAGTGAAGAAGCAGGGCAAGCCCTACGGCCTGTTCTTCGATCAAGTCACGAGCGGCTACACCACCACGGCGCGCCGCGGGTTGCAGGCCTTCACGGTGGTCCCGCTGATGGTTTACCGGGTTTATCCCGATGGGCGTCCGGACGAATTGATTCGCGGAGTCAGCATCGTCGGCACGCCGCTGGCGAGTTTCGCCAACATCATGGCGACCTCGGATAAAAGCGAGATCTTCAATGGGATTTGCGGCGCGGAATCGGGCAGCGTGCCGGTGGCGGCGATCTCCCCGGAACTGCTGGTGTCGAGCATCGAGATTCAGCGCAAGGAACGCTCGCAGGATCAACCGCCGTATCTGTCGCGACCGGAGGCGCAGCCCTAATGCCTCCCGTTTCGCGGCGTCGCTTTTTGGTCGTCACGGGTTTGTCCCTGCCCATGGCGCGTTTGCTCGCGCAGGACCCGTACGCGGAAGACGTGATTCTGCGCGCCATGAAAGATGAATTGGAGCGCTCGCGCCAGTTGCGTGTAGTGGGCGGCAGCGGCGACGATACGCCCTACTTCATCAGCTACACGCTCGACGACAACGACGCTTTCGAGGTAGACGCCAGCTTTGGCGCGGTGACCACCACTTCTCGCAACCGTTTCCGGCTACCGAATATTGAAGTGCGCGTGGGCAGCTACGACTTCGACAATACCGGACACATTTTCAGCGGACTCTACAGTGGATCGCGCTACGATACCGAGCCTCTGCCGCTGGATAACGATTACCGCACACTGCGCGAGGGACTGTGGCTGGGAACCGACTACGCGTACAAAGCCGCCGTCGAATCTATCGCACGCAAACGCGCGGCGCTCACCAACGCGGCCGCGTCCACCGACAAACTGCCGGATTATACGCGAGCAGACAAGTTCGAAAGCCTGGGGAAAGTCACGCGCACTAGGGTGGACGAGGCTGCGTGGGCGGCTCGCATGGCGAAGCATTCGGCGATCTTTAACGCTTATCCCGAGGTGCTGGCGTCGGGCGTCGAGTTCCACTTCAATCAGGACACCTCGTATTATCTGGACACGGAGGGAACTGCGCTGCGCTATCCCGACGATGTGGCTTGGATTTATGCGCGCGCGGAAGGGCAGTCGCCTGACGGAATGGTGCTGCGCGATACGCTGGCGACGCCCGCGTTCACGTTGGCGCAACTTCCTTCGGAAAAGGAAACCGACGCATCGCTCACGGCTCTGGCGCGCAACATTCAAGCTCTGGCGCAGGCGCCGGCCGGAGAAGGCTATGTGGGTCCGGTATTGTTCGAGCCAGAGGCGGCGGCACAGCTTTTGGCCCAGTTGCTAGGCGACAATCTGCATATTCCGCGCAAGCCGGTTTCCGATCCAAACCGGCCGGTGAATGTGATTGCGAGCGAGTATGAGGGGCGCACCGGGTCACGCGTGCTGCCGGAATGGCTGGATGTGGTGGATGATCCCACGCAGACCGCGTATCAAGGCAAGACGCTGACCGGTTACTATCCGTTCGACTTCGAAGGCGTAAAGCCCAAGGCGGTCACGGTGATTGAAAAGGGAGTGCTCAAAACTTTCTTGACCACACGCCAGCCAACCAAGAATTTGCCCGCCTCGAATGGCCATGCGCGTTTCCCGGTAGGTTTCGGCACGCGCGGGGCGGCCATCGGGAATCTGTTCGTGAAGCCGGCACAGAGCACTCCGCTCGCGGATCTTAAGGCGCGTTTGATTCAGATGTGCAAGGAACGCGACAAACCCTACGGCCTGCTGATCCGCAAACTGGATTTCCCATTTTCCGGAGGAAATGCCGACATCCAGATGCTGCGCAATAGTTCGGCGAATTCAGGCGGCTCACAGCGTCCGGTTAGTCCGCCGGTCCTGATGTACCGCGTGTACCCGGACGGACGCGAAGAACTGATCCGCGGCATGGGCTTCAAGGGACTTTCGACGCGATCGCTGCGCGATATTCTGGCGGCGTCGGCCGAGACTACGGTGTTCGACTACATCAACAATGGAGCGCCTTTGGCGCGTACCGGCGTCGGCGGCTACATCGCTCTGACATCTGTGATCTCTCCCGGATTGCTGTTTGACGAGTTGGAAGTGGACCGTTTACAGGACCAGTTGCAAAAACCGCCGCTCGTTCCGCCACCGGACCGGACCGCGAAGCCTTAGGCTGCCATCATGCGTTTGCTGAGCCGCACCATTTTGCGCGAGTTGGTGACCACGGCGCTGTTGTGGGCGGTGCTATTCACCTTCCTGATCTTCCTGATGCGCGCGCGGCCGCTGTTCGAGTTTCTGGTGCGCAGCACGGGACCTCATTCGACAGTCATCTATTTATTCATGCTGGTTCTGCCGCAATCGTTGCCCTTCACAGTTCCCATGGGCGTGCTGGTGGCGGTGCTGATCACGCTAACGCGCATGTCGACCGACGGCGAGATTACGGCGATGCGGGCGGCGGGCATTCCGGGCCAGCGCGTGGCGCCGCCGATTTTGTTGTTCGGCACCGTGGCGTTGTTGATCGCCGCGGCGTCTTCGCTGTGGCTGACACCGTGGGCGATCCGCGAACGTTATCGCGTGGAAAATATTTTGATCGGCAACGGGCTGACGTCCGACGTCCAGCCGCGCGTGTTCGAGGAGCGTTTTCCCAACTCGATTCTATATGTGACCGACGTCACTACTGGCGTCACCGGGCGCTGGAAGAGAATTTTTCTGGCTGACATTACTCCCCCTGAGGAACGTGCTCCGGGTTCGCCCGAGCGCGGCGATGAGCCGCGCATCACGCTGGCAACCGAGGCCATTGTGGCGGCCGATCCGGTGCTAAACCGCTTGCAACTTGCGTTGCGCAACGGGAGCACTTACGAAGCCGGGAAAGATACCGGCGACTATCGGATCACCGCGTTTCCGGCCGGCGACCAGGCGCTCGATGCGCGCAAACCCGCCGAAGTTCGCGCCACGCGCCCTACCGTCGAAATGGATTCGCGGCCACTTTATCGCATGGCGTACCGCGACCGCACGCTCGACCGCACGGCGAGACTCGATGCGCGCACTGAATTTAATCAACGCCTGGCGCTGCCGCTGGCCTGCGTATTGATGGCGCTGGTGGGCATTCCATTGGGAATCACGCAAAGGCGCGCCGGGAAATCCGCCGCGGTGGTGATGACGGCGGGCTTGGCGTTCCTGTATTACATGGGGCTGATCGGTTTCATCGGCATGGCGCGGCAAGGAGCGCTCTCGCCCGAGATGGCGGTGTGGCTTCCCAATTTAATCTTCGCGATCGGTGGAATCGTAATGTTGGTGCGTCTCGAACGGCCCGGGGACGTGGACTTGATGGGGGCCATTAGCAGCCGTCTACGCAAGCTGCGCGGCATTCGGCCGATCCGCAAACCTCTGGAACGCCTGGAGCCGCGGCTGTGGCTGGCGCGTTTCTCGCTGCTGCCGCGCGTCACCGATACTTACGTTCTTTCGAGCTTCATGTTCTATTTCGTGGTACTGCTGGCTAGTTTCGTGCTGATGTTCCAGGTGTTCACTTTCTTTGAACTCTTGAGCGATATCATCCGCAACCACATCGGCATGGATCGCGTGCTGGAATACCACTTCTTCCTGACCCCGCGGCTGCTTTATGAGTTGGCTCCCTTCGCGGTGCTGACGGCGGTGCTGGTCTCCTTCGGCATTCTCACCAAGCACAATGAGGT
>CAVVZG010000147.1:0-22837 GCA_963752205.1 Bryobacterales bacterium | reverse complement strand
TGCGTGGTCTCGACGGTCAAGATCCCGCCCTCCCACTTGCCTGTAGAAAAACCAGCCCACGTGTGCGCGGCGTTCGCGGAAGGATGCGGACGCCCGTCCATCCAGATCACGCGCGTGGCGCGCCCGAAGGTTCCGTAAATGGTGTAGCTGACGATGTCCTGCGTGACCGGGTCCGCCTCTTTTGAAACCCGCAGATTCGCCGGACCGCGAAAAGAATAAGTAGACGGATGCGGATTGCACTGCCGCTCCGGCATCGACACCAGATCCGCGTCCCAACTATCGGCACGCAAGCGTAAAGCGTCGTTGACCGGAATCCCCAGGTAATCTCCCAGCTCCGGCCCCGGAATCCGCTCCGGCTGGTCTTCATGAAACCGCGGCGCCCACTCCCCCACAAAGTCGGTCTGCGCCAACGCCGGCAGCGCCGACCCCAGCAGCAGCGCAGCGATGACCCTACGCCTCATACTTCTCCAAATCCAACTGATCCCCCACCGCCGTCCGCGATTTCTCAATCACTCCCACCGGCAACTCGATCGTGGAGTGCGCGCGGAAGCTCAAAGCGATGCGGCTCTTTACCATGTTGGGCCGCACTTTCGTCACCACCCGCTTCTTATTAATGAACACCACGTCGATGGCAAACTTCATGAAAAAACTGTGGACGCCCTCGCAAGGCACAATCCACAGCCCCTCGCCCTCGGCCAGCCCCGTGTGCTTCAACAGCCCCTTTTGCCGTGTCGCGCTGGTGTCGGCAATATCCGCCCGGTCCGCCAAAATCGTGTTTTTCGTCAGGTTGCGGACTCGCAGTTTCAAGCGCCCATTATAATAGAACCATGGAGAAGGCCACATTTGGAGCAGGCTGTTTCTGGGGCGTGGAAGCCACGTTCCGGCGTTTAGCGGGCGTGAAATCGACGCAAGTCGGCTACGCCGGCGGCAAACTCGACCACCCAACTTACGAGGACGTCTGCACCGACCGCACCGGCCACGCCGAAGTAGTCGAAGTGACGTTCGATCCCACGGTGATCAGCTACCACGATCTCTTAGAAGTCTTCTGGAACAATCACAACCCCACCACGCTGAACCGCCAGGGCCCGGATGTAGGCGCCCAATACCGCAGCGCCATTTTCTTCCACTCCCCCGAGCAAGAGTCGGAGGCGAAAGCCTCCCGCGATGCCGCGCAGAAGCGTTTCCCCAAGCCGATCGTAACCGAGATCACCCCAGCGCAGACCTTCTGGCCCGCCGAAGACTATCATCAGCAATACCTAGAAAAACGCGGCCTAGCGCACTGCCACATATAAAGGAGCAGAAAAATAGGGACGGAGCCTGATTTCGCCCGTGCCCCGCCAACAAATCAGGCTCCGTCCCTATTTTTCTAACAGAAGTTTCTAACAAATGAAAATCGGTTTTGTAAGTCTAGGATGCCCCAAAAACCTCGTCGACACAGAGGTAATGATGGGCCAGCTAACCGCGTCGGGTCACGAACTCACACCCCACCCCTCCGATGCCGACATCATCGTAGTCAACACCTGTAGCTTCATCGATCCCGCGAAACAAGAATCCGTCGACACCATCCTGGAAATGGCCGAGTACAAAAAAAGCGGCCGCGCGCAAAAGCTGATCGTAGCCGGCTGCCTGGTAGAACGCCACCGCGGCGAAATCCAAAAGAACATGCCGGAAGTCGACGCGGTCATCGGCACCAACGAACTGGATAACATCACCGCCCTCTGCGAAGGCGTCGAGCCCCGCTCGAATCCGCTGGAAGCTTACCTCTATCACGACCTAACCCCGCGCGTTCTCTCCACGCCCAAGCATTACGCGTATATCAAAATCGCCGAAGGCTGCGACCACCCCTGCACCTTCTGCGTGATCCCGCAGTATCGCGGCAACTTCCGCAGCCGCCGCTTCGAGTCCGTGATTTCCGAAGCCACGCGCCTGTTCTCGCAAGGCGTCCGCGAAATCAACCTGATCGGCCAGGACACTACCTGCTACGGCGAAGACTTCGGCCTCAAAGACGGCCTGGCGCAACTTTTGGCCCGTCTGGCGCAAATCGAAACCGCGCAAGAAAAATGGGTGCGCTTCCTCTACGCCTATCCCAACAAAGTCACGCAAAAACTGCTCGACACCATCGCCGAACACGACGCGCTGGTGAAGTACATCGACATGCCGCTCCAGCACGCCAGCGCCCCCGTGCTGAAGCGCATGAAGCGCGGGGCCAGCGGTGACATCTTCCTGAAGCTGATCGAGCGCATCCGCAAAACCATCCCCGGCGTGGGCATCCGCACCAGCATGATCGTCGGTTTCCCCGGCGAAACCGACGCCGATTTCGAAGAGCTCTGCCAGTTCGTCCAAGCCGCGAAGTTCGACCGCCTCGGAGTGCTTCTCCTATTCCGACGAAGACACCAGCAAAAGCTTCGATCTCGACGCCAAAGTTGACGCCCGCACCATCTACAACCGCAAACGCCACTTGATGGCGTTGCAACGCAAAATCTCCCGCGCGAAAAACCGCGCGCTGATCGGCCAGGAATTCCAAGTCTTGGTCGAAGGCCCCACCGAAGATTCCGAACTCGTCTGGGAAGCCCGCCTGTCGACGCAAGCCCCCGACATCGACGGCGTGTGCTACATCTCAGACCCCGGCGAAAGCCCGCTGCGCTCGGGCGACCTCCGCACCATGCGTATCGTCGAAGCCCACGACTACGAGCTCACCGGCGAATTAATCGACACGCCCGTCGCGCCGCGCGAGCAATTGTTTCAGATTGCCGAACTTGTCTAAGCATGCGTTGCCCTATCTGCGAAAAAGAAGTGAAGTTTGACGGCCCCGAGATGCCTTTCTGCAGCGAGCGTTGCCGCATCATCGATCTCGGCAATTGGGCGTCGGAAAAATACGTCATCCCCGGACCGTTGGATTCTACGGGTCAGGACGAGGGCGAAGATTGAGCGGCGTCGCGCGCTTGATCGCCACGTGGTTTGGTTGCGGCTACGCCCCCAAAGCCCCTGGCACCGCCGGATCGCTCGCAGCAGTCGCCATCGCCTGGGCGCTGCACGCGTGCGCCGGCGTACCGGCTCTCGCTTTCGCAGCCCTCTCCATCCTGCTAGCGATCCCAGGTATCTGGGCCGCCGGAGTGGTCGCGCGCGACCTCGGCAAAGAAGACCCGCAAATCGTTGTAGTCGACGAAGTCGTAGGCCAATGGATGACGCTCGCCGGCGCCACCGCGCTGAATTGGAAAAGCTGGCTGCTGGCCTTCGCCCTCTTCCGCCTGTTCGATATTTGGAAGCCCCCGCCCGTGCGCCAACTCGAGCGCCTGCCCGGCGGCCTCGGCATTATAGCTGACGACGCGATGGCCGGCCTCTACGGCGCGCTTGTATTGTTCGCGGCTGGATGGTTCAATCTTTATTAGTAGTCCCGTTGCCCCTTGTCGGTCCCTATGGCTTTTAGGAAATCCTCCGATCCCCGTCCGCAGATTCTGGAAGTGTCGCCCGCGGCGGCGATCCCAGGCGGTGAATTTCAAGTCCGCGGCAAGAACTTCGCCGGCGCCGGCCGCGCCTCCGTCACCATCGGAGCCGCCCCCGCGCCGCTAGTCGTCGGTTCGGATTCTTATCTGATCGTGCGCGTGCCCGACAACGCCGTCGGCGGCCAACTCGTAGTTAGCCAGAACGGCGACATCAGCACCCCGCGCCCGCTGCAAGTGGGCGTGCAAATCGCCGACGGCCTGCATCCCATCGCCAACCCCGCCGTCGACAGCCACGGCAATATCTACGCGACCTTTAGCGGATCGCGCGGCCAGAAGACGCCGGTGTCGATCTTTCAAGTGGAATCGACCACCGGTCAAACCGTTCCCTTCGTCAGCGAGCTGATGAACGCCAGCGGCCTGGCCATCGATTCCGACGACGTGCTCTACGCATCCAGCCGCCAGGAAGGCAACATTTATCGCGTGTCGTTCGGCCGGCAACAGCGCGATTTACGTCGAAGGCATGGGCGTCGCCACTGGCATTGTCTTCGATCCCGAAGGCAATCTCTACGTCGGCGACCGCAGCGGCACGATTTTCAAAGTCAGCCGCCAGCGCCAGATCTACGTGTTCGCCACCCTCGAATCGTCCATCTCCGCCTATCATCTCGCCTTCGGACCCGACAAATATCTGTACGTCACCGGGCCCACCACCTCCAGCTTCGATTGCGTCCATCGCATCTCGCCGGCTGGCGAAGTGGATGTGTTCTATCGCGGCCTGGGCCGCCCGCAAGGCATGGCATTCGACGCGCAAGATAATTTGTATGTAGCAGCCTCCTTCCAAGGACGCCGCGGCGTAGTGCGCATCACACCCGATAAGCAGGCCGAATTATTCCTCTCCGGACCCGGCATCGTCGGACTCGCCTTCGCTCCCGGCAAAGATCTCGTGCTCGCCACCAGTGGCGCCCTCTATCGCGTCCACGTGGATATCGACGGACGGCGCCCCGCGTAATGGCCGACGCGGAAATCATCGCGGTCGGTTCAGAATTGCTGACTCCCAACCGCATCGACACCAACTCCTTGTGGCTCACCGATCAGCTTAACGGCTTAGGTGTCGAGGTTCGCCGTAAAGTTGTCGTGGGCGACGATCGCGGTTTGCTGTCTGCCGTGATACGCCAGTCTCTCACGCAAGTGGACATCGTGATCCTGAGCGGCGGCCTCGGCCCCACCGAGGACGACGTCACGCGCGAAGCCGTCGCTGAAGCGCTCGGCCGCCCCTTGGTTTTCCGCCAGGACCTGCTCGATGCCCTCACCGAACGCTTCCAGCGCCTGAATCGCAAAATGGCCGACAACAATCGGCGCCAGACTTTCGTCGTCGAAGGCGCCGAGCCTTTGCCGAACCCACGCGGCACCGCTGCCGGCCAATGGATTGAAGATGGCAGCCAAGTGGTCATGCTGCTGCCCGGCCCTCCTCACGAATTGAAGGCCGATGTTCACGGGTGAATGCCTGCCGCGCCTGCAGAAGCGTCTGCCCGCGCAAGTGATCCGCACGCTCTTCTACCGCGTCGCCGGCATGGGCGAATCGGATCTCGACCAATTGATCTCGCCCGTCTACAAACTACACGAACCCGGTGACGACGATCCTCGCCGGCGCCGGCGACATCCAGATTCATCTGCGCGCCCGCGCCGACACCGCCAGCGGAAGCCGAAGCCCTGCTCGCCGCCGTCGGGCCGCCCATCGAAGAGCTGCTAGGCGACCGCATCTACTCGCGCAACGGCGCGAATCATCGAAACCGTGGTCGGCGAGCAACTCCGCGCGCGCAACGCCACGCTAAGCGTCGCCGAAAGCTGCACCGGCGGCCTGCTCGGCGAGCGCATCACTTCCGTCGCCGGCAGCTCCGATTATTTCGTCGGCGGATTTCTGACGTACTACCGACGCCATGAAGACGCACCTGCTAGGCGTCGATCCAGCGCTCCTCGCGCGCCACACCTCCGTCAGCGAGGAATGTGCGCAGGCCATGGCCGCGGGAGCCCGCGAGCGTACCGGATCCACCTACGCCGTCTCCATCACCGGCGAAGCCGGTCCCGAGAGCCAATCCGGCGCACCGGTTGGCACCGTCATCATCGGCTTCGCAGCACCGGACGCCGCGCCGCAAGCCAAACGCTACGTACTCTTCGGAGACCGCAACGGCGTCCGCGCCCGCGCCGCGCAATGGGCGCTCGACGATCTGCGCCGCAGACTTGCCGGCACTTTCGAGAAACCAGTTTGAACCCGGCGCCATCTGCTAAACTGGAGAACCAGCGTAAGCATTGGTGGTCTGTGCGTGTGGTCGCGCGAAAATCGCGATCCCCTCTTCTGGCCCAACATATTAACTGTATGAGGAACTCGTGAAGTCAAGTTTGAAGACTGTCTTACTTTGCCTGCTGCTCGCAGCGGCCGCCGTTTGGGCTCAAAATCAAAGCCCCACGCAAGCTCCCGCTCCGCCTCCCGGCCAAGCTCAAGACCAGACGGTGCCACCGGCCACTGCGCCCACGGCGTCCACGCCCTCCGCCACCCTGCGGCCGCCGCAAGAAGTTTCCTCTAAGGTCAACACCGGAACCGGTTTGTCCGGCGAAGTGTATTATTGGCTCCCCCGCGGCTCGGATCCGCTGGTGCGCGGCGGCGCGGGCGACACCACCGGCATGCCGGGCGACTTCCAATACCTGAGCAAACCTGGGAACGCCATTGGCGGCATGCTGATCGTTCCGGTCTCCCCGAACGGTACTTTGCGCGGCTCCTACTTCCAGGATCAGAGCACCGGTTTCTCCGTCGCCACGCCGAATCTGAATCTATTCGGACAAACCATCACCGGCGGCGATCTGCTCGCCACGCGTTACCGCATCCAAGCTTTTAAATTGTCCTACGACTACCTCACCTACTTCTGGAAACGCGGCGATGCCGAAATCCGCCTGAAGACGCTCTACGAAGTCCAGCGCATCAGCGTGTCCAACGAAGTGGACGATTTCCAGACCGACTCCAGCGGCGACCTGGTGAACATAAACCCCGCCACCGCCACCAAATCGTTCTTCTTCCCCACCCTCGGCCTGGGCATCGAGCACACGCTCTCCTCGCACTTCCGCTGGGAAGCGCGCGCCTCCGGCTTCGCGCTGCCGCACAAACAGGTGTTGGGGGATCTGGAAGTCTCTGTCGCCTATCGTGTAAAGCATTTTGAATTGTTGGCCGGCGGACGCTACCTGCACTACAAGACCAATCCCAAAGCTGACGAGTACGATATCGGCAGCGTGTGGGGCCCTTACGTGGGCCTGCGCTACTACTGGAAGAAACAGTAATCAGCGTCCGCGCCAGCGCCGCATAAATCTGCGCCACCAGCCTTCCGTCGGCTTCGCTTGGCTGGGCTGGCTCTCTACAACGGATATAGGTCCCGCGGCAGTCGAGGCCTCGCTTCGCACTACGGCGGTTTTCGAAATCAAGCGCACGTGATACCCGCTGAAGCCGTAAGTTCGCTTGTAGAGCGCTCCGTCTTTATCCTCGACCAGCAGCGAAAATCCTTTCTCCGGCGCGCCGCTCGCCTTCTTGTCGACGGGCACGTCCGCCACTTCCACCGGGAAAAAACCGGTGACGTTGCGCTCGATAAAAGCCGTCTCGTAGCGATGTCGCGTTTTGCTCCACACGAACACACGGAAGCTATCGAACTCGGCCGTCTTGAGGCTGCTGGCCGCGGTGGTCCACAGCCAGTTGTGCTTCACTTGGCCGCCGTCCTGCACATCGCCGATCGAAAGATAGGAGGTGATGCGATTGCCCTCGGCGTATTGCGCCACATCATCCGGAACCGACATGTAGAGCATGCGTGCCAGCACCCAGCCCGCCGTCCCGTCCTTCGTACGCACCAGATCCCAGTCATCGAGCGACGGCGGAGGCGGTGCTTCGGGAGCCGCATAATCCGGCAGATCGCTGGCGCGCGGACGCGACATCTTCTCCCAATTAGCCGGCGGCGCCGGAGGAGCGGGCGGCGGCAGCAGCATCGCCGCGGCCTTCTTTGACTCTTTCGATTTTGCAGCCTTGGGAACCGCTACGGCCTTGGCCAGCGCCGCCGCTTTCGGCCGCGCCGCAACCCGAGGAGTCGCGCGATGAGCCAGCACTTCGACGGACCCGCCTTCCGGAATCTGATGGAAGCTTGGCGACGAACGGTTAGGCTCGCTATGCATATTCAGAGCTTCGAAAACCGTGGCCGCGCCTTGCGACGGCAGCTTGACAGCGTCGTCCGCCAGCTTGCGCAACTCGTCCATTTGCTGCGCGCTCAAGAGCAGATTCGCGTCCACCCAGCCTTCGATTCCATCGACCGTGCGCACCCGCACCAGGCGCCGGCGGACTTCGATAATATCCAGGCGATCTCCATGTTTTACCTCGGTGACACCGGGAGATTTCGCAGCCAGATCCTGCCGCAGATTCATGCTGACCGGGCCCACGTAGGCGATGCCGATGGAGGGCAGCTCGGAAGCGTTGCCGGAGCTGCGCTTCGACGAATGGCAAGAAGCGATAGCGAGAGCACCGCAGATCAGGAGCAGCAGCGCGGCACGGCGCGGGCCGAAAAATCGGGGAATGACCACAGACGTTCTGAACGTTAGTCTAACAGTATGGACCTAACTTCATCCACGAAGCCTTCAACCGATTACTACTGCCCGCGCTGCCAGCAACCGGTGAGCGATCCACTGGCCTGCGGCGATTGCGCCTCACTCATCTGCCGCCGCTGCGGAACGCCGCTCGAACGGGTGGACGAACTGGGGATCGGTTAAAATCCAACAATGACTCCTCAACCGCAAGCACCCCCGCCGCACGTGAGCGTTCTCCAACTCACCATGGCGCGCAGGGCTGGAAGTATTGTTTCCGTGATGGCGAAACTTGGAATACCCGATCACCTGGAAGCCGGTCCCAAGACCGCCGAGGAACTGTCCGGCCCAGTGGGCGCGAATGCCGATTCGCTCTACCGTTTTTTGCGTGCCGCCGCAAGCGTGGGCTTGACGGCCGAGGGCGCGGATGGAAAGTTTTCGCAAACGCCCATGTCGGAAGTGCTGCGCAGCGACGCCCGCCCCAGCCTTCGCGGGTTCGCCATCATGGGCGGCCTCGAAGTGATCTCGCGCACTTGGGATCACTTGGAGTACAGCGTGAGAACCGGCAAGCCAGCGATAGAAGAAGTCTATGGCAAACCTGTCTTCGAGTATCTGCAGGAGCATCGCGAGGCGGCGCAGATCTTCAACGAAGGCATGACCGCGATCTCCACCATCGACAGCCCTCCTGTCGCCGACGCGTATTCGTTTGAAGGCATCCATTCGCTGGTGGATGTGGCCGGCGGCCATGGATTACTGCTGGCGACCATCCTGCAGCGCAATCCGCAAATGAAGGGTGCGCTCTATGAGATTCCATCGGTCATTGAAGGAGCTCGCCAAGGCCCGCTCGCGCCTGTGATGGACCGCTGCACGCTGCTCACGGGCGACATGTTTACATCCATGCCGGCGGGTTACGACGCCTACATCATGAAGCACATCATTCACGATTGGCCGGATGACGTCTGCGTAAAGATTCTCACGGGCTGCCGCAAAGGCGTGAATCCCGGCGGCAAACTATTGGTGGCGGATAGCGTGATCAAGCCCGGCAACGATCCTGACTTCGGCAAAATCCTGGATCTGGAAATGATGCTATTGCCGGGTGGCCGCGAGCGCACCGAGCAGCAGTTCCGCGATCTATTCGCCGCGTCTGGCTGGCGCTTGCATCGCGTGATTCCGACAGCGTCTCCGGTGTCGATCGTCGAAGGCGTGCCGGCTTAGCTTCTATTTGACCGCTTTGCTGAAGTCCGCCGCCTGTCGCGCGGAGCCGGTGAGTTCGACGATGTGCATCCCGGTGTTCGCGCGGTCAACGGCGTAGATGTAGCCGCGGTCGTCGACGTCGACGTTGTTGGTCTGAATCGCCACTTTGCAGTTCTGGGCAGCGCCTTCGCCGACGCAGCGCTTGTCGGTTTTATCGGTGATGGCCGGGATGTAGTAGCCGATTTCCTTGGGCTTGTAGGGATCGCGGATATCGACCGCGCGCACGCCCGCGTTGAAATGCGCGACGAACACCACGCGGTTGGCGTAGATCGGCGTGAGGTTTTCGTTGGTCGAGTGCGTGCCGAAACGCCCGCCGGCGGAGCAGAAGTTGCCGCTGTCCTCCGGCACCGTCCACGTCGAAACGCCTATTGGTTTCGATTCCGTTGTGATGTCGAAGATCCGCGCCATTTGCCGGTATTCGTTACATTCGTTAGGCGTGGTCTCGCCAATCAGCAGCATGAAGTCTTTCGTTTTTCCAAATTTTTGATTGGAGAACTCTGAAAGTGACATGTGCAGCATCGGAACAATGTTGTGCGCGCCCATGTCGTCCGGTAAGTCGACGCGGCCGATGATGGGATACTTCAAGTTCTCCTCAGTGGGTTCCTTGGGGCCGTTCAATAGTTTTTCGCGATCCACAATTTCGATGACGCCGTTGCGCGCGTTGTCGTAGGCCAAGTACACGCGATTGCCCTTTGGGGCCGGTGGAAAACGCCCCGTGCAGACCACCGGGCGTGGGGCCTTTGGCTCCCGGTTCCTGCCCCGGCAAACCGAAATTGCGAATGAAGACGGGCTTCGCGGGATCGCTCAAATCGTAAATCTGCATCATGCGCGGTGTGCGCCAGCCCACCGGGCCGGAGACCAGATACGCAATGCCGGTGTCGCACTCCCACCAATTCTTATGCGTGTCGCGCAGGCCGCTGACAACCACCGTGATGCGGTTGGGCTTGGCCGGGTCGGTCACATCCCAGATTTCGTGCGCGCTGTTGCCGAAATCGCGCAGCAAATAAAACTTGCCCTTGTCGCCGTGCGGCAGATCGTTGCCGCTGCACACGCGCACCATCGACGCACCGCCAATTTCGCCCGCGCGGTCTTTGGGCTCGCCTGGAAGGTGGATCAGATATTTAGGATGCTTGGGATCGGTGACGTCGACGATGGAAGTGCCGTTGGGCTCCATCTTGCCGGTCTGCGGGTTCATCGCTTCGCCGCCGTGATGGCCGATGTAAGCGATCCAGCGGTCGCCTTGCTTCTGAATCACAGGCTGATACGCGCTCCGCGATTGCAGGTCGTTATAACCCACCAGATCCATGTTGCTGGCGCGAGGAGTACGCTGCGCCGCCGTAGGCGGAGTCAACGTCTCCGCGGCAAGGAGACCGCTAAGCGTTAATCCGAGTGCAAACCATCCCGAACTTTTTAACATAGCGGTCCTCATTGTTCTACGGCGTCTGCGAAGCTGCGTAAGCTGAAAGGAACAGCAGATCTTCTTCGCTCAGATTCGCCACCACCGGCTTCATAAGCCCGGTCCACAAGCCTTTGCGCGCGCCCGTCTGCATGTCGTACATCTGCCGCATCAGGTAGCTGGGCGAACGGCCCGCGATCGACGGCACGGGGCCGATCCCTTTGAGATCCGCTCCATGGCACACCGCGCACTGCTTGGTCTTTGCCAGCGCCTCGCCTTTTTTCAAGCTGCCCATCGGCGCATAGGCGATGAAGCCGGAGCGTGGGTCGCGCAGCACTTCGGTGGCTTCCGCATTCACCGGCACTTCGATGATGCGCTGGCCCAACGGTTCTTTCTCGTCGCCTTCCAGCGCTAGGAACAAGCCGCCCTGGATGCGCGTCTTCGGCGCCGTTTTCGATTCCACTACTTTGATCCACGGCGTGGTCCACTTGATCGCGCCAAAGTATTCCGCGGCCTGTTTGATTTCGTCCTCTGTCATGCCTTTGGCGATGGCGATCATGGCGTTGGTGTTGGCCTTGCGCGGCTCGGAGCTCTTGCGGTCGCCGTTCCTGAAATCCATCATTTGCTGGATGAAGTACGCGTTGTTTAACCCACTCACGCCGGCGTTTTCCGCGCGGCCCTTGCCGTTCGGATAATGGCACAGAGAGCACGCACGCACTTCCGGCCGCTTGCCGTGGGCCACAATATCGGGCATCTGCGGATGATCTTCGGGATACCAATCGGCGGGCCCAAAGCCGTTCGCAATCTGTGCGCGCGTAAATTCCAGGTTATTGCCGGGCAGATGCCGCGGCGTGGTGTCCGGAGCGGGCGCCGCTGCGGGCGCGGCCGCGGGAGCAGCCGGCGCCGCGGGTCCCGGCGGGAAACCATAAGCCCATCCCGGAGGCCCATCCGCGAAACACATCCCCGCCGATAGAACGCACACGGCTCCGGCAATTACAACTCCCCTTACGCTTTTCATAGCAGCTCCTTTTATTTCTCGACTACTTATTATGTGCCAGCTTGCTGCACGCCATCTCGGCGCCGGACGGATCGATCGCGCCGCTGCCTTCTTCGATGTGCACGATCTTGCCGTCTTTATCGATCACGAAAGTGGTGCGGTTCGCCATGCCCAGGTTGGGCAGCAGCACGCCGTAATCCGCCATCACTTTGCGGGTGGCAAAATCGCTGAGAATCGGGAAGGCGACGTTCAACTGCTTCGCAAATTCTTTTTGCGACGGAATGTTGTCGCCGCTCACGCCGAAGATCTTCGTGGACGCGCCTTCGAACTTGCTCAGGCTGGCCTGGTAACCCAGCATTTCCTTAGTGCAGCCGCCGGTGAACGCGGCCGGGAAGAACGCCAGCACCACCGGAGCTTTGCCGCGGAAACTGGATAGCGTCACTTTGTCGCCATTGGTGGCTGGCAGCGTGAAATCGGGAGCCGCATCGCCCACCTTCAAATTGGTATGCGGCGGCGTCACGGCGTTTTGCTGGGCGAAAATAGACGCGCCTAGCAGCGTCCCTAATAGTGCAATGGTGAATAGCCTGATCATGAATGGTTCTCCAGTCTGCCGTAGATTATCACTTGGCAGGAAGCCCCGCAAGGCCCAATAAGCCAAGCTTATTGGCTCACTAGCTTGAATTTTTGAATGCGTCTGCCGCGATTTTCCGCCACATAAACATTGCCTTTGGAATCGACCGCAATGCCGTGCGGCTGGTCGAATTCGCCCGGAAAATGCCCGGCACGCCCGAAGCTTGCGAGGATCTTGCCGGACTCGCGATCCATCACTTCGATCAGCGCGCTGTTCTGGTTGATCAGGTACATGAACTTTTGATTGGGATCGCGCGAGAGATCGAGCGACACCGCCGCGCCCCCGCTTTCCTTCACCTTGCCGTCGGCCGGCGGCGTGTACGGCGTCCAGGGAATCTCGATGTTCTTCTTGAAGTTCCCCATCTTGTCGTAAACCTGCAGCCGCGCGTTATCGCGATTGCAAACGTAAACCAGGCCGTCATTTGCGACGCTCAAGCAGTGCACTGTTTTCATGCCCTCCGGCTGCCACTGGCGTAGAAATTTCCCCTCGCGATCCAGCACTGCAATGCGCCGGTTGCCGCCCGCGCCCTCGCCATCGGACACGTAAATGTCGCCGTTTTTCGGATCGGCAAATATGCTGGATGGCATAAAGAACACAGCGGCGTCGGAATTCAGCGGCTGCCCTTTGACGGTGCCGTCGGAGGAATCGAACACGCCTTTCTTGCCAATCTGCAGCAGCAACTTGCTGCCGTCGTGCGAATATTTCTGGATCATGCCGGAGGGCGCGCTGCCGATCCACATGTTGTTGTCCTTGTCGAAGGTGCAACTGTGCAGGCGCGGGTCGAGCAATTTCGTGTCTCCCCAGGAATTGATCAGCTTGCCCGCGGAATCGAGCTCAATCACCGGCGGCGCCAGATGCCCGGCGTTCAAATCTCCTTCGAGCACATCCTGGCGGTTGAGCAGAAACACGTGATCCTGCGCATCCACGCACACGCCGCCCAAACCGCCGATGACCCAGCGATCCGGCAGCGGCTTGGGCCATGTGACATCGACCTCATACTTGGGTCCGCCGCTCTCCGCCCGCGATGCCGGCAGATAGAAGAACGCCGCCGTCATCGCCAATGCCGCGCAGGTTGTAGTTCGGATCAGAAAACTTTTCATAGTCGTGTTCCTCAAAACCGGAACGTTCATTGTAGACGAGCAGCGCGAGGAACGCGACGGGTTACTATTTCGCCAATGCTGGCAGGGTTGTGAACGTATGCGTGACCGGGATGCGGATGCCCAGCGCGCCGATTTGGGTGTTGAGCGGGGCGTCGAGCTCGATGGTGCCGCGGATGTTGGCGGTCTGCGGATATTTGTCGGTCACCAGCGTAAAGGCCAGGTGACCGTTGGATTGTAAGGTAAGCGTATCGATGGCGATTTGCGCGCCGGTGTCGTCGCGTACGATAACCGGTATTTGCCTGGCTCCCGGCGCAACGCTGTTGATCGCGATGCCGGTGCTAGTGCCGGCCGTGTTGTCGAAAGCCAGAAGAAACCCGCTGGCGTTGCGGCTCTCCAGCGGCACCACCGCTTCCTGGCCATTGGGGTTGTAGCGGAAGATCACAAAGCCGCCGACATTCCCAGTGGTGGTGAGCTGGGCTGAGCCGGTGGTGGGCGACGGATCCGATGCCGGGGCGGCGCTGAGGACCAATAGGCTCGCGCCGGCCGCCAAGGTTTGCGTGACGGAAGAGGCATTGGAAACGGCGCTGCCTTGTTGCGGAAACGAAATCGGCAGCGTCAGCGCAGCGCCGGTCAAGTCGGCGAAGAAATTCAAATTCACCTGCGCCGAGCTGGTTCCGGTATTCACCAGCACGAAGGTGGTCTGCCAGCCATTGCCGGTAGCGATGTGGGCAATGCTTCCGCCGGCAGTCCCCACATTCGCCAGCGCGGGGATGGTGGTGAGAGTGTTGCTGGTTCCCAGCGGCGTGGTGCGAATGCCCAGCACGCTGATCTGGCCGCCCGCGGGAGTATCGAATTCGATGGTGCCGCGCTTGTTCGCGGTGACGGGGAAGCCGCTGGTGGGATCCGACAGCACGAACGAAGTGTGCCCGTTGCCGGCAATGGGGATCGAGCCCGTTCCAATCTGCGCGCCGGTATCGTCGCGCAGCACAATTCCAACGTTGCCCGCGTTCGCCGAAACGTTGGCCACCGCCGCGCCCAGCACCACGCCACTGGTGTTGTCAAAGGCCAGGATATAGGAGCCCGCATTCCGCGTTTCCATGGGGACCACAGCCTCCTGCGCGCCGGGAATCAAATGGAAAATCGCGAACCCATCCATTGCACCCGTGGCCGTCAGTTGCGCCGAGCCGACCTCCACAGGAGGAGTTTGCGGGCCCGCCGTGGCGATGATCAGCGAAGCATTGCCTGTTACGGCTTGGTTGACGGCGGAGACCGGCGTTGGCTGCGACGACGTCTGCTGCGGAAATACCACTGGCAGCGTCAGCGGACCGTTCCCGCTCGCGTCCGCCGGGTCGCCGAAGAAGCTCAACTGCGCCTGCGCCGTTACCGATCCTTTATTGACCAACGTGAAGGTCGTGGTCCAATTTTCCTCGGCCGCCAGGTGCGGCATCGAGCCGATGAGGCTCGGGCCGGTGGCGTAAGACAGCTCGAAATTCGTGAAGATGGCGTTTTCGCCGCCGAAGAAAGTAGCGCTACCGGTGTATTGGGAGCCTCCGGCATAACCGAAGACTACCGCCGCCCCGTTGACGTACGCGTCGGCGGTGTGGCTCCCGTTGTTATAGACGATAGACAGCGTGACGGGGTTGGTCCCGAGGCCTTTGATGGTGTATTGGGGACCGCCGGTGAACGGGTCGAGGGAAAGGATTTGATTTCCCAGACCGTCGGAGCGTATTCCGAGATCGAAGCGAATCCCGTTAAAGGACACGGAGGCGTAGGAACCGCAGCTATCGGGTGCTCCCGGATAAGTCGGCAATGTATTGGTGGACAGATTGCTAAACGTCGCCGTAAGCGTCCATGTGGGCGCTGCACTGAGGCTAGACACTTGAGTCGCCGTAAGATTGTGGATGGCATAGTTGGTATTCCACGGGCCGGATGGAATGGCCCAACCGCCATTCACGGCGCTGCCGGGGGCCGGTCCTCCGAAGGCGCCGGTAAAGCCTAAAGAATTTGGATCTGCGGCGCCTAAATCCTGCACCACCACGACGTCGGCGCGCGCCGGCGCCGCAGCCAGCGCCAGAACCATCGCGACCAACAGATACCTTGAGTGTTGGCACATTTCGCAGTTTCCTCCGGTCCACGCCGATGCGTGCGTTTGAGGATAGCAGAACCGCGCTGAGTCTGAGCGCTACGGCTGGCTGAGGTTCGGTGCGACGGCTAGCGCTTCGCGCGCTTTCACGAACAGATCGTATTCGCTCATCAGGTCGCGGAACACGGCGTCGCCGATCATGTGGTAGCCGGGGGCTGTGAGGTGCGTGTAATCGCCTTGCGCCATGCCGGCTTGCACCCATTGGCGGATGGAACCCTTGCCGCCCATCTTCGCGCGCTGGTCCCAGAAGGCGCAGCCTTGCGCTAAGGCTGCCTGGCGCTCAGCTTCGACGATCGTGTCCATGCCGTCGAGAGTCACCCAACCTTTGCCTCGCACTTTGATCGAGCGATCAGGCGGGCCGATCACTAAGATGGTCGCGGTGGGCGCGTCGGTGCGCAGACGCTCGATCAGGTGCGCGAACATGCCGCGGTAGGTTTCAATCGTCCAGTCCTTGCGTCCGGCTTCGTTGGTGCCGTAGGAGAGCACGATCAGCGCGGGATTGCGCCGCTCGATATTGGACTTCAGCACCGCGCCATTCCAGTTCAAAATCGTGGACGCTTGCGCGCCGTTGATGCCCAGCGCTTCATAGGTCACCCCGCTGGGTTTCTCGGCGACCCAGCCGAAGAGGCGCACGGGAGCGTGATCCAGCGTTTCTACTTCCAAGCGATGCTGGCCGGGCTGGGCGTCGTAGTGGAAATAGTTGGGAGCGGTTTCGCCGTCCGTCGAAACGCGCTCGACCGGCGCGCCGTTATCGTAAATTTGAACCGCGCCGCCGCCGGGTTGTTGGAGGTAATAAAGCTCAAAGCGCTGGCCGTCGGCGAGCAGGAAAATGGACTGGTGCGGCGTGCTGGTCGACATGCTGACGCCGCCCAGGCCGTAGATGCCGTCGCCCCTGCGGCCCACCAAACCATCACTGTGCCAACCCCGGGTTGAACCACTCTTGACGTCGAAGCGCCGGTAAGAATTCCAGGGGCGTCCGGCGATGGAATAGCCGCTGCCGCCGTCACCGAAGGTCATCTGCAGATGTTCGCGGATGTCGCCGGTCCATTCATCGGCGGCTACGTGCGAATCGCCATAATGCAGCGCGCGCAGCGGGCCGGTGATTTCGCCGTGCTGCTGGCGGTAGAGCTGTTCGAAGAAGGGAACCAGCGCAGCGGCGTTTTCGACGGGAAGCTCGGCGCCTTTGGAAACTTTTTCGATCACGCCTTCGTGCGCTTCAGTGCGGGTCGCGGCGCTGACGCTAGAGCGCGGAGTCGGCGGGCGCTTGGGCGGTTTCTTTGCCGCGACCTTCTTGATGACCTTCTTGGCCGGGGTTGGGGCTGGGGCTGCAGCCGGAGTGGCGGTCTGCGCGGCAGCCGTAAGGGCCGCGGCAACGGTCAGCGCGATGGCGGGCAGCATTCGCATTAGGGACGTTGACTCGCTTCCCGGTTGGTTCTTTCCGCCTGCTCGACGATCTTTTGTTTTAGCTCTTGCAATTTGTACTCGTTGAAACCCTGGCGCAGGGCCGTGAACAAAAGCTCTCCTACAATTCTCGCACCGGCGGGCATGGGATGAATGTAATCCGAGCCCACCAGGCGCGGTTCCGACGTGTACCAGCGGCCCATGGTGCCGGCGCCTCCCATGGCTTCATAAGTATTGAAAAACGCCACACCGGTGTCGGCTGCGATCTTGGACTCTGTCGCAACCAGGCGCGGCATGGTGGGAATGGTGTCGATCTCGCCGCTGGAAGTTTTGGTCCCGCGATCCATGGGGCTCATCAATAAGATGGACGTTTCCGGCATCGCGCGCTGCAGGCGGGCGACGGCTTTGCGCATTTCGCGGCCCCATGTGGTATCGACGAAATTGGGGAAGCCGCTCTCGTTGGTGCCGTAGTTCACGATGATCAGGTCGGGTTTGTAGTGGTGCAGTTCAGCGGCCCAATGGGCCTCGTTAAAGACGTTTGAAAGCAGCGTGACGTTGGCGCCGTTGACGCCCAGACTGCTATAAACCACACCGCTGCCCTTGCGGAAGTCGGCTCCGTAGAAACGCACGGAGCCGCTGGTGACTTTGAGAGTGATTTCGGCCGCGCCGGAGGGGATATCAAAAGCGGTGAAGCCGGGGGTGAACGCTTCCGCGCCGGGCGTCAACGCTGACGAACCGGTGCCGATAGATTGGCCGTCGGCCTCGACCGCGAAAGCGCCGCCCTGCGGCTCGACCAAGTAAGCGATCTCCACGCTACGATGGGCGGCGTCCTTCACTTTCCAGCGCGCGACGGCTCCGGGAGCGCCGCGAAAGCTGACGGCGCCCAATCCCTGCAAACCGTCCTTGAGCTGAGAATTTCCGCCGATGTCGATCTTCCAGTTGGAGGCCGACATCTCGACGCCGCGGCGGTTGTACCAGGCCCAGGGGCGCGCGAGCAGCACAAAACCTACGCCGCCGTCGCCGAATTCATGTTGAAAGAGAGCGCGGGCGTCGGCGGTGATGAGGTCGGCGGTGGTGGGCGAGTCGCCGTAATGAATGATATGGACGCCTTCGCCTTTGAGCAGCGCGGCGTAGAAGTGATCGAGCACATGGTTGGGATCGATCAGGTTCTTGGGAGCTTTCGCCACCAGTTGCTGGTTCATCGCCTGGCTCAAATTGCCGGGCGAAGAAAGCGGATCGACTCGCGCTTCGGAAGGCGCGGACCTCACGGGCAAGTTCAAAACCGTAGCGGCGCTCTTGGGCTCGATCGACATGTAGTTGCGCAGCGACGGGAATGCCTGCGGGACCATCAGCAGCGCCACGAAGGTGACGACGGTGAGCGTGGTCTTAACTGGGATCTCTGGTCGCATCAGAATTTCGTATAGATAAACGGCGCAGAGCCGCTTTGGACTACGTTTTGTAAACCCAACACTAAAAGCGCCAGAACGCCGGCCTGAGCGTAGAACGGAGCTTGAATGTAGATCGCCTGGCTCCAGTCATACCATTTCTTGGGAACGTAATGCGCCAGGATACCAATCAGCAGGACCATCGCCAGCGGGGCCGAGATATTCGCGAACGAGACGGTGAAGGACGCGATGCGGCCCAGGATCGACATGGCGGTTTCGAAGTTCGGAGCGCGGAAAAAGATCCAGGCGAAGGTGACGTAGTGGAAGGTGAGGACGATGCTGCCGTAGCGCCAGAGCGGGCTCGCGGCCGCGCTGGTTTTGGATTGCGTCTGCCATAGGCGAACGAAGGCCAAGCCGAATCCGTGGAGCGCGCCCCAGATGACGAAGTTCCAATTGGCGCCGTGCCACAGGCCGCCGATCACCATGGTGATCACCAGATTCACATAGCTGAAGACTTTCGAACGCTTGCCGGGCAAAGAAAAATACAGATAATCGCGCAGCCAGTTGGATAGCGAGATGTGCCAGCGGCGCCAGAAATCGGCGATGTTTTCGGCGGCGTAGGGGCGGTTGAAATTGGGCGGCAGCTTGATGCCGAGCAGGAGTGCGGAGCCGATGGCGATGTCGGTGTAGCCGGAGAAATCGTAATAAATTTGCAGAGCGTAAGCGTAGACGGCGATCAGCGTTTCGGCGCCGGTGTAGAGCGTGGGGAAATCGAAGACGCGGTTGACCAGGTTGCTCGACAAGTAATCCGCGATCAGCAACTTCTTCATCAGGCCCATGCCGATCAGGAACAAAGCCCGGCTGCCGTCGGCGGGGTCGAGCGGTTTGCGCTTTTCGAATTGATCGATCAGCGAAGAAACGCGCGTGATGGGTCCGGCGAGCGTGGTGGGGAAAAAGGAGACGGCGGCGAGATGGGCCAGATAACTTTTGGTGCCTTTGGCGTCGCCGCGGTAAATATCGATCGTATACGTGAGCGCTTGGAAGACGTAGAAGGAAAGTGTCAGGGGCAGGATCAGCGTATGCGCAGGGGCGTAGCGCAGTACTGCTAGCAGTCCTATGTTCATCACGATGCTGGCCGTGACCAGCAGGCGGCGGATCCACGGAGAGACCCAGGGCGATTTCGAAGATTGCAGGCCGAGGCCGAACAGGAAATCGCAGGTGGAGGCGGCGGGGATCAGCGCCAGGTAATGGAGGTCCCATTTGGCGTAGAAGAAATAGTTGGCCAGCAGAATGAGGGCGAGCGCCACGGCGCGCACCCGGGCCAGCGGCCAGTAGAGCAGAAAAATCGCCACCAGAAATACGAAATAAGTTGACGAGGAAAGGAGCAACCTCCAGGATACACGGAGGTTTAGGGGAATAGAGACACTGCGGCTGTGCTTGCTTTGAAGCTCGAATCGTTTCGCGGCGGGCTGCGTTCGAACGCAGCCCACCGGAGTGGGGAGGAAACAGGCGGCCCGCCGGTCTCTAAAAAGGTACTGAATCAACCGGCATCAGCTCTCTCCAATTTCCTCCTGCGGTAACCTTGCGCCGCTCTCACGACGCTTGTATATACCTCGAGAATCGATTCTCTTTCCTGTCCCGCCCTTTCTACAATGTCTCCAGGACGGCTAGCCCGCTTCTCAACGGGCGCGGATTCCACTAAATAACAACGATCAGCCTGCGCAGACTTTTACTACGTCCGCAGTATGCACGTGGATGGTACGGATGGAGCTAAAGGCAAAGCGGGAAGCGCATGAATCGCGAGGGGATCGAGAGGAGAGCGGATACGTGATCGGCAGAATTTGCCGATGGGAGGATACTACTTGGCTGGGTAGGTTTTGCTGTATTTGTTGCGCGGGTTGAAGAGCGTGAAGGAGCCGTCTTCGGAGGCGGACAGCTTCAGGTACGAGCTTGGGCCTTGCTCTTCTAGATTCGCGATGAAGGGGTCGGCGGGGTTGTGGTCTTTGCCACCCGTGACGGAGAAGTGCAGCTGCCAGATGTCTTCTAAGCCGGGCATGGCGTGCAGCAGGTTCCAAGCGTCGGGGACGCCGCCTTTACGAGCGCCGTTGTCCATCACGATCACGCGCGGGGCCAAGGCGTAGACGGATTTCGGGGACACATGGGTGGCGTGGTGGGCGGTCAGATAGACGTCTACTTTCCCCACCTTGTTATCGGGGCATTCGAGGGCGAACTCTTCGTTCCAAATAATGTCGCCCGGGTCTACGAAACGGAACTTGCCGTATTGGATGAGTACGCCGGCGGATTGTGGATTCTCGCCGGTTTCTCCTGCGACGGGTGCTAGGCCGGCGCAATAGGGATTTGCTTCGCCCGCGCGATCGAGGTGATGGCCGGCGGCGGTTAGGACGGTGATGTCCAGGCCCTTGATGGGGATTTTGTCGCCGGGGGCGATGACTTTGTGCGGCGAACTGCCGAACGCCTTTTGATACGGCTCGGGATACTTGTCTTCGTCTTCCACGCTGGGGCCATGGTCGAGGAAATTCGCGACAGGGAGGCGCTCCAATAGGTTGGGCACGCCGCCGACGTGGTCGGCGTGAAAATGGGTGATCAGGAGCGTGTCGATTTTCTTGACCCCGGCGGCTTTGGCGGCGGCGGAGATGCGGATGGCGTCGCGCCCGCTGTTGCCGGCGTAACCGGTGTCGATCAGCAGGGCCTGGCCGGAGGGCGGGACGATGAGAGTGGACTGGCCTCCTTCGACATCGATGAAATAAATGTCCAGGGTTTTGGCGGCCTGGGCGGAAGCAGCAAGCCAGGCTAGTAAGAGAACCTGTACCAGGACCGGCCGCTTGAGGGGAACTTCTCTCATGCCCGTATCGTACAGGATAATAGAGTCGGACAAAAATCGAAATGCCTTTTTGTTGCAAATGCGGGAAGCCGGCGGGAACGGCGGATAAGTTCTGCGCGATTTGCGGTGCTCCGCAGCCGGTGACGCCGGGCGGGCCGACGGCAGGGGCCGCGGGGCAGGCGCCGAATTCAGATTTCCTGGGCGAGATGAGCGGCAAGAACGCGGCGCTGCTGTGCTACATCCCGTGGCTGGGGTGGATCGCGGCGATTATTGTGCTGGCCAGCCGGCGCTATAGGCGCGATACTCCGGATGCGCGCGAGGTGCGGTTTCACGCGTTTCAGGGTCTGTATCTGTTCGTGGCGTGGCTGATTGTGGATTGGGTGGTGTCGCCCGCGCTGCGTTTCAGCATGATCGGGATGGGGCATGCGTTCGGGCCGCTAGGCGGATTGCTGCATTTGCTGGTGCTGGCGGCGTGGATCGTGATGATCATCAAGGTGAGCCACTCGGAGCACTACCGGCTGCCGATTATCGGGGAGATGGCGGAGCGGTCTGTGGAAGAGCAGCGGGCTTAGGCAATGGGCCTTCCTCCCGGGCTGAGCTACGATTGCATCGGAGAATTGCTAGAGGCGATCGAGGGCCCCCTGCACCGATGATTTAGGCGGCTCCGAACCGCTCGGCGGCGCGGGCTTTAGCTTTCAGGGCTTCCTCTTCGCGGTTTTTGGGCGGGGCGGTGGTTTGGAGGGAGAACAGCAGGCGGGTGGAAACGCCGGCGATTTCATCTACCGCCGCCTGGAAGGTCGCCTCATTTGCCTTCGAGGGCTTGTTGAGGCCGCTGATCTTCCTTACGAACTGGAGCGAGGCGGCGCGCACCTCTTCCTCGGTGACGGGCGGGTCGAAGTTGAAAAGCGTCTTGATGTTTCTGCACATTTTGCCCTCAAAGTGATTATATAAGTTGCGAGGAATCGGGCCCGCGCGCCACTAGTGTTTGATGGCGCTTTCGCGGACTCGTTCGGCTGCGGTATTTGGAATCGACGCGCATTTTATCGACGTCGAGGTGGATATGTACCCGGGGGCGGGGCGTGACTTCATCACCGTCGGCATGCCGGACGTCGCCGTGCGCGAGAGCCGCGAGCGCATCAAGAGCGCGCTGCTCAATTCGGGGTTTGGGTATCCAAACAAGTCCGTCACCATTAATCTGGCGCCGGCGAATGTCAAAAAAGAGGGCGCCGGCTTCGATCTGCCGATGGCGCTGGGGATTTTGGGAGCGATGGGCGTGGTGACGCCTCCCGACGATCATCTGTTCGTGGGCGAGTTGTCGCTCGATGGCACGTTGCGGCCGGTGCGGGGCGCGCTGTCGATCGCGGTGGCCGCGCAGAAGATGGGGCTGCGGAATCTGGTGGTGCCCGCGGAAAACGGGGCCGAGGCGGCGATGGCAGGAGGCGTCCGCGTGTTCGCCTTGCAGCATCTGGCCGAGGTGGTGGCGTTCTTACAGCAGTCAGATAAGTTTCAGCCGGTGGCGCGCGCGTTGGCCGTGCCCGGATTGGACCGCTCCGCGACGGTTTCGGATTTCAAAGATGTCCGCGGGCAAAATACTGCCAAGCGCGCTTTAGAAGTGGCGGCGGCGGGATCGCACAACGTTCTCA